>NZ_JBSWCE010000012.1:0-174296 GCF_056780015.1 Micromonospora sp. R311
CCAGAACCTAGGCAGGACAACGGCGTGCCCCATAAACGACGCGCCCGACCACCCACAGACACGTCACAAGATCCATAAAAATGCCTCAGAGGTATCACCCGCGCGAAGAACCAGGCCGACCCCGGGCGACACGCCGCCCGGCGCGCCGACGGGCGGGCTCGAGTATCCGCTGGCCTGCCGGCACGCCCGCCAGGCCGGAGCAGCCGATCCCACCCCACCGCCGTACGGTCGCGACTAACCTCGGATGGGAGTCAGTCGTGCCGGGCGCGACGCCTGCGGAGGTGATGCCGGATGGCCGCAGCCGCCGACGCAGCGGTGCTGGTCGGCGTCGGCTCGGAACGCAACTACCCGGTGGTCCGACTGGCCGCCCAGGAGGCCGCCGCGCACAACCGGGAACTGCACCTGCTGCACGCGTTCAACTGGGCCGCCGCGTTCGAGGCGCCGACGGTCGCCGAATCCCGCACCACCGTCGAGGAGTTGCTCGCCGAGGCCACCCGGATCGCCACCGGGGTCGCGCCGGAGTTGTCGGTGCACCGCGAGATCGTGGAGGGGCCGGCGGTGGCGGTGCTGACCCGCCGCTCGGAGACGGCGTTCCTGGTCGCGGTCGGCGACGGCGGCATGGCGGCCTGCGCCGACTGCGTGCCGGCCGACGCGCCGGGCGTGCAGTTGGCCGCGCGGGCCGGGTGCCCGGTGCTGGTGGCCCGCCGGGATCCGCCGCCGCAGGGGCCGGTGCTGGTCGGCGTGGACGGTACCGCCAGCTCGGAGGGCGTTCTGGAGTGGGCGTTCGACTGCGCCGCCCGGCGCGAGGCGCGGATGCTGGTCATCCGGGTGATCGAGCCGGACGAGACCACCGAGGACGCAACCGGCCAGCTCGAACAGGTCGTGGCCCGGTACGCGGACCGCCACCCCGCGGTGCCCACCGAGTGCCACGCGATCCGCGGCGACCCGGGCACCGTCCTGGTCGACCAGTCCCGGTCGGCCCAGCTGGCCGTGGTCGCGGCCCGGGGCGACGAGCCGTGGCGGGGCATGCTCGGCGCGGTGAGCCAGTCGCTGCTCTACCACTCACCGGCACCGGTGATCGTGATCCGGGGGCTGACCGGGATCCCGATGAACGGGGCGTAGCGCCCGCCCGACGCGGGACCAACGGCCCTGCGCCGTACCGGCTCCGGCGGCGAAGCTGAGATCGGCCCGGATGGATCCGCGCCGCAAGATGCAGGACTTCCCTACCCGCGAGAGGCTCAGGCAGTATGGACACCGCTGCGGACCTGCACGGCCCCCTGACCGGAGACGAGCTGCGCCGGCTGGACGCCTACTGGCGGGCGACGAACTATCTCACCGTCGGGCAGATCTACCTGCTGGACAATCCACTGCTGCGCGAACCGCTGACGCCCGAGCACGTCAAGCCGCGCCTGCTCGGCCACTGGGGCACCTCTCCCGGGTTGAACCTGCTCTACGCGCACCTGAACCGGGTGATCGTCGCCCGTGACCTGTCCGCCATGTTCATCACCGGGCCCGGCCACGGCGGCCCGGCGATCGTGGCGAACACCTGGCTGGAGGGCACCTGGAGCGAGAAGTACCACGGCACCGGCCGCGACGAGGCCGGCATGGCCCGGCTGTTCCGCCAGTTCTCCTTCCCCGGTGGCATCCCGAGCCACGTGGCGGCGGAGGTGCCGGGTTCGATCCACGAGGGCGGCGAGCTGGGCTACGCGCTGAGCCACGCCTACGGCGCCGCGTTCGACCATCCGGACCTGGTGGTGGCCTGCGTGATCGGCGACGGCGAGGCGGAGACCGGCCCGCTGGCCGGCAGCTGGCTGTCCAACGTCTTCCTCAACCCGGCGCGGGACGGCGCGGTGCTGCCCATCCTGCACCTGAACGGCTACAAGATCGCCAATCCGACGGTGCTGGACCGGATCCCGGAAGACGACCTGCTGGAGATGATGCGCGGCTCCGGCTACCAGCCGTACGTGGTGGCCGGTGACGATCCGGCGCGGGTGCACCAGGCGCTGGCCGCCACGCTGGACCGCGCGCTGGACGAGATCGCCGCGATCCAGCACGCCGCGCGCTCCGGCGGCGCGGTCGAGCGCCCCCGCTGGCCGATGATCGTCCTGCGGACGCCGAAGGGCTGGACGGGCCCGCGCGACGTCGACGGCAAGCAGGTGGAGGGCACCTACCGCTCGCACCAGGTGCCCCTGTCCGAGGTACGCAAGAACCCGGACCACCTGGCCGAGCTGGAGCGCTGGCTGCGCAGCTATCGGCCGGAGGAGCTCTTCGACGCCACCGGCGCCCCGGTCGCCGAGCTGGTCGAGCTGCCACCGAAGGGCGACCGGCGGATGAGCGCCAACCCGGTCACCAACGGCGGGATGGTGCTGCGCGACCTGAACCTGCCGGACTTCCGCGACTACGCCGTGGAGGTGGACCGACCGGGCGCGACGGTCGCCGGGGCCACCGGCGCGCTGGGCCCGTGGATCCGGGACGTGATCGCCGCCAATCCGGAGACGTTCCGCCTCTTCGGCCCGGACGAGGTCACCTCGAACCGGCTCGGCGCCGCCTTCGAGGTCACCGACCGCGCCTGGGTGGCCGGCCGGGTGCCGGGTGACGACCACCTCTCCCCGGACGGCCGGGTGATGGAGGTGCTCTCCGAGCACCTGTGCCAGGGCTGGCTGGAGGGCTACCTGCTGACCGGCCGGCACGGCATCTTCACCAGCTACGAGGCGTTCATCCACATCGTCGACTCGATGGTGAACCAGCACGCCAAGTGGCTGAAGGTGACCCGGGGCATCCCCTGGCGGCAGCCGGTGGCCTCGCTGAACTACCTGCTCTCCAGCCATGTCTGGCGGCAGGACCACAACGGCTTCTCGCACCAGGACCCGGGCTTCATCGACCACGTGATGAACAAGAAGGCCGAGGTGGTCCGGGTCTACCTGCCGCCGGACGGGAACACCCTGCTCTCCACGATGGACCACTGCCTGCGCAGCCGGCACTACATCAACGTGGTGGTGGCCGGCAAGCAGCCGGCGCCGAACTGGCTGTCGATGGAGGAGGCGATCCAGCACGCGCGCCGCGGCATCGGCATCTGGGACTGGGCCAGCTCCGACGACGGCAGCGAGCCGGACGTGGTGCTCGCCTGCGCCGGGGACGTGCCGACGCTGGAGACCCTCGCCGCGGCGGACCTGCTGCGCCGGCACCTGCCCGAGCTGAAGGTCCGGGTGGTCAACGTGGTCGACCTGATGCGCCTGCAGCCCGCTTCGGAGCACCCGCACGGCCTGGCCGACAAGGAGTTCGACACGATCTTCACCGAGAACCGGCCGGTCATCTTCGCCTACCACGGCTATCCCTGGCTGATCCACCGGCTCACCTACCGCCGCACCAACCACGACAACCTGCACGTGCGCGGCTACAAGGAGGAGGGCACCACCACCACCCCGTTCGACATGGTGATGCTCAACGACCTCGACCGGTTCCACCTGGTCATCGACGTGATCGACCGGGTGCCGGGGCTGGCCGCCCGGGCCGCGCACCTGCGCCAGGAGATGGTCGACGCCCGCCAGTCCTGCCGGGACTACACCCGCCGCTACGGCGAGGACGACCCCCGGGTGGCGGAGTGGCGCTGGATCCGGGAGACCCAGCCGGGTCTGCGGGGCGGGCAGTGAACGGGCGGCGCGCTCCGGCGGGCCCGACCCACGGGCGGCGGACGCGATGAACGGCGAGGAGATCCTGGTCGGCTACGACGGCTCCACGGAGGCCGCGGCGGCGCTGACGTGGGCGCTGGACGAGGCGCGCCGCAGCGGCCGCCCGGTCCGGCTGGCGTACGTCTACGAGTGGCTCACCGTGGCCGGCTGGATCGGGCCCGGCATCGCCCCCGGCGTCTGGCCGGACGAGACGGCCCGGCGGCAGGTCGAGGACCTGGTACGCAGGGCGACGACGGACGCCGCCGCGGCGAGCCCGGGCGTGACCGTGCATGGCGAGGTGTTCGACGGACCAGCCGCGCTGGTGCTGGAGGAACGGTCGGCGCAGGCCGGCCTGCTGGTGCTGGGCAGCCGCGGGCACGGCGGCTTCACCGGGCTGCTCGCCGGATCGACCGCGGTGGCGGTCACCGCGCACGCGCACTGCCCGGTGGTGGTGGTCCGCGGCGAAGCCGGCCGGCGCTCCGGGCACGTCGTGGTCGGCGTGGACGGCTCCGAGTACTCGCTGGTGGCGCTCGGGTTCGCGGTCGAGCAGGCCGCGCTACGGCAGGTGCCGCTACGCGTGGTGCGGGCCTGGCACCCGCCGGCCGGTCAGCGGCCGCCGGCCGGTCCGGAGGAGCGGGAGGCGGCGATGGCCGACCGGGCCGAGCTGGACGAGCCGCTGGCCCGCTGGCGCCGGGCGTTCCCCGACGTCGAGGTGGTCGTCGAGGTGACGGCCGCCGCCCCGGCCGCGCTGCTGGTCGACGCCAGCCGCGACGCGCAGCTGGTGGTGGTCGGCAGCCGCGGCCGCGGTGGGCTGCGCGGGATGCTGCTCGGCTCGGTGAGCCAGCAGCTCATCCAGCACGCCCACTGCCCGGTCGCGGTGGTCCGCGAGCGCTGACCCGGGGTGGCGGCGTCACCGCCGCCCGCCGCCTCGGCCGCGCCAGCACCGTCCGGCCGCCGCCCGAGCGGTTACGGGTTCGCGGCCGTGGCGAGCGGCCAAGGCCCACCGACGCGGGCCGAACGGCCCGGCGGTGGCGGGACCTGCGTCCCGTGCGGAGGCCCGGCGGATGTCGCAGGATGGAGCGGCAATCCCACCCGCGACGCCGCCCGGGGCAGGCACCATGGGCGGAGACGAGAGGTCGTGACGATGAGCCACGAGACGCCGGCGACGGACCGCCCGCTGACCACCGCACTCGCGGAGGCGGCCGCCATGGCCGGTCACGCCCCGTCGGTGCACAACACCCAGCCGTGGCGGTGGCGGGTGCTGCCCGACGCGCTGGAGCTGCGGATGGTCCCCGAGCGCCGGCTCACGGCGACCGACCCGGAGGGGCGGCTGCTGGCCGTCAGCTGCGGCACCGCGCTGCACCACGCCCGGCTGGCGCTGGCCGCCGAGGGCTGGACGGCGGTGGTGGAGCGGCTGCCCGACCCGGGCGACGAGGAGCTGTTGGCCCGGCTGACCGGATTCTCCCGCACCGGGGCCGACCCGGACGCGATGCACATGGTGCAGTGCATGCAGGTGCGGCACACCGACCGGCGGCCGGTCAGCGACGAGCCGGTGCCCACCACGGTGCTCGGGCAGGTCGCCTCGGCGGTCTCCGCCGAGGGCTGCCGGCTGCAGATCCTCGACCGGGACCAGGTGATGCGGCTGGCCGCGGCGGCCGGGCGCGCCGCCACGGTCGAAGCGGAGGACCCGCAGCTGCGCGAGGAGCTGGACTACTGGACCAGCCGGGCCGGCACCGGCACCGGGCTGCCCCCGGAGGTGCTGCCCGAGCAGCCGCCACAGACCACCGTGCCCGCCCGCGACTTCGGCCGCGCCGGCACCCTGCCGATCGGCCCGGGCCACGACCGGGCGGCGGTGTACGCGCTGCTCTACGGCGACGAGGACGAGCGGGACAGCTGGCTGCGCGCCGGCGAGGCGCTCTCCGCGGCATGGCTGACCGCCACCCGGCACGGCGTGTCGGTGGTGCCGCTGAGCGGGGTGGTGGAGCTGGACGGCACCCGGCAGACGCTGCGCCAGCTGCTGGCCGGGCTCGGTTACCCGTACCTCGTGCTGCGCCTGGGGATCGCGGACCCGGCGCACGCCGGACCGCCGCACACCCCGCGGCTCGCGGTGGAGCAGGTGGTGGACACCTCCGCGGTCCGCGGCGGGCAGGGTTGACGGCCTCCCGCTCCCGGCCGGGCGGCCGTTAGGCTCGGCCGGTGGCGGCGAACACTCCGAACCCCCGGCGGGAGCCCTCGGCGACCCCGTCGCTCGGTCTGGGCCCGCTGTCCCGGGTCCGCCTCGACGAGCTGCTCCAGGAGATGCTCGACCGGGTCGGCGAGGTGGTCACCAGCCGCGAGCGGCTGCGGGCGCTGCTGGACGCGGTGGTCGGCATCAGCACCGACCTGGATCTGCGCAGCACCCTGCAACGGATCGTCGAGGCGGCCTGCGAGCTGGCCGGCGCCCGCTACGGCGCGCTCGGCGTGATCGGCCACGACCGGATGCTGTACGACTTCATCACCCACGGCATCTCCCCCGAGCTGCACGCGAAGATCGGTGACCTGCCGCACGGGCGGGGCGTGCTCGGCCTGCTCATCGACGACCCGCGCCCGGTGCGGATGCCCGACATCACCCAGCACCCCAACTCGTACGGCTTCCCGCCGCACCACCCGCCGATGCACAGCTTCCTCGGCGTGCCGGTGCGTATCCGCGACCAGGTCTTCGGCAACCTCTACCTGGCCGAGAAGCAGGGCGCCGACGAGTTCACCGACGACGACGAGGAGATCGTGGTCGCGCTGGCCGCCGCGGCCGGCGTGGCGATCGAGAACGCCCGCCTCTACGCCCTGGCCCACCAGCGGGAACGATGGCTCGCCGCGACTGCCGAGATCACCTCGGTGCTGCTCGGCGAGGTGCGCCGCACGGACGCGCTGGCGCTGGTGGCCCGGCGGGCCCGCGAGGTCGCCGAGGCCGAGCTGGCGCTGGTGCTGCTCTACGACCCCGAGGCCGACGAGTTCACCGTCGAGGTCGTGGACGGGGCCGGTGACCAGGCGGGCGCGCTGGTCGGCACGGTGCTGCCGGCGGCCGGGACCAGCTTCGCGCCGGCCGTCGCCGAGGGCCGGCACGACGTGGTCGACGACCTGGCGCACGCCGCGCCCTGGCCGGCGCTGCTGCACACCGGGCCGGCGGTGGTCTCCCCGCTGGCCACCGCCGACACCCTGCACGGCGTGCTGCTGATCGCGCACCGGGCCGACCACGCGCTGCCCACCGCCGACGACCAGGCGCTGGCCCTGCTCGGCAGCTTCGCCGGGCAGGCGGCGCTGGCCATGGAGCGGGCCCGGGGCCAGGAGGAGCGCGAGCTGCTGGTGGTCCTGGAGGACCGCGAGCGGATCGCCCGGGACCTGCACGACGTGGTCATCCAGCGGCTCTTCGCCACCGGCCTGCAACTGCAGAGCGCCGCCCCGATGGCCACGAAACCGGAGATCGCCAAGCGGATCAACGCGGCGGTCGACGACCTGGACGCCACCATCAAGGACATCCGCCGCACCATCTTCGAGCTGCGCACGCCGATGAGCGCGGCGCTGCGCACGGAGATCCGCGAGGCGGTCGAGGTGGCCGCCGAGGCGCTCGGCCACCGGCCGAGCCTGGAGCTGGTCGGCCCGATCGACAGCGCGGTGCCGGACGCGGTCCGCCCGGACCTCACCGCCGTGCTGCGGGAGGCGCTGTCCAACGCGGTACGCCACGCCCACGCCGACCGGGTGGCGGTCGCCGTCCGGGTCGACGGCGGGCAGGTGGCGGTCACCGTCACCGACGACGGCGTGGGCTGCGACCCGGCCGCCGCCCGGGGCGGGCTGGTCAACCTGCGCGAGCGCGCCGAACGCCACGGCGGCGTGTTCGAGGTACGCCCGGCCAGCCCCCGCGGCACCGAACTGCACTGGCGCATCCCACTAGCCACCTGACCCGCCCCCGCCCCGCCCCCCGTCCCACCCCCAGTACGCGATCTTGCACGGTGGCCCGGCATCAGGGGCAGATCCCCGGTATCGGGGGTGGAACGTGCAGGATCGGCGAGGAAGCGGGAGGGTGGGTCAGGGGGTCTTGCGGAGGAGGCGGGTGGCCAGGACGGCGGCCTGGGTGCGGCGCTCCAGGCCCAGCTTGGCCAGCACGCTGGAGACGTAGTTCTTGACCGTCTTCTCCGCCAGGAACATCTTGCCGGCGATCTCCCGGTTGGTGAGCCCCTCGGCCACGTACTCCAGGATCCGCCGCTCCTGGTCGGTGAGGTCCTTCAGCTCCCGGGGCTGCTCGACGCCGCTGCGGATCCGCTCCAGCACCCGGGTGGTGATCGCCGGGTCGAGCAGTGACTGCCCGGCCGCCACCCGGCGCACCGCGTCGACCAGGTCGGTGCCGCGGATCTGCTTGAGCACGTAGCCGGCCGCGCCGGCCATGATGGCCGCGAACAGCGCCTCGTCGTCCTCGTACGAGGTGAGGATCAGGCCCTTGATCGAGGAGTCCACGGCCCGGATGTCGCGGCACACGTCGATGCCGTTGCCGTCGGGCAGCCGGGCGTCGAGGATCGCCACGTCCGGCCGGAGGGCCGGGATGCGCCGCGCCGCCTCCGGGGCGGAGCCGGACTCGCCGACCACTTCGATGTCGCCGCTGCTCTGCAACAGGTCGGCGAGGCCGCGACGGACGACCTCGTGGTCGTCGAGGAGGAACACCCGGATCATTCCTCGTTTCTACCCGCTGCGCCGCCCGCCGGCACGGGCCGAAGGTCCCGAACCGCGTGACCTACCGCCGGGCGGGCGCGGTCACCTCCCCGTTGACCTGCGGCGGCGGGCGGTCGGGCCCGGGCGGACGGGACGTCCGGCCCTGTCCGGCGGGGGTCCGGCCGGCGCACTGTCGAGGTGGACCCGGCGAGCGCCGAAGGAGCGTGACCATGGACACCGCCTACACCGTCGAGCAGGTGCGGGCCGCCGTCACCGACGCGGTACGCGCGCCGTCGCTGCACAACACCCAGCCGTGGCGGTTCCGCCTGCGGGACGGCGGCATCGAGGTGCTCGTCGACGCGTCCCGGCGGCTGCCGGCCACCGACCCGAGCGGCTGGGGAGTCCGGATCGCCTGCGGGGCGGCCCTGTTCAACCTGCGGCTCGCGCTGGCCGTGGCGGGCCGACCCGCGACGGTTCGGCTGCGCCCGTACCCGGCCGAGCCGGACGTGGTGGCCCGGCTGGTGCCCGGCCCCTCCCGGCCGCCGACCCCGACCGAGCAGAGCCTGTACGCGGCCATCCCCCGCCGGTTCAGCAACCGGGCGCCGTTCTGGCCGGACCCGGTGCCGGCGGACGCGCGCTGGCGGCTGGCCGAGGCGGCCCGGGCCGAGCAGTGCTGGCTGGAGCTGCTGATCGGGGTGAGCGCGGTGAACGCGTTCGCCGAGATCGCCCGCAGCGCCCACCGGGTGCTCGAACGCGACCCGGCCTACCGGAGCGAACGCACCGACTGGGTGCGCGGCGAACCCGCCCCGGACGGGGTACCGGCCGCCGCCGGCGGCCCGCGGAGCGAACCGCAGGACCTGCTGCCGTCCCGGGGCTTCGGCGGGCTGGACCGGGCCCCGGGGCGCGACTTCGAGCCGGAGCCGCTGGTGGCCGTCCTGGGCTCGACCGGGAACACGGCGGTGGATCAGGTGCTCGCCGGGCAGGCGCTGCAGCGGGTGCTGCTCACCGCGACCGACGCCGGCCTGTCGGTGTCGATGCTCTCGCAGCCGATCGAGGTGCCGGGGGCCCGGGAGCAGCTGAGGCTCTCGCTGGGCCGGTTCGGCACCCCGCAGATGGTGCTGCGGGTCGGCTACGGCCAGCCGGGGTCGCCGACGCCCCGCCGCGCCGTCGACGACGTGCTGGACCTGCCCGTCCGGTCGTGACCCGGCCGGCCCGCACGACGTGCGGGCCCGCCGGGTCGTGCCGGTGCGCACGACCCGACGTCCCCACCGCCCGCCGGGCCAGCTCAGGGAGGGCCCTCCTGCGCCCCGGTCGGCGGCCCGGCCCGGCCCGCCCGTCGGTCAGGCCGGCGTGAGGCCGGCCAGCAGCGCCGCCTCCCGGGCCGGGTCGAGCCCCACCTTCGCCCGCTGCGGCCGCCCGGCCCGCGGCGGCACCGTGCCCACCCGGCGCAGCCAGGCCCAGGTGTCGGCGACCGTCTCGGCGACCGGGCGGCAGGTCAGCCCCGCCGCGTACGCCCGGCTGACGTCGCGCTCCTGCAACCAGCGGTACTCGTGCCCGAGCGGGATCCAGACCGGCAGGTCGTTCCAGGGCACCACGCCCGCGGCCAGGATCGGTTCCGGGTCCACCCAGCGCAGCCGGGCGTCCGACCCGGTGGCCGCGACGCACGCGTCGAGCAGCTCGCCCATGGTGGCGTGCCCGGTGCGGCCGACCACGTTGAAGGTGCCGCCGAGCCGGTCGGCGCCCCGGTCCAGCAGCCAACCGGCCAGGTCCCGCACGTCGACGTACTGCAGCGGCAGGTCGGCCGGGCCGGGCGCGAGCACCTCGCCGCCGCGGGCGATCCGCTCCAGCCACCAGGGCAGCCGGCCGATGTCCTCCCCCGGCCCGAGGATCAGCCCGGCCCGGGCGATCAGCGCCGCCTCGCCGTACACCTGCCGCACGGCCCGCTCGGCGCCGGCCTTGAGGTGCGGATAGTCGCCGTCGGTGGCGTCCGGGTCGGCGTCCACCACCGGCGCGTCCTCTGCGGAGCCCGGCTGGACCGGCTCGGCGTAGACCGACCCGCTGGAGACGTAGGCGTAGTGCCCGACCCGGCCGTGCAGCGCCCGCGCCGCGTCCCCCGCCGCCCGGGGCGCGCCGTCCCAGGTGTCCACCACCAGGTCCCACTCGCCGCCGGCCAGCGCGACCAGCCCGTCCGGCGCCGTCCGGTCACCGCGCAGCCGGTGTACGCCCTGCGGCGTGCTCCCGTGCAGCCCCCGGTTGAACACCGTCACCGACCAGCCCCGGCGGGCCGCCTCGGCGACCGTCGCCCCGCCCACGAAACCCGTACCACCCAGCACCAGCAGTCTCATGCGCTCCACTGTGCCGCCTCCCGGCGGCGCCCCGGCCCGGTGTTCACGCTGAGCGGATCTGCTGACGGCAGAAGCCGCCCGGAGCGCCCGCTCCTCCTGCCGCCGGCCTCCTGCCGTCGGAGGAGGCGCGGCCGGTGGCAGGAGCGCGATCCGGCCGTACGGCAGGAGGTGCCGGCCGTCGGCCACGACGATCGTCGAGGACATGACGACCTCACTGCGCACCGCCTGGCGGGGCAGCCCCGCCCTGACCCTCCTCGCCGCCCTGATGGCCGGGCTGCTCCTGGTCAGCGCCGTCGGCCTGGTGGTCGACGGCCGTACCCTCGGCGGGCAGCCGATCTGGCTGAAGCCCGCGAAGTTCGCCGCCTCGTTCGTGCTCTACGGGCTCACCCTGGCCTGGCTGATGGCGCACCTGCGGCGCGGCCGGCGGACCGCCCGCTGGACGTCGTACGCCGTCGTCGCCACCGCCGTCCTGGAGGTCGGCATCATCGTGACCCAGGCCGCCCGCGGCCGGGCCAGCCACTTCAACGAGGCCACCCCGCTCGACGAGGCGATGTGGCGGGCGATGGGCAGCTTCATCACCGTGCTGTGGCTGGGCACCGCGGTCCTGACCGTCCTGCTCTGGCGGGACGGCATGCCGGACCGGGCCGGCACCTGGGCGGTGCGGCTCGGCATGGTGGTGCTGCTGGTCGGCCTGTTGCAGGGCCTCACCATGGTGGTGCCGACCGAGGCGCAACTGGCCCTCGACGAGCGGGGACTGGGCACCACCATGGGCGCGCACGCGGTCGGGGTGCCCGACGGCGGGCCGGGCATGCCGCTGACCGGTTGGAGCACCACCGGCGGCGACCTGCGGGTCGGGCACTTCGTCGGCATCCACGGCCTGCAGGCGGTGCTGCTGTTCGCGATGCTGCTGCCCGGGCTGGTCCGGGACGCGGCGCGCCGCGCCCGCCTGGTGTTCGTCTTCGCGTTCGCCTGGACCGGGCTGCTGGTGCTGGTGACCTGGCAGGCGCTGCGCGGCCAGCCGCTCACCGCCCCGGACGCCACCACCCTCGCCGCGGTCGCCGCGCTGGTGCTGACCACGGCGGTCGCCGCGACGGTCTCCTGGCTGATTCCCGTCCGGTCCGCCGCGCTGCTGCCCGTCCGGCCCGCTGCGTAGGATGCCGACATGCTCTGGGTGGAGCGGCTGTTCGAGGAGCGGTACACGGCGGTCCGGCTCACCCTGGTGAGCCTGACCGGGGTCGGCTACCTGGTCCTGACCCCGGACGGCGCCGCCCTGAGCCCGCTGGACCGGGGGCTCGCGGTCGGCGTCCTGCTCTTCGGCTACGTCGGGATCTGGTCCCCGTTCAGCGTCGTCTGTGGAGTGTCCGCGGCGTTCGCGGTGGGCTACCTCTTCGGCGCCGACAACGACGTCGTCCCCGCGGTCGCGCTGGCCTGGGCGATGTTCGAGCTGGGCGCCCGGCGCTCCGGCTGGCAGGTGTGGACCGGCCTGGCCGTCGGCGTCGCCGGCAGCATGCTCTCCGACTACGACGAACTCGTCGAGATCGCGCTCACCGTGGTCTACGCCGCGGCCGCCGGGGTGGCGGCGCCGCTGCTGCTCGGCATGCACGTGCGCGCCCTCGGCGAGCTGAACCGGCAGGCCGCCGACCGCGCCCGGCAGGAGGTGTCCCGGGTACGCGCCGAGGAGCGCACCGCCATCGCCCGGGAACTGCACGACCTGGTGGCCCACCACGTGGCCTCGATCGTGCTGCGGGTGGCGGTGGCCCGCAACGTGCTGCCGTTGGACGACCCGCGCGTACGGGAGGTGCTCGACGACGTGCACGCCACCGGCTCCGGGGCGCTGACCGACCTGCGCCGGCTGGTGGCCGTGCTGCGCGACCCCGGCGCGACCCGGGACGCCACCTTCGTCGACCCGGAGGGGCTGCCGGTCGCCCTGCGCACCGCGGTGGACCGCAGCCACCGGATCGGCCTGGACGTGCAGGCGGAGATCGACCCCGAGGTGGTCCGGTTGGACTCCCGCACCGCGCTGGCCGTGCTGCGGCTGACCCAGGAGGGACTGGCCAACGTGGCCAAGCACGCCGGCCCGGCGGCCCGGGCGCGCCTGTCGATCCAGGTGGACGACGACCGGGTCGAGTTCGACCTGCACGACTTCGGCGGCCCGCCCGGGACCCCGTCAGGCGGGCCGGCCGGGCACGGGCTGGTCGGCCTGCGCGAGCGGGTGGAGGTCCTCGGCGGCCGGCTGGACGCCGGCCCGGCGGGCGCCGGCTGGCGGCTGAGCGCGCGGGTGCCCACCGGAGCCGCGGCATGATCCGGGTGCTGCTCGTCGACGACCAGCAACTGGTCCGCGCCGGCCTGCGGATGCTCTGCGGCTCCGTGCCGGACATGGAGGTGGTCGGCGAGGCGGCCGACGGCGCGGCCGCGGTCCGGCTCGCCGAGCAGTTGCGCCCGGACGTGGTGCTGATGGACCTGCGGATGCCCGGCGTCGACGGCACCGCCGCCACCGCGCGGATCCTGGCGCACCGGCCCTCGACCCGGGTGGTGGTGCTGACCACCTTCGACGACGACGACCACCTCTATCCGGCGCTGGCCGCCGGCGCCTGCGGCTTCCTGGTCAAGGACAGCAGCCCGGCCGAGCTGCTGGACGGGGTGCGGCGGGCGGCCGGTGGGGACAGCCCGTTCAGCCAGACCGTGCTGCGCCGCCTGGTCGAGCAGGCGGTCCGCACCCAGCCGAACCGGTCCCCGGTGGCCGCGCCGGCGGGCGTCACCGACCGCGAGCGCGACGTGCTGGCGCTGGTCGGTCAGGGGCTCTCCAACCCGGAGATCGCCGCCCGGCTGCACCTCGGCGTCACCACCGTGAAGACCCACGTGGCGAACCTGATGACCAAGACCGGCAGCAGCAACCGGGTGCAGCTCGCCGTCTACGCCGCGACCGGCGGGCAACCCGGCTGACCGGCCCGCGGCTCGATGGTGGGCGATACTGGGTTTGAACCAGTGACCTCTTCCGTGTCAAGGAAGCGCGCTCCCACTGCGCCAATCGCCCCTGGTGACCATCCCGCCGGCAACGGCCGGGGTGGTCTGCGAGCGGACGACGGGATTCGAACCCGCGACCCTCACCTTGGCAAGGTGATGCGCTACCAGCTGCGCTACGTCCGCGTGCCGCCGGTGTTCCCCGGCGACGGGCTGAACTCTACCCGATGCCAAGATCCCCCGGACCGCCGACCCACCCGGCCCCGGGTCCCGGCATGGTTGCGCTGGTCAGCGCCGGGGTACTGAAGTCCCTCGACAGCACACCACATCCCCTGACAAGGAGGCTGTCGTGGGTATCGGCACCAGCATCTTCCTGATCGCGGTCGGCGCGATCCTCACCTTCGCGCTGGACGCGAGCGTCGGCGGCATCGACCTCGACGTGGTCGGCTGGATCCTGATGGCGGCCGGCGTACTGGGGCTCATCATGACCACGCTCATCTGGGGCCGGCGCCGCCAGGTGGTCAGCACCACCGAGCCCGTCGAGCCCGTGGAGTACCGGCGGGTCGAGGAGCGCCGGGACATCGCCCCGCCGCTCTGACCGGCGTCGACGCGGCCGACGGAGCTGGACGGTCGCGGCGGTGAGGTGCCGGCCACCACCGGTGGTGGCCGGCACGTCACCGTGCCCGGGTCAGCCCATCAGGGCGTTCAGCGTGCCGTAGTCGAGCCCGTCGGAGAGCGCCCCGTACGTCCCCGCGCCGAGCGCCTCGTCGGCGGCCCGCCGGGCCACCGCGTACGCCGCCTGGGCGACCGACGACCCGAGGCTGACCCGGGCGACCCCCAGCCGGGCCAGCTCCGGCACCGCCGGGGCCCCCGGCCCGGCCATCACGTTGACCGGCGCGGACACGCCGGCGACCAGGGCCCGGATGGTGTCCGGGTCGACCACGCCCGGCACGAACACCCCGTCCGCGCCGGCCGCCAGGTACGCCTTCGCCCGCACCACCGTCGCCTCCACCCCCTCGACGGCGCGCAGGAGGGTGTCGGTGCGGGCGTTGACGAACACCGGCACGCCGGCGGCGTCCGCGGCCGCCCGCACCGCGGCGATCCGCGCGCACTGGTCGTCCACGTCGCGCAGGACCGGCCCGCCGTCGTACCGGGCGTCCTCGATGTTCACCCCCACCGCGCCGGCGGCGATCACCGCCCGGGCGGTCTCGCCGACCTCCGCCGGGTTCGCCCCGTACCCGGACTCGATGTCCACGGAGACCGGCACCGGCACCGCGGCGACGACCCGGCGCACCAGGTCGACGGCCGCCTCGCGGCCGAGGGCGTCGCCGTCCGGGGCGCCCAGGCTCCAGGCGACGCCGGCGCTGGTGGTGGCCACCGCGCGGGCGCCGGCGGCGGCCACGATCCGGGCGCTGGCCACGTCCCAGGCGTTGACGAGGACCAGGGGCGACCCGGCGGTGTGCAGGGAACGGAACAGGTCTGCTCGGCTGTGTTGATCGCTCACCCGGCCAGTCTGGGCGGGCCCACCCGCCGGCAGTATCGTTTCAGTCCCAGCTGAATCCACCGGGGGGTGCCGTGGTCGCCATCGGCCTGTCGGCGGGCGGGGTCGCCCGGATCCGCTTCGCCGTCTCCTGCCTGTGGGAGGTGGCCGCCGGCGTCCGGGTGCTGCGCGAGCCGGGCCGCCACGCCGTCCACCTGCCCTGGGTGCGCCGGGTGCGGCCGCGCCTGGCCGAGGCCGGGCTGGCCGGCCCGGACGGCGGGCTGCTCTGGCAGCTGATCCCGGCCGCCCCCGGCTACTTTCCCGACTTCCTCACCCCGCCGCCGGCCGGGCTCAACCCCGACCTGGCCGCCGAGCTGGCGGCGCTGCGGGCCACCCCTGCCGCGACCGTACGGGCGCAGCTCGACCTCTGCCCCGGCGACCGGCCGCCCGCGGTGGCCGCCCTGTACGCCGACCCGGAGGCGGGCCTGCGCCGGCTGGCCGGGGAGATCGAGGCGTACTGGCGGACCGCGGTGGCCGCCGACTGGGCCCGGATCCGGATGCTGCTCGACGCCGAGGTGTTCGCCCGGGCCCGCCGGCTGGCCGAGGACGGCGCCGCCGCGCTCCTCAACGACCTGCACGAGTGGGTCCGCTGGGAGGACGGCACCCTCCGCATCGACCAGCGGCACTGCGCCGCGCCCGACGTGCCCGCCGGCGGCGCCCTCGTGCTGATCCCGTCGGTCTTCGTCTGGCCGTCGGTGCTCAGCGTCGCCGCCGGGGACGCCCCGCAGCTCGGCTACCCGGCCCGCGGCGTCGGCACGCTCTGGGAGAGCCCGGCCGCCACCCCCGCGGCGCTGGCCACGGTGCTCGGGGCGGGGCGGGCCCGGTTGCTGGCCGAGCTGGCGGCGCCGGCCTCCGGCAGCGATCTGGCCCGGCGCACCGGAATGTCCCCGGCCGGGGTGTCGCAGCACCTCACCGCGCTGCGCGCGGCCGGGCTGGTGACCACCCACCGGCAGGGCCGGACGCTGCTCAGCGTCCGCACCGAGGTCGCCGAGGCGCTGCTCGCCGCCGCCGGCTGACGCGCGCCGCCCGCCGGCCGGCGGCACCCGATCAGCCCCGCAGGTAGGCCAGGACCGCCCGGACCCGCCGGTGGTCGTCCTCGTCCGGCGGCAGGTCCAGCTTCGCCAGCAGGCTGCCGATGTGCTTCGCGACGGCCGCCTCGGTGACCACGAGCGCCCGGGCGATGGCCGCGTTGGACCGGCCCTCCGCCATCAGACCGAGCACCTCCCGCTCCCGGGGGGTCAGCCGGGCGAGCGGGTCGCGGCGCCGGACGAGCATCTGCCGGACGACCTCCGGGTCGACCACCGTGTGTCCGGCCGCCACCCGGTCGAGCGCGTCGACGAACTCGGCGACGTCGCCGATGCGGTCCTTCAACAGGTAGCCGATGCCGGCGGTGCCGGGCCCCGCCGACTCCAGCAGCTCCGCCGCGTAGGTCTGCGCGACGTACTGGCTGAGCACCAGGATCGGCAGGCCCGGGTCGGCACGCCGGAGCCGGATCGCGACCCGCAGCCCCTCGTCGGTGAAGGACGGCGGCATCCGGACGTCGGTCACCACGACGTCCGGGGCGTGTTCCCGTACCGCGTCGACGAGCGCCTCGGCGTCCCCCACCGCGGCCACCACCTGGTGGCCGAACCGGCTGATCAGGCCGGTGATCCCGGCCCGGATGAGGACGCCGTCCTCCGCCACGATCACCCGCCGGCCGTCGATGGCAACCCCTCCAGCGCCGATCCGTCCCGGGCCGGCCGGGCGCCGGCGAACTCGACCTGCAGCACGGTGGGCCCGCCGGCCGGGCTGGCCAGGGCCACCGTGCCGTCGACCGCCGCGACCCGGTCCACCAGGCCGGCCAGGCCGCTGCCGGCGGCCGGGTCCGCCCCGCCGACGCCGTCGTCGCGCACGCGCAGCACCAACCGGCCGTCGACCAGCGCAGCGGTCACCGACGCCCGGGTCGCCCCGCTGTGCTTGGCGACGTTCGCCAGCGCCTCCACGACCACGAAGTAGGCGGTCACCTCGATCGAGGTCGGCAGCCGCCCGGGCAGCCGGATGTCGACGTCGACCGGCACCGGGGAACGGCCGGCGACATCCTCGATCGCCGCGGCCAGGCCGCGGCCGGTGAGCACCTGCGGGTGCACCCCGCGGATCAGCTCGCGCAGCTCGGTGAGCGCCTGCTTGGCCAGGTCGTGCGCCTTCGCCAGCGGCTCGCCGACCGGCGAGTCGGGCGGCACCTCCAGCCGGGCGAGGCCGAGCTGCATGGTGAGCGCCACCAGCCGCTGCTGGGCGCCGTCGTGCAGGTCCCGCTCGATCCTGCGCCGCTCGACCTCGAACGCGTCCACCAGCCGGGCCCGCGACCGGGTGACCTCGACCAGCCGCTCGCCGAGGTCGTCGGTGGCGCGCGGGCCGAGGATGGCCCGGGCCATGGCGGCGCGCGCGCCGGCCCAGGCCGTCAGCGGGTACGGCGCGCAGGCCAGCAACGCCGCACCGGTCACCGCGACGGCGAACTGCTGCCAGTTCACCTGCTCCGGGTCGCGCAGCGGGGACACCAGGAACGTCACCGGGGCCCACACCGCGCAGAGCAGGACGACCGCGTCGATCCAGCCCAACAGCGTGCCGGAGACGACGGCGTACCCGACCTCCCGCCGGGTGACGTCCTCGCGCAGCCGGACCGACAGCCGCCGCCACCGGCTCCGGTCGTCGAGCGACCGGTGCGGGTCGGCCACCGGGTCGCGGTCGACCAGGCGCAGCCGCCGGCGCTCCAACCCGGCGAGCGCGATCCCGCCGACGATCACCGCCAGCCCCGCGGCCAGCCCGGTCAGGACCGCCGACGGGGTGGGGCCCCGGTCGCCGAGCAGGATGGCGGCACCGAGCGTGGGGCACCCGATCAGCGCGCCACCGACCAGGTAGGCGGCCGACCGCCAGGGCCAGGCGCTGCCCAGGAACCGCCCGGGGCGCATGGTGAGCGCCTCCAACGCGGTGCGGGCCTGCATGCCGGTCACGCTACCGGCGCCCGCCGGGCGGCACGGTAGTGCTGGGTATACCTCACGGACTCGACCGGGCGTGACTGTGCCCGGCGTCGACGGCCGGTTGGCTGAGCGCCATGACGAAAACGCCCACGACAGCACCGACGGGGATCGCGGCCCGGGCGACGGACGTGTGGAAGGTGTACGGCGCCGGCGCCGCCCAGGTCGTCGCCCTGCGCGGGGTCGACGTCGAACTCGAACGGGGCCGGTTCACCGCCATCATGGGCCCCTCCGGCTCCGGCAAGTCCACCCTCATGCACTGCCTGGCCGGCCTCGACCCGGTCACCCGCGGTGAGGTCCACATCGGCGACACCCGGGTCACCGGCCTCTCCGACGCCGGCCTCACCCGGCTCCGCCGCGACCAGGTCGGCTTCGTCTTCCAGCAGTTCAACCTCCTACCCACCCTCACCGCCGAGGAGAACATCCTCCTCCCGCTCGCCATCGCCGGCCGCAAGCCCGACGCAGCGTGGTACGACGCCGTGATCGACACCGTCGGCCTGCGCGACCGGCTCCGCCACCGCCCCGACCAGCTCTCCGGCGGCCAGCAGCAGCGCGTCGCCTGCGCCCGCGCCTTCGTCGGCAGACCGGAGGTGATCTTCGCCGACGAGCCCACCGGCAACCTCGACTCCCGCTCCGGGGCCGAGGTCCTCGGCTTCCTCCGCGACTCCGTCCGCGACTTCGGCCACACCATCGTCATGGTCACCCACGACCCGAGCGCCGCCAGCCAGGCCGACCGGGTCGTCTTCCTCGCCGACGGCCGGATCGTCGACGAACTGCGTCGACCCACCTCCGCCACCGTCCTCGACCGGCTCAGGAACCTCGACGCCCAGGCCACCACGGGAGCCACCCGATGATCCGGGCCACCCTCAAGGGCGTCCTCTCCCGCAAGCTGCGCCTGGTCCTGTCCGGCCTGGCCGTCGTCCTCGGCGTCATGTTCGTCTCCGGCGCCCTCGTCCTCACCGACACCCTCGCCCGATCCTTCGACGCCACCTACGCCGACGCGTACGCGGACACCGACGTGCGGATCCGGGCCACCCCGCCGCGTACCGAGTCTGAGGCGCCGGCCACCGTGACCGTGCCCGCCGGGCTGGTCGCCCGCGCCGCCGCGACGCCCGGTGCCGCCGGAGCCGCCGGCCTGGTGGGCGAGGACGGCGCCCGCATGATCGGCTCGGACGGCAAGGTGGTAACCACCTTCGGCCGGCCCCGGCTGGGCACGAACTGGGTCGGCGAGACCGGCCCGACCCGGCTGCGCGCCGGCCGCGGTCCGGCGAACGCCGACGAGATCGCGGTCAACGCGGCCCTGGCGGATCGCGGTGGGGTGGGGCTCGGCGCCCGGGTCGGGGTGCTGACCCTGCAACCCGGACGCACGTTCACCGTGGTCGGCATCCTCGAGTACGGCGACCGTGGCCGGAACAGCCTCGGCGGCGCGCACGAGATCGCCTTCCACGAGTCGGTGGCGGCCGAGCTGATGCTGGGCCGGGCCGGCGTGTTCTCCGCGGTCGACGTCCGGGCGGCGCCGGGGGTGGACCCGGCCGCGCTGCGCGACCGGCTGCGCGCCGTGCTCGGTGCGGACTACGAGGTGCGCACGGGCGCGGAGCTGCGCCGGGAGCAGGCCGCCGCGGCCGAGGAGGATCTCGCGTTCCTCAACGACATCATGCTCGGCTTCGCCGGGGTGGCGCTGTTCGTCGGCGTCTTCCTCATCCTCAACACCTTCTCGATCGTCATCGCCCAGCGGGCCCGGGAGCTGGTGCTGCTGCGGGCGCTCGGCGCCGGCCGCCGCCAGGTGATCGGGTCGGTGCTCGCGGAGGCGGCGCTGATCGGGCTGACCGCCTCGGCGCTCGGGCTGGTCCTCGGCGTCGGTGCCGGCACGCTGTCGGCCCGGGTGGTCAACCGGCTCGGCGGGGGCGCGCTGGACGTCGCCGGATTCGGCGTGCCGGCCACCGCCGGGTACGCCGCATTCACCGTCGGCCCGCTGGTGACGGTGGTGGCGGCCCTGGTGCCGGCCGTGCGGGCGGCGCGGATCCCGCCGGTGGCCGCGTTGCGCGAGGCGGCCACGCCGGACCGCCCGCTCACCAGGCTGACCGGCTCCGGCGCGGTCGTCGGCGTGGCCGGGCTGGCGCTGCTCGGCTACGGCCTGGCCGGCGGCCCGGACGAGGTGCCGGTGGCCGCGGTGCTCGGCGGCGTCCTGGCCAGCCTCGTCGGGGCGGCCCTGCTCACCCCCGCCGTCGCCCGCCCGGCGGTGGGCCTGATCGGCCGGCTCTTCTCCTGGTCGGTGCCGGGCCGGCTGGGCCGGCTCAACTCCGGCCGCAACCCGCGCCGGACCGCCATCACCGCCGCCGCGCTCATGGTCGGGATCGCGCTGGTCACCGGCCTGAACATCGTCCTGACGTCCACCACGGTCAGCCTGAGGTCCACCGCACCCGAGCAGATCCACGCGGACCTCGTGATCACCTGGATCGACAGCACCGAGCGCCCGCCGACGTTCGACCGGGCGGTGCTGGACCGGATCCGGGCCATGCCGGGTGTGACGACGGTGGTCGGGCAGTACCACGACGGGGCGGTCGTCGACGGCGACGTCGCCCGCGTCACGGCGGTCGACAACGCGCCGGCGCTGCCCTCGACGGTCGCTGTGACGCCCGTGGCCGGCTCGTTCTCCCTCGGCCCCGACCAGGCGCTGGTGGACGTCGACACCGCGGCGAAGCGGGGCCTGCGGGTCGGCTCCGCCGTGACGGTGGAGTTCGGCAGCGGGCGGAGCCGGACGATCACCGTGGCCGGCACCTATGCCGGCGGGTGGACCTCGGGCTGGCTTCTGTCCGACTCGGTG
Organism: Micromonospora sp. R311; assembly: GCF_056780015.1. Classification (NCBI taxonomy): domain Bacteria; kingdom Bacillati; phylum Actinomycetota; class Actinomycetes; order Micromonosporales; family Micromonosporaceae; genus Micromonospora; species Micromonospora sp. R311. The sequence continues at coordinate 21,027 of NZ_JBSWCE010000012.1, forward strand.
GTGCCCGACCTGCGCGTGCGGGAGCCGTCGGAGGCGTACGTGCGGCTGGCCCCGGAGGCACCCGCGGCCGACATCCGGCGCGAGATCGGCACGCTGCTGGCCGGCAACCCCGAGGTCACCGTGACGGACCCGGCCGGCGTGATGGAGTTGGCGACCAGCGGCTTCAACTCGATCCTGCTGATCGTGCAGGCGCTGCTGGGGCTGGCGATGGTGATCGCCGTGCTGGGCATCGTGAACACCCTCGCCCTGTCGGTGCTGGAACGGACCCGGGAGCTGGGCCTGCTCCGCGCGCTCGGGCTGAGCCGGCGGCAGGCGATCCGGATGGTGACCGTGGAGGCCGTGGTCATCTCGACGTTCGGCGCGCTGCTCGGCGTGGCGGTCGGTACCGGCATCGGCGCGGCCGTGGTCCGCGCCCTGGCCGACGAGGGGGTCGACCGACTCGCCCTGCCCTGGCCCTTCCTGGCGGGCTACCTGCTGGCCGGCGGCGTGATCGGGGTGGTCGCCGCGGTGCTGCCGGCGGTGCGGGCCGCCCGGCTCGACGTGCTCCGCGCGCTGGCCTACGAGTAGGAGCACCGGGAGAAACCGAACGGCTCGTTACCGGATGTCCGGTAACGAGCCGTTCGACCTGCTGACCTACCTGGTGGGCGATACTGGGTTTGAACCAGTGACCTCTTCCGTGTCAAGGAAGCGCGCTCCCACTGCGCCAATCGCCCGCGTCTGTGTCGAGGTGGGGACGGGATTTGAACCCGCGTACACGGCTTTGCAGGCCGTTGCCTCGCCTCTCGGCCACCCCACCGAGGTTGCCCCCGTCATGCGTGGCGGCAGCTCCGAGCGGACGACGGGATTCGAACCCGCGACCCTCACCTTGGCAAGGTGATGCGCTACCAGCTGCGCTACGTCCGCGTGCCCCCGGCATTCCCCGGTGACGGATGAGAACTTTAGCCGAGCCGGCGAGCGGTTGCCAACTCGGGTCGGGCTTCGGCGCGTCCGGGCGGCGGCCACGCACCGTAGGGCTTCCTAGGAGACTTCGCCCCGGGCGGGCGGCGGGTGGCTGTGAATCTTGGCGGCGGACTGACGCGCGGCGATGTCCCGAGCGGCGAACCCGCAGGTCGGAAACTGTCCGGCTTCCGACTCTCGCGCCTCACTCCGGGCCGGTTCGGTAACGGCTCGTGTTCGGTCGGATGGGTTACGGTAACGAACGTGACGAGACGTGCGGCCGAGATCCGCCTGGATGCCCTGCTGCGCACCGCCTGTGACGTGATCGTGGAACGCGGCCTGGCCAACACCCGCACGGCCGACGTGGCACAGGCCGCCGGGGTGAGTCAGGCACTGGTCTTCTACCACTTCGCCACCAAGGAGCGACTGCTCTCGCAGGCGTTCGCGTACGCCGTCGAGCAGGATCTGGCCCGGCTGGACGCGGTGGTCCGGTCCGGCGCCCCGCCGCTGACCAAGCTGCGGCGGATCCTCCGGCTCTACACCCCGGCCGGGCGGACCATCTCCTGGGCGATGTGGATCGACGGCTGGGCCGAGTCGCTGCGCACCCCCGAGCTGGAGAAGGTCTCCCGCCGGCTCGACCTGCGGTGGCGGGAGGATCTCGCCACGGTGATCTCCGACGGGGTCCGCGACGGCACCTTCGAGTGCGCCGACCCGGCCGGTGCGGCCTGGCGGATCAGCGCGCTGATGGACGGGCTGGCGGTCCAGCTCGCGGTGCACGACCGGGTGATCTCCCGCCGCCAGTTCGCCGAGTGGGTCCGCCTGGTGGCCGCCCGGGAACTCGGCCTCGACCCGACCGAGCTGGACTGACCCCGGGCGGGTCGGCCGGCCGACCCGGCGGGCCGGACCGGCGCCGGCCGCCCGATCCGGTCGACGGGGGCGGGACGCTCAGCGGGCGTTCCGTCCCTGGCCGGCCGCGGCCCGCCGGCGCTGGCGCTCCCGCAGCCGGGGCAGCGCCGGCCGGTGGATGTTGGCCCGCTCGATGTCGCCGCCGTAGTGCTCGACCACCCGGTGGTCCATCATCCGCCGCCACAGCGGTGGCACCAGCGCCGCGACCACCATGGTCGCGTAGCCGGCGGGCAGCTGCGGCGAGGAGTCGAAGCTGCGCAGCGTCTGGTAGCGGCGCAGCGGGTTGGCGTGGTGGTCGCTGTGCCGCTGGAGCTGGAAGAGGAAGACGTTGGTGACCACCCGGTCGCTGTTCCAGCTGTGCCGTGGGTCGACCTTCTCGTACCGGCCGGCCGCGGTCCGCCACCGGGCCAGCCCGTAGTGCTCCAGGTAGTTGACCGCCTCCAGCAGGGAGAACCCGACCACCGCCTGGAGCAGCAGGAACGGCAGCACCCCGGGGCCGAACACGACGACCAGCGCCGCGAACAGCGCCAGCGTCATCGCCCAGGCGTTGAGCACCTCGTTGCGCCAGGTCCACCGGGAGCGACCGCGGATGGCGAACCGGCCGGTCTCCAGCCGCCAGGCCGAGCGCAGGCTCCCGACGACGGTACGCGGCCAGAACGCCCAGAAGCTCTCCCCCAGCCGGGAGCTGGCCGGGTCCTCCGGGGTGGCCACCCGGACGTGGTGGCCGCGGTTGTGCTCGACGTGGAAGTGCCCGTACCCGGTCGGCGCGAGGGCCACCTTGGACAGCCAGCGCTCCAGCCGTTCCCGCTTGTGGCCCAGCTCGTGGGCGGTGTTGATGGCGATGCCGTTCACCACCCCGACGGTGAGCACCAGGCCGGCCGCGCCGAACAGGGACAGCCCGCCGCGGGCCCAGACCGCGCAGCAGAGCACCAGGGCGGCGTACTGGGCCGGCAGGTAGAGGTAGGTCAGCCAGCGATAGTAGCCGTCCGCCGCCAGCTGGGGCACCGCCGCCTCCGGCGGGTTGCGCCGGTCGTCGCCGATCAGCAGGTCGACGACCGGGATCAGCCCGAAGACGATCGCCGGGGTGAGCCACCAGGCCCAGCCGCCGTCGGTGCCGCGCCACGTCGCGTAGCCCAGGAAGGGCAGCGCCGGGACGAGCAGCGCCAGCGGCCAGTACGGCCGGCGCGGGTCGCGCCAACGGGTTCCAGGGACGGTCGCGGGGGCACCGGTCGCCATGGTCGACCTCCGATCCGGGGAGTGCCCCGACCCTGGCACCGGAGCCGCGCCTTTACAAGACCTGTCCTTTTGTAAAGAGGCTGACCGCGAAAACGGACAGTCGCCGACCTTGTCGCCACCGCGAGCGGCTGGTATCCACAAATGCGCATGCGTCACAGCGCTGCACCGGGTCGGCGAAGGGCCGGCCATCCCGCTCCCACGAGGAGGACCCGTGGCACAACCGGAGTGGACACCCTGGATGAGCCGGCGCCGACGCCGGCTCATCCCCGTTCTGGCGGCGACCGCGGTGGTCGCCGCCCTGCTTCCCGCCGGGCCCGGCGCCGCCGCGCCCGCCGGCGGCGGCGCCACCACGGAACGGCGCTCCGGCCCGTTCGCCGAGGGCCACCAGCACGCCGACGTCGACAACCGCGCCGGCACCGCCGCACCGGACGCCCGCCAGCGCGGGCTGGCCCGCAAGGCCGACCCGGACGTGCGGTGGAACCGGCTCGGCACCCCGCACGCGCTCGGCCCCGGCCGCACCCCGCTCGCCACCGGCCTGCCGGCCGACCCGGAGGCGGCCGCCCGCGCCTACCTGACCGGCAACCAGGACCTCTTCGGCCTCGACGCCGCCGAGGTGGCCGCGATGGACCGGGTGCTGGTCCGCCCGATCGGCACCGGCGCGGTGGTCACCCTGCGGCAGCGCTTCGGCGACCTGCCGGCCGGGCACGACGGTCTGGTCACCCTCGCCGTCGCCGACGGCACGGTGCTCTCGGTGAGCTCCTCGCTGGCCCGCGACGCCGCGGCCCCGGCGCCGGCCACCCTCACCCGGGAGCAGGCGTACGCGGCCGCGCTCGCCGACGCCGGCCTGGACGCGGCCGGGGTACGCAGCCACAGCGTGCAGCGGGTCGCCGTGCCCACCCCGCTGGACGGGGCCCGGGACGCGTACGAGGTGACCCTGATCGGGGCCGACACCGACCACCCGACGGCGTACACCAGCTACGTCGACGGGATCACCGGCCAGGTGCTGGTCCGCGAGGACCTGGTCGACTACGACTCCGACAACCCGAGCTGGGCCGTCTTCCCCGCCACCCCGCCCCGCGACCTCGGCCCGGGGGTGGACCCGCGGGTGCGCTGGTGCGGCGACCCGGCGCCGGACTGCCAGGCGGCCTTCCGCGACCCGGCCACCGGGCAGCCGTGGGACGTGGACGCGGCCACCGGCACGCCGACCGGCACCTCGCGCGGCAACTCGGCCAACACGGTGCGCTCCTGGGGCGCCGGCACTCCGGTCGTCCCGGCCACGCCGAGCCCGCAGCGCCGTTACGAGTACCCGTTCACCGACCAGTGGCACCAGGCCCGGTGCAACCCCGAGGTGTTCACCTCCGCCCAGCGCAACGACGACGACGCGGCGATCAGCAACCTCTTCGCCATGCACAACCGGATGCACGACTGGGCCTGGCACCTCGGCTTCACCGAGGCGACCTGGAACCTCCAGGCGGTCAACCTGACGCCGGAGGGCCTGGGCGGGGACGCCGAGCAGGGCCGCGCCCAGCAGGGCGCGCTGAGCGGCAACCGGAACAACGCCAACCAGGGCACGCCGCGCGACGGCCTGCCGCCGACCACCAACATGTACCTGTGGCAGCCGCAGGCCGGCGGGCCGTACCCGCCCTGCGTCGACGGCGACTACGACATGACGGTGATCGGGCACGAGTACACCCACGCCATCACCAACCGCATGATCGCCGGCCCGAACAGCGGCATCGGCGGGCACCAGGGCGGTTCGATGGGTGAGTCGTGGAGCGACCTGCTCGCCGCGGAGTACCTGTTCCAGCACGGGCTGCGCGCCCCGGGCGAGACGCCGTACATCACCGGCGGGTACGTCACCGGCAACCTGGTCAGCGGCATCCGCAACCACGACTTCAGCCGCAGCCCGCTGAACTACTCCGACGTCGGCTACAACACCGGCGGCCCGGCGGTGCACGCGGACGGCGAGATCTGGAGCGCGACCAACTTCCGGGTCCGCGCCGCGCTGCTGAAGCGGTACGGCGTCGGCACCCCGCAGCGGCAACTGGACTGCGCGCGCGGCAAGGTGCCGGTCGAGCAGTGCCCGGGCAACCGGCGCTGGTCGCAGCTGGTCTTCGACTCGTTCCTGCTGCAGGCCGCCAGCCAGGTGAGCATGCTCGACATGCGGGACAACATGCTCACCGCCGACCTGCTCCGCTTCGACGGCGCCAACCAGGACCTGATCTGGGCCGAGTTCGCCCGTTCCGGGATGGGCCGGGACGCCGCCACCGAGGGCGCCTCCGACACCGACCCGACGCCGAGCTTCGCCGCGCCGAACGCCGACAACGCGCTGCTCACCCTCCGGCCGAAGGGCGACAGCGCCGACGCGCCGATCCGGGTGTACGTCGGGGCGTACGAGGCGCGGGCGGTGCCGGTGGCCGACACCGACCCGGCCACCGCGCTGCCGGACACCGTCGAGCTGGTGCCCGGCAGCTACCAACTGCTCGCCGTCGCGCCCGGCTTCGGCCACCAGCGACTGAGCGTGGTCGCCAAGGCCGGCCAGGAGGGCCACGTCGACCTGCGGATGAGCCGCAACCTGGCGTCCACCGCGTCCGGCGCGACGGTCAGCGGGGACGGGGTCAACCTGGACCGGATCGCCGACGACACCGAGGCGACCAACTGGGCCTCCCTGGACGGGGTGGCCGGGCGGCAGGTCACCGTGGCGCTGCCCGGGGACGCGCCGCAGGTGGTGAAGCGGGTCAACGTCAGCGCCATGCTGCGCCCGGCGATCACCGGCGACGCCGACCCGGGCAGCCAGAACGCGCTCAGCGCGCTGCGCTCGTTCGCGGTCTCGGCGTGCAACGCGAAGACCACCGACTGCGCGGATCCGGCGCACTGGCAGCGGATCTACACCAGCGCGGCGGACGCGTTCCCGGGCGGGGCGTACCGGGCGTACGTGCGGGACATCAACCTGCGCGAGTTCCCGGTGCCCACCACGCTCGCCACCCACCTGCGACTGGAGGTGCTAACCAGCCAGTGCACCGGCGGCCCGGACTACGCCGGTGAGCAGGACGACGATCCGGCCACGACCACCGACTGCGCGACGGCCAGCCCGGCGCGTACCCAGGTGCGGATCGCCGAGTTCCAGGCGTTCTCGAAGTGACGGGTCCCGGGGCCGCCGGCACGTGCCGGCGGCCCCGGGCCTGTTTCCCGGTCACCACCCGCTGATCTTCCGGTCACCACCGCCGCGGACCGGCGGGCCGCTCCCACCGGTCCACCGGCCCCGGTTCGCCGTCCCCGCCGGCGGTCCGGGTCAGGTGCCGCAGCCGCAGCAGCAGCCCGACGCCGAGGAAGAGCAGCAGCCCGCCGAGCAGGAAGGCGGCCTGCACCAGCCCGAACCCGCCGGCCTGCGCGACCGGTCGACCCGCGGCCGGGGGCACCTCGGCCACCGGCTCCTCGGTCGGCTCGGCCGCCGCGCTCTCCTCGGCCGGCTCGCTGGGCCGCGCGGGCTGGCTGGTCTCCGGCGCCGGGGTGGCCGTGGCCTCCGGTCCCACCACCGACCGGGTCGCCGTCTGCCGGGCCAGCAGGCGCAGGTTCGCGTCGTACGCCTCGGCCGCCAGGGTGACCCGCCCCCGGGCGACGTCCTCGGCGAAGGCGAGCCGGTAGCGGGCGGTGACCGTCCGGTTCGGGCAGAGCGTGCCCGGGTCCAGCTGCCGGTCGGTCAGCCGGGCCACGTCCCCCTCGGTGCGGATCTCCAGCGGGAACGAACCGGTCTCCTCGACCCGGTCCACCTTCACCTGGTCCAGCCGGATCCCCCGCACGGTGAGCACCATCGACCAGCGCACCTTGACGCAGCGCCCGGGGTCGGTGCGGGAGACCACCGCCGAGACCGTCTCCACCCGGTCGCCGGCGGTGAACTCGTCCGGCAGGCCGCTCAACTCGGTGGCGAAGGCCGCCCGCGCGGGCGCGGCCGGGCCGAGCGCCATCCCGCCCAGGCAGGCCAGCACCACCCCGGCCCGTAGCGCGTACCGTCGCATCGTCACCGTTCCGCCCTCCCGGTCGCCTCCAACCGGCAACGCTAGGAGCCCGCCGGGCCCGGGACCAGACGGGTGTGTTCGCACCGATCGCCAAGCACGGGGGCGGTTATCACCGAGCGTGGTGAACCGGTCACCCCTCCCCCGCGACACGCCCCGAGCGGGCCACGGGAGAATCACCCGGTGTCCGAGCTCTCCGCCACCTTCGTCCGACTGCACGCCCGCCTCGCGCCGGTCACCTTCGTCCCCGAGGTGCGGCTGCACCAGGCGGACGAGCCGATCGGGCTCTGGGAACTGACCGAGGGCGAGTTCCGCAGCGCGCAGCCGCCGCCGTTCTGGGCCTTCGCCTGGGCCGGCGGGCAGGGGTTGGCCCGGTACGTCACCGACCATCCGGAGGTGGTCGCCGGCCGCCGGGTGCTCGACCTGGCCGCCGGCTCCGGCCTGGTGGCGATCGCCGCGGCCCGGGCCGGCGCCGCCGCCGTCCGCGCCGTCGAGATCGACGAGCTGGCCGTCGCGGCGGTCGCGCTCAACGCCGAGGCCAACGGGGTACGCGTGGACGCCGAACTCGGCGACGTCCTGGACGGTGACGCCGGGGACGCCGAGGTGGTGCTCGCCGGGGACGTCTTCTACAGCGAGGCGATGGCCAACCGGATGCTGCGCTTCCTGCTGCGGGCCGCCCGCGCCGGGGCGCGGGTGCTGGTCGGCGACCCGGGCCGGGCGTTCCTGCCCCGCGACCGCTTCGACGAGCTGGCCCGGTACGACGTGCCGGTGCCGGAGGCGCTGGAGAGCGTCCGGGTGAAGCGCACCACGGTGTGGCAGTTGCGGCCGGGCCGGCCGGGGGCCGGCGACTAGCGTGTCGGCGTGCTGTTCCGCAGCTGGGCGCAGGCCGTCGACGCACCCTGGCCCGACGTGGCCCGGGTGGCCGACCACACCGGCGTCGAACACCTGGTGGTGACCCGGCACGCGCTGGTCCGCCGGGTCCTCACCGACCCGGTGACGTACCGGCCGGACAACGCCCTGGACGCGGTGACCCCGATGCCGGTGGCCGCGCTGCGGGTGCTCGCCGGACACCGGTTCCGGCTGCCGCCGACGCTGGCCAACAACTCCACCGCCAGCCATCCGGGGATCCGGGCGATCGTCGCCGACGCGCTGCACCCGACCAAGGTCGCCGCCCAGCGGCCCTGGTTGACCGGGCTGGTCCGGGAGCGGGTCGGCGCGCTCGCCGCCGAGCTGGACGCCGGCGAACCGGTGGACCTCTACGCCCGGCTCGCCGCCGACCTGCCGCTGCTGGTACTCGCCCGGCTGGTGGAGCTGCCCGACGCGCCGGTCGGCGCGGTGAAGGAGTTCGCCCGGGCCGCGCTGGAGCTGTTCTGGGCGCCGCTGGACGCCGACCGGCAACTGGCCCTCGCCACCGAGGTGGGCCGGTTCCACCGGGTGCTGCGGGAGTTCGCCGCCACCGGTGGCGGACTCGCCGCCGACCTGCGGGCCGCCGGGCACCCACCCGACAAGGTGGTGGGCGCGCTCTTCTTCCTGCTGGTCGCCGGCCAGGAGACCACCTCGCAGTTCCTCACCCTGCTGCTGCACCGGCTGGCCGGCGAGCCGGCCGTGCTGGCCGGCCTGCGCTCCGGCGCCGTGCCGGTCGCCGACGTGGTCGAGGAGGGACTTCGGCTGGAGCCGCCGATCGTCACCTGGCGCCGGGTGGCCGCGACGGACACCACGCTGGGCGGGACGGCGGTGCCGGCGGGCACCAGCATCGTGCTCTGGCTGGCCCGCGCCGGCCGGGACCCGGCCACCGTGGACGCGCCCGGCGGGTTCCGGCCCGGCCAGCGCGGGTCCCGCCGGCACCTGGCCTTCGGGGCGGGCGCGCACCGCTGCGTCGGCGACCAGCTGGCCCGGATGGAGGCGGCGGTGGTGGTCACGGAAGCGGCCCCGCTGCTGGCGGGCGCGACGGTGGTCCGACCGCCGTGGTGCCCGGACAACCTCACCTTCCGGATGCCCGACGCCTTCGTCATCCGCCGCGGCTGAGCCCGCCCGGCCCGGACCGGCCGCCGCCCGGAACCTGACCAAAGTGGGGGGCGGCCGGTGCCGTTCGGGCGCGGCGGCGGGCCACACCGCCCACCTAGCGTCGGCGCATGATCACATTACGTGGGTTGACCAAGCGGTTCGGGGCCACCACCGCGGTTGACGACCTGACCGTCGACATCGCGCCCGGACGGGTCACCGGGTTCCTCGGCCCCAACGGGGCCGGCAAGTCCACCACCATGCGGATGGTCCTCGGTTTGGACCGGCCGACCGCCGGGCGGGCCCTGGTGAACGGCCGGGCCTACCGGGAGCTGCGGCGACCGCTGCGCGAGGTCGGCGCGCTGCTGGACGCCCGGGCCGTCCACCCGGCCCGGTCCGGCCGGGCCCACCTGCTGGCGATGGCCCGCAGCAACGGCCTGCCCACCCGCCGGGTGGACGAGGTGCTCGGCACCGTCGGGCTGGACGCCCGCGCCGCCGCCAAGCCGGGCCGTACCCTCTCGCTCGGCATGGCACAGCGGCTCGGCATCGCCGGCGCCCTGCTCGGCGACCCGCCGGTGCTGATGTTCGACGAGCCGGTCAACGGCCTCGACCCGGACGGGGTGCGCTGGGTCCGGCAGCTGATGCGCTCCCTGGCCGACGAGGGCCGGACCGTCTTCGTCTCCAGCCACCTGATGAGTGAGATGCAGCTCACCGCGGACCGGCTGGTGGTGATCGGCCGGGGTCGGCTGCTCGCCGACGCGCCGATCGACGAGGTGATCGCGGGCAGCGCGGTGGCGGTCCGGGTACGCAGCCCCCAGCCGGCCGGCCTGGCCGCGCTCGCCGAGCGGCTCACCGCCACCGGGGCCACCGTCGACCCGGCCGGCCCGGACGAGCTGACCGTCACCGGCGCCACCGCGGACCGGATCGGCGACCTGGCGTACGAGCTGGGGGTCCGGCTGCACGAGCTGAGCCCGCACGGGGCCTCGCTGGAGCATGCCTTCATGGAACTGACCGCCGGCAGCGTGGAGTACGCCGGCACCCCGACCGGAGGTACCGACCGATGAGCACGATCGCCGCCGAATGGACCAAGTTGTGGTCGGTCCGTTCCACCTGGTGGACGATGCTGGCCGGGGTGCTGGTCACCGCCGCGACCGCCGGCCAGCTCGCCATCTACGCCGCCAACGCGAACACCAACGACGACCCGGCCGACGACGCCGGCGTGGTGACCGTCGGCAGCATCGTGGTCGGCTCGGTCGAGCTCACCCAGTACGCCGTGCTGGCGCTCGGCCTCCTCATGGTCACCGGCGAGTTCACCAGCGGCACCATCCGGACCACCCTGCAGTGCACGCCGTCGCGCGGCCGGGTGCTGCTGACGAAGGCCACGGTGACCGGGGCGGTGACCTTCGCGCTCGGCCTGCTGCTGGGCGCGGTCGGGGTGGCGGTGGCCGGGCCGGTGCTGGGCCGCTGGGGCACCGCACCGGCGGCGGAGACCCTCGCCGACGTCGCGGCGGTGGCGACCTACCTGGCGCTGGTCGGCGTGCTGGCGCTCGGCCTGGCCGCGGCGCTGCGCAGCGCGGTGCTCACGCTGACCGTGCTGGTCGCCACCCTGATGATCGTGCCGCTGTCGTTGCAGGAGCCGGACATCGCGGCGCTCAACCGGATCGCCGACGCCTTCCCGGGGGTCGCCGGGGCGCACTTCCTGGCCGGCGACGCCGACCCCTACCCGGCGGCCGTCGGGCTGCTGCTGCTCGCCGGCTGGGCGGCCGCCGCGCTCGCCCTGGGCCGGGTCGCGCTGCGCCGCCGGGACGCCTGACGTGCGCGGGCGGGGCGGGTCAGCCGGCCGGCTCGACCAGCCCCGCCTCGTACGCGAGGATCGCCGCCTGCACCCGGTTGCGCACCTCCAGCCGGGTGAAGATGCTGGTCAGGTAGCTCTTCACGGTCCCCTCCACCAGGTGCAGCCGGCGGGCGATCTCGGCGTTGGACAGCCCCGCCCCGACCAGCGCCAGCACCTCCCGCTCCCGGTCGGTGAGCCCGGCCAGCCGGTCCCGGGCGACCGGCCGCCGGGCCAACCGCCCGCCACCCAGCTCGATCACCCGGCGGGCCACCCGCGGCGACAGGTACGCCCCACCGTCGGCGACCGCCCGCACCCCGGCGATCAGCTCGCGCGGGTCCCCGGCCTTGAGCAGGAAGCCGCTCGCCCCGTGCCCGAGCGCCCGGGCGACGTGGTCGTCCTCGCCGAAGGTGGTGAGCATGACCGTGGCCGTCTGCGGGACCAGCCGGCGGATCTCGGCGGCGGCGCTGAGCCCGTCCAGCTTCGGCATCCGGATGTCCAGCAGCGCCACCCGGGGCCGGTGCGCCCGGACCAGCTCCACCGCCGCCCGGCCGTCACCGGCCTCGGCGACCACCTCGATGCCCGGGTCGGCGGCGAGGATGGCCCGGACGCCCGCCCGGATCATCGCCTCGTCGTCGGCGAGGACGACCCGGACCGGCTCGGTCGCGGTGGTGTCGGTGCTCATTGGTCGATCCGCGCCTTGCTGACGAGCCGGCCGTCGGCGAAGCAGAGCCGCCAGGTCGGCTGGGCCAACGGGAAGTTCCCGTCGGTGTAGTACTCGCACCCGGCCGGGTCGGCCCCGGCGGGCCGGTCGAGCTGCCGGCGGGGCAGCCCGGTCAGCTCCGCCCGGACCGTGCCGACCCGCATCGCGTCGAAGGTGGCCCGGTCCAGGACCGTCCCGGCGGTCGCCACCGGGTAGTAGACGAGGGAGAGCACCAGGGCGAGGCCGGCCGGCGCCCCGAGCGCCGCCAACAGGCTGCGCCGGACCCGCCGGCGGGCGTCGCGCAGCCGCCGCTCCGCCTCGGCCGGCCGCTCAGTCCGGCCGGGCCGGTCGCCGCCGGGCGGAAGCGCGGCTGCGCGACCTGCCGGCCCGGGTGCCGGGCCCGCCGGCGTCGGCTCGTCCGCCGGCCCGGTCGCGTCGGCCGGCGGCAGACCGGTGACCGGCAGCCGGACGCGCACGGCGAAGCCGCCGTCGGCCAGCGGTCCGGCGTCGAGGGATCCGCCGGCCAGGCGTACCCGCTCGGCCAGCGCGAGCAGCCCGCTGCCGTGCGACGGTGGGCCGGGCAGCGGACCGGCCGGCGGTGGCGCGTTGACGACGGCCACCTCGATCCGGTCGCCGGCCCGGGCGAGGCGCACCTCGACCGCGGCGCCCGGGGCGTACCGGGCCGCGTTGGTCAGCGCCTCGCGGACCACCCGGTGTGCGGCGTGCCCGACCCGCGCCGGCAGCTCGGCCGCGTCCGGCGTCGCCGCCAGCCGTACCGCCATACCCGCCTCCCGGGCGCCGTCGACCAGGTCCGCGACGCTCTCCCCGGCCGGCCGGGTGGTGCTCCCGCCGCCGTCGTCCCGGAGCAGCCCGATGATCTCGTGCAGGCGTTCGGTGGCGGTGGCGACGCTGGCCCGCAGCTCCCCGGCGGCGGCCCGGTGCCGCGGGTCGAGGTCCGCCGCGACCTCCAGGGCGGCCGCGCGCAGGGCGATCAGGCTGAGGTCGTGGCCCAGCGAGTCGTGCATCTCCTGGGCGATACGGGCCCGTTCCCGCAGCCGGATCCGCTCGGCGGCGCCGCGCTCCTCCCGGGCCAGCGCGTCGGCGTGCCGGCGGCCGGCCTCGGTCAGCTCGTGCTGCTGCCGCCGGTACCGGCCGACCAGCCAGGGGAACACCCCGGCGAAGAGCAGCACCGAGGCGAGCAGGAACCAGGTCGCCGCCCCGGTGCCGAGCAGCCCCAGGTTCAGCGCGGTGCCGCCCGCCGCGATCAGGGCGAAGACCACGGCGGCGGGGCCGGCGGTGGCGCCGCGCCGCCCGACCAGGTAGCTGAAGATCGGGATGGCGAAGACGAAGTTGCCGTCGAGCAGCGAGCCGAGCACCACCAGCACCAGCGCGACCAGCGGCGCCCGCCGGCCGGCCGCGACCGCCGTGCCGAGCAGCAGCAGCGACCCGACCACCGTCGCCACGCCGTAGCGGTGGTACGGCGGGGTGATCCCGGCGTAGCCGACCGGCGTCGCGACCACGGCCCAGAGCAGCACGTCCGCGACGATCCGCCGCCGCCGCGCGTCCGCCGGCGCCCCGGCGACCGGCCACCGGCCCTGCCCCCACATCCGCACGGCGGCCAGGCTACCCACCCCCGACCTGGGCGGACACCGACGAAAGTCAGGTGTTCAGCTGATCTCCTCGGCCCAGGCCCGCCAGTCGTCGAGCACCCCGTACAGCGCCGGGGTGAGCCAGCCGGACGCGGACCGCCCGAACACTCCCGGGTCCATCGCGCCGGCGCCGGCCGGCACCGCGCCGAGCAGGTTCGGCACCAGGTCGGTGAGGTTGGCCCAGTGCACCAGTTCCGGCTCGGCGGGCCAGGCGCCGATGACCACCCCGGCCGGCACCGCCCGGCGGTCCAGCGCCTCCAGGGTGAGCGCGGTGTGGTTGAGCGTGCCCAGGCCGGCCCGGGCCACCACCACCGCCGGGGCGCCCAACGAGACGGCCAGGTCGGCCACCGTCCACGGCTCGCCCGACGGGCGCAGCCCCATCGGCACCAGCAGCCCGCCGGCGCCCTCGACCAGCACCAGGTCGTGCTTGTCGGCCTCCTCGCGGACGGCGTCGACGGCGGTGTAGAGCTCCAGCGGCTCGAGCTCGGCCACCCGGGCCGCGGCCAGCGGGGCGAGCGGGTCGGGGAAGCTGGCCAGGGTCCGGCCGGTCAGCGGGGCGGCCAGCCGGGTCACCTGGTCGACGTCGCCGGGCTCGCCGGTGGCCGTACCGGTCTGGCCGGGCTTGACCACCGCGACCCGCAGCCCGGCCGCCTGCGCGGCGGCGGCGATCGCCGCGGTGACCACGGTCTTGCCGACCTCGGTGTCGGTGCCGGTGACCAGCACCGGCCCCCGCCACGGCTGGGTCATGGCGCACACTCCACGACGACCTCCAGGGCCCGCTCGAAGTCCGCCCGGGGCACCCCGACGCCGATGGTGAGCCGCAGCCGGGAGCGGCTGTCCGGGGTGGACGGCGGGCGGAAGCAACCGACCGCGACGCCGCGGTCACGGCAGTCGGCCGCCCAGGCGGTGGCGGCCTCCGGGCCGGGGGCGGTCACCGAGACGACCGCCGCGTCCGGTGCGGAGACGTGCAGTCCGGCGGCGCGCAGCCGGCGCACCGCGAGCGCGGCCCGCTCGGCGATCTCGGCGCGCAGCGCGTCGCCCGACCGGGCCCGCGTGACGGCGGCGTGCACGCCGGCGGCGACCGCCGGGGGCAGCGCGGTGTCGAAGATGAAGGTGCGCCCGGTCTCCACCAGGTGCCGGACGAACTCGGCCGGGCCGGCGACCACCCCGCCGGCGCCACCGAGGGCCTTGGACAGGGTGGCGGTCACCACCACGTCCGGTTCCCCGCGGAGCCCCGCGGCGGCCACGCCGCCGGCCCCGGCCGGGCCGATCACGCCGAGCGCGTGCGCGTCGTCGACCAGCAGCAGCGCACCGTGCCGGCGGGCGACCGCGTGCAGCCGGGCCAGCGGGGCGAGGTCGCCGTCGACGGAGAAGACCGACTCGGTGACCACCACCGCCGGCCGGCCGGGCGCGGCGGCCAGCGCCGCGGCCACCGCGGCGACGTCGTTGTGCGGGGTCACCACGGTCTCCGCGCCGGAGATCCGGCAGCCGTCGATCAGGGACGCGTGGTTGTGGGCGTCGGAGACCAGCAGCGTACGGGGTTGCACGAGCGCCCGCACCGCCCCGAGGTTGGCCAGGTAGCCGGAGGAGAAGACCAGGGCCCGGTCGGTGCCGAGCCAGTCGGCGAGGGCGTCCTCCAGCGCGTGGTGGGCGTCGGTGGACCCGCGCACCAGCCGTGACCCGGTGGCCCCCAGCCCGTACGCCGCCAGCGCCCGCCCGGCCGCGGTGGTGACCTCGGGGTGCGTCGCCAGGCCGAGGTAGTCGTTGCCGGCCAGGTCGACCACGGCGTCGCCGGCCGCGCGGGGCCGCAGCCGGCGGGTCAGCCCCGCCTTCGCCCGCAACTCGGCACGGCGGTGCAGCGCTGCCAGCCAGTCCGCCACCGTCACCCCCACACCGCCGGTCGCGGCCGCCGTCGGAGCACGGCCGCCGGGCGAAATTACCATCCGTGACCCGCGGCCCGGCGCGTCCACCCCGGGCGCATCGGCCCGGTCACGCCCCGGCCGCGCGGCGGTTTCTCCCGCTCGGGCGGCCTTGTAGGGTACGAGCCATGCCAGAGATCCTCGACCAGGCCCGTACGCAGGTACTGGAGAACGGCGTCGGCCTCGACGAGGCCGGTGTCCTCGCCGTGCTGAACCTGCCCGACGAGCACCTGCCCGCCGCCCTCCAGCTCGCTCACGACGTGCGGATGCGCTGGTGCGGGCCGGAGGTGGAGGTCGAGGGGATCGTCTCGCTGAAGACCGGCGGCTGCCCGGAGGACTGCCACTTCTGCTCCCAGTCCGGCCTGTTCACCTCGCCGGTGCGCTCGGTCTGGCTGGACATCCCGTCACTGGTCGAGGCGGCGAAGCAGACCGCGGCGACCGGGGCCACCGAGTTCTGCATCGTGGCCGCCGTCCGCGGCCCGGACGCCCGGCTGATGAAGCAGATGCGCGAGGGCGTCGCCGCGATCAAGGCGGAGGTGGACATCCAGGTCGCCGCCTCGCTCGGCATGCTCACCCGGGAGCAGGTCGACGAGCTGGTCGACATGGGCGTGCACCGCTACAACCACAACCTGGAGACCTGCCGCTCCTACTTCCCGAACGTGGTCACCACGCACTCCTGGGAGGAGCGCTGGGAGACGCTGCGGATGGTCCGCGAGTCCGGCATGGAGGTCTGCTGCGGCGGCATCCTCGGCCTGGGCGAGACGGTGGAGCAGCGCGCCGAGTTCGCCGCGCAGCTCGCCGAGCTGGACCCGCACGAGGTGCCGCTGAACTTCCTCAACCCGCGGCCGGGCACCCCGCTGGGCGACCGGCCGGTGGTCGAGGGCAAGGACGCGCTGCGGGCCATCGCCGCGTTCCGGCTGGCCATGCCGCGCACCATCCTCCGGTACGCGGGCGGCCGGGAGATCACCCTGGGCGACCTGGGCACCCGCGACGGTCTGCTCGGCGGCATCAACGCGGTGATCGTCGGCAACTACCTGACCACCCTGGGCCGGCCGGCCACCGCGGACCTGGCGCTGCTCGACGACCTGAAGATGCCGGTCAAGGCGCTCTCCGCGACGCTGTGAGGGGTTGACGGTGACGGACGCTGCGGGGCTGGCGGTGACCGGTGGCACGGCACCGGCCTGGTGTGACCGCTGCGGCGGGTCAGCGGCGGCCGGACCGCACGACGGCTGCGCGGCGGCGCGCGCCCTGGAGCCGCCCCGGTTCTGCGCGCACTGCCGCCGCCGGATGAAGGTGCAGGTGCTGCCGGTCGGCTGGTCGGCGGTCTGCGTCGAGCACGGCGAGATCCGCGGCTGAGGCCCCCGGTGCCGCCCGGTCCCGTCGTCGCCCGCCGGCCGTTCCCGCTGCGCCGGGCCCGGTGGCGCCGGTGACCGGGGAGCTGCGCGGGCGGGCGGTGACGCTGCGGCCGGCCACCGCGGCGGACGTGCCGGTGCTCGCGGCGATCCGGGCCACCCCGCAGGTGCGCCGCTGGTGGCGCGGCGGCGACGACCTGGCCGCGGCCGTCCGCGCCGACCTCGCCGACGACGACCTGGCGGTGTACGCGGTGGAGCAGGGCGGCCGGGTGGTCGGCGCGATCCAGTGGTACGCCGAGGACGATCCGGACTACCGGCACGCCAGCATCGACATCTTCCTCGACCCGGCGGTGCGGGGCGGCGGGCTCGGCGGGGACGCGATCCGCACCCTGGTCCGGCACCTGATCGACGCGCACGGCCACCACCGGTTCACCATCGACCCGGCGGCGGCGAACACGGCGGCCGTCCGCGCGTACGCCAAGGTCGGGTTCCGCCCGGTCGGGGTGCTGCGCCGCTACGAGCGCGGCGAGGACGGGCGCTGGCACGACGGCCTGCTGATGGACCTGCTCGCCGACGAACTGGTCGACTGACCCCGGCCCGGCACGGCCCGCCGGCGACGGTGAGCACCCCAGCGGCCCGGTGACGTCGAGCAGGCGCACCCCGTGGTAGACGGGCGCCGGTCCGGAGCTGTCACGGCTCGACGCTAGCCAGCCGCTGGGGTTTCCGTGCCGTCCCAGACGAGATCGTGCCCACTCTGCCGGCGGGCGCCGGCGGCCGGCCGGTGCGCGGCGAGCCGGCCGTCCGGCATCAGGTGCTCCACCGGCACGTCGTGGCCGAGCAGCGCGACGTCGGCGATCAGCCGCCGATGGCACCGCCACCAGACGCTCTCGCTGCACATCACCGCCGTGCTCCGGGCCGCCGCGTCGGCCAGCACCGCGTCGAGCGCCGCCCGGAAGTCGGGGGTACGGGTGTACGCCGCGTACGCCCGGAACGCCGCCACGGTCCACCAGGTGTCCGGCTCCGGCGTGCCGGCCGGGGTGTGCCGCCGGCCGCCGAGGCGCGGCTCCCAGCGGTAGTCGATCCCGGTCGGCGGCAGCCAGCGTGCCAGCTCCTCCCGACGGACGTCGGGGTTGGTGCGGCTGGCGGGAAACCGCCGCACGTCCACGACCAGCTCGATCTCCGCCCCGGCCAGCAGCTCCGCCAGCCGCGCCCGGTCGGCGGCCCCGTGCCCGACAGTCACCAGCGCCCGTTCCACCACCGCATCGTGCCCCGAATCGTGGGCAGTTACCGTTCGCGCGCGCGGTAACTGCCCACGATCTCGACGCGGCGGCCGTCAGACCAGGGTGCAGGTGCCGCCGTTGAGGTTGAACGCGGTGGGTCTCGGGTTGCTGCCGGTGTGGGTGCCGTTGAAGCCGAAGCTGGTCGACGCCCCCGGTGCCAGCACCCCGTTGTAGGAGACGTTCGTGGCGGTCACCGCCGTGTCGGTCTGCCGGTACGTCGCCGACCAGCCCTGCCCGACCTGCTGCCCGGTGCTCGGGAAGCTGAAGGCCAGGGTCCAGCCGTTCAGCGTGGTGGTGCCGGTGTTCGTGATGGTGATGGTCGCCGTGAAGCCGGTGCTCCAGTCGCTGGTGGCGTACCCGACCCGGCAGCCGGCCGTCGGCGTCGGGGTGGCCGGGGTGGTCACCTCGAGCACCGGCGAGGCGGCCGAGCGGTTGCCCGCGCCGTCGCGCGCCCGCACCGAGAACCGGTACGTCCGCTCCGGCAGCAGGCCGGTCACGGCGAGCGTGTTGGTGGCGGCGTTCAGCAGGACCAGCGCGTCGCTGCCGACCTGCGCCTGGGTGACCTCGTAGCCGGCCAGGCCGCTGCCCCCGGCGTCGGTGGCGGCGGGCCAGGTCAGGGTGAGGCCGGTCGGCGCCACCGCCGAGGCGACCGGGGTGCCGGGTGCGGTCGGCGCGGTGGTGTCCGGGGTGGCGGGGCCGGGCTCCTCACCCCAGACGCGGGTGCCGCCGGAGTAGAGCGGCACCCTCCGGTTCGGACCGGTGTCGGCCTGGTACGACGGGTCGTTGCTCGGATCCCAGGTGCCGCCCTCCGGCACGCCGACCTTGAACTGCACCTCCATCCGGTGCTGGGACTGGCCGGCCGGCGCGATGGTGTGCGCGGCGCAGTCCACCTCGACGTACCAGACGTCGCCGGAGTGCTGCCGGGCGGCGGTCGGTGCCGGGCAGCCCTGGGTGTAGCCGGGGGTGACCTGCACCGGGCCGGGGCCGTCCGGGCGGAAGTAGTACCGGAACCGGCCGTCGGTGAGGGCGCGGGCCGGGAAGCCGGACCGGTTGTAGATGATCGCCTTCAGCCCGGTGGCCCGCGGCTCGGCCTGCATCACCGTGGTCTCCACGGTCAGCTCGTCCAGGTCCGGCGTCTCCGGGGTGGGGAAGTTCGCCAGCGGGGTGCCGCCGTACTCCTGCGCGAGCCGGGCCAGCGCGGAGGTGAAGCCGGCGTTGTAGTCGGTGGCCACCTCGTTCATCACGTAGTCGGAGCGGTTGTCGGTGTAGGCGTCGTTGGCCGCGGAGGGGCCGCCGACCAGCGCGCCGTACAGGGTGTGCCGGGTCCCGGTGGGCACGGTCTGGCTGTCCCACCAGGAGCCGTGCGCGGTGCGGTGGTGCGGGTTGCGCGGGGGGTTGGCCCCGAAGCCGATCACGTAGCTGGAGCTGCGCGGGTTGTCGCCGAGCGCGTAGCCGATCTGCCGGACGGCGAAGTCGTGGTAGCGCGCCTTGCGGGTCGCGTCGGTGATCCTGTCGCTGTAGACCAGGGCGGCGAAGGCGGTGTTGGCGGCGTAGCGCAGCGCGCCCCAGGAGTCCAGCACGGCCATGCCGCCCGGTGAGTAGGCCACCCGCTGCCCGTTCACCCCGACGGTCCACCAGTCCAGCCAGCGGTTGGCGTCGTCGACGTACTTCTGCTTGCCGGTCAGGTTGGCCAGCAGCACGTACGCGCCGAACTGCTTGTTGTCCCAGGCGATGGTCCACCTGTAGGACCGGGTGGTGGTCTGGTTCTCGGTGCCGAGCCGGTCGTACTCGGTCTCCGCCTTGGCCAGGTAGGCGGCCTCGCCGGTGGCCCGGTAGAGCCAGATCGCGCCCCAGACCAGCTCGTCCTGCCAGCCGCTCCAGGAGCGGTAGAAGTTGGTCACGTCGGTGATGCACTCGTGGTAGCTCTTGCGCACCGTGTCGGCGAAGGCGTAGAGCTGCCGGGCGTGGCCGAGCAGCGTGTCGGCGTAGGCCGGGTCGGTGGGGCGGAACACCATCGAGGAGGCGGCCATCGCGGCCGCCGTCTCGCCGGCCAGGTCCGCGCCACCACAGCTGGCATCGATCTTGTACGCCGGCCGCGCCATCGGCAGCACCTCGGCCGGTCCCCACCACTTGTGGTCGTCGTCGCCCTTGCCGACCTGTCCGTAGAGGACGTTCGGCGCCGGGTGCGCCTTGACGAACCAGTCGTTGACCCAGCGCAGGTTGTTGAGCAGGTGCGGGAGCTGGCCCGTGGCGGTGTAGCCCGCCCGGTACTCCACCGCGCCCCAGGCGAGCATGGTGGCGCTGAACGCCATCGGGAAGCCGAACTTCACGTGGTCGCCGGCGTCGTACCAGCCACCGGTGAGGTCGAGTCCCACGTCGGCGCCGTCGCCCAGCGCCGAGTCGCCGCGCCAGGAGACCCGGTTCCAGTCGGGAAGCCGGCCGGACTGCTGCGCCTCGTAGAAGAGGAGCGACTTCTGCAACGCCTCCGCGTAGTTGAACGTGGGCGCGGCGGACGCGGGCGCGGCCGGCGCGGCGACCGCGAGGGCGAGCCCGGTGGCGAGCGCGACGCCGGCGGCCAGCAGGCGGCGGGGCCAGGGTTGGTCGGCCCGTCCGGGCCGTCTCGGGTGGGGCATGGCGAGCTCCTGTCGGTGGCGCTGCCGTGCGGGACGTCGTCGGGTCCGACGTGGGCTGCCGGCGGCGGGTGGTGGGGGTGGGCCACGGGCCCGGGAGCGCTCCCATGGACAGTCAGCAATGTAATCTCGATGTCACCGGTTTGGGAAGACCGACCGTGGCGCCACCCGACCACCGCCGGAAAAACGCTTCGCAGCGTCGCGACGGCCGTTTCCGTTACAGCGACACGCCTGCGGAGAGTGACGAACTTCCCGGGACGCCCGGCTTCGGACGGCAGGTCCGCGCAGGTCAAGCCGATCGCCTGATGTCGACGTCCGTCACGCCCTGTGTCATCATGTGCTGTCCCCTCGATCCACTCCGGAGGAATCCTCATGCCACAGCGTCGGCGCGTGGCGCGCGCGGCCCTTTTCACTGCCGCCGCCACGGCCTGTCTCGCCATCGCCACCCCGGCCTGGGCGAGCGTCGCACCCCTGTCCCAGGCGGCCCCAGGCGGTCACAACCCTGCCGGCGACAACGGCACGGTGAAGATTGACGGCCAGGAGTTCGAGGACAAGGTCGATAACCAGCCGCACGTGACGTGCGACTTCGAGCTGGAGTTCTTCAACTTCGACACGAACCAGGCGGCCGACATCACGCTTACCGCGCAGCCGCCGTCCGGCACGGACAAGGTGGTCTGGTCGGTCAAGAACCGAATCATCAGCACCGATCCCGCCTCCGGCGCGGAGAACGACCACGACGAGGTCATCAAGCTCTCCGCCAACGACCTCGACCTCGCCGGCCTCACCGCACACCCGAAGCACGGCTACCACCTCAAGCTCGACGTCGACCTGGTGGACGGCAAGTCCTCCGACGCCAAGCACAAGGTCTTCTGGTTGGAGCCGTGCGCGACGAGCCCCACTCCGAGCACGACGACTCCGACCGACGGGGGGACCACCCCCGGCGGGAGCACGCCCGCGACGCCGGGTGGCGGTGACGGCGGCGACGGAGGTGACGGCGGCGGCCTGCCCGTCACCGGTGTGGCGGCGACCAGCATCGCGCTGGGCGGCCTCGCCCTGATCGGTGGCGGCACCCTGCTGGTGCTGCGCCGCCGGCGGGACAACATCACCTTCACCAGCTGATCTGACGCAGCGCCCGAGCGGCCGCCGGACACCTGTCCGGCGGCCGTTCGCGTGTCCGGCCCCGTACCGCCGACCGCCACGCGACCCACCCGGCGGCACGCCCGTCGCGGCCGCCGGTGGCGTCGGGCGCGGGTCCGGATCTGATCCGTTCCGAGCCGGGATCCGTACTCACGGGTAACCCGGTCGACGGCGCCCGGAGATACGTCACATCATCGATAACGCTAGATTCTCTTGCCGCGTACGCCCAGCTCAGCACGCTCGGACGCGACCGTTGGCCGCGGTCTGGGCCGACTTTTCGCGGGCCTCGCGTTCCGGCATACGAACGTACTGTTGCCGGGCCGCGGCACGGCGCGCGACAGTACGCGACACCAGCGGTGCCATCGACGCCGCCGCTCCCCGGACGACCTGAGGAGATCGCGATGGCTCTACGACTCGCCGACGGCACCGCCTGGTCGGACATTCTCGCCCGCGCGGTGGCCGCCGCCCCGGAGGCGTTCGGCCCACCGGCCGACGGCACCACCACCCCGCACAACCTCGTCGAGGGCGACTGGCGCGCCTTCGGGGTGCCGACCCCGGTCCGCACGCCGGTGGACAACACCGTCCTGGTCAACCTGTCCCGGTTGGACGCCGGGGCCGCCCGGGCCGCCGTCGCGTACGCCGCCGCCGCGCACCGGGACTGGGCCGCGACGCCGCTGGCCGACCGGAAGGCCCGGGTCACCGACGCGCTGGACGCGCTCACCGCGCACCGCGACCTGCTCGCCCTGCTGCTGGTCTGGGAGATCGGCAAGCCGTGGCGGCTGGCCTGCGCCGACGTGGACCGGGCGCTGGACGGCGTGCGCTGGTACGTCGGCGAGATCGACCGGATGCTCGCCGACGGCCGGGAGCCGCTGCCCGGCCCGGTCAGCAACATCGCCTCCTGGAACTACCCGATGAGCGTGCTGGTGCACGCGGAACTCGTGCAGCTGCTGGCCGGCAACGCGGTCATCGCCAAGACGCCGTCGCAGGGCGGGGCGGTCTGCCTGACGGTCGCGCACGCGCTGATGCGCCGGGCCGGGCTGCCCGCCACGCTCCTCTCCGGCAGCGGCGAGGAACTCTCCGAGGTGCTGGTCCGGGCGCCGGAGATCGGCGCGGTGGCGTTCGTCGGCGGGCGGTCCAACGGCGGCAAGGTGGCCGCCGCGCTGCTCGACTCCGACAAGCGGCACTTCATCGAGCAGGAGGGGCTCAACGCCTGGGGAGTCTGGAACTTCTCCCAGTGGGACCTGCTCGCCGGGCACCTGAAGAAGGGCTTCGAGTACGGCAAGCAGCGCTGCACCGCGTACCCCCGGTTCGTCGTGCAGCGCGACCTGGTCGACGAGTTCCTCGACATGTACCTGCCGGTGGTGCGCTCGGTCCGGTTCGGACACCCGCTCGCCGTCGACCAGGACTGGTCCGCCGGCGACCCGCTGCCGGAGCTGGACTTCGGGCCGCTGATCAGCGCCGCCAAGGCCGACGAGCTGCGCCGCAAGGTCGACGAGGCGGTACGCGGCGGCGCGGTGCCGCTGCACCGGGGCAAGCTGGACGGCGCGCCGTTCCTCGACGGGCAGGACACCTCCGCGTACGTGGCGCCGGCGGTGCTGCTCGCCCCGCCCGGCCGGTCCCGGCTGATGCACGCCGAGCCGTTCGGGCCGGTCGACACCATCGTGGTGGTGGACACCACCGACGAGCTGCTGGCCGCGATGAACGCCTCCAACGGCGCGCTGGTCGCCTCGCTGGCCTGCGACGACGAGGACGAGGCGGCGAAGCTCGCCGTGGACCTCCAGGCGTTCAAGGTGGGCATCAACAAGCCCCGCTCCCGGGGCGACCGGGACGAGCCGTTCGGCGGCCGGGGCGCCTCCTGGAAGGGCGCCTTCGTCGGCGGCGACCTCCTCGTGCAGGCCGTCACCCAGAACGGCGACGACCGCCTCTACGGCAACTTCCCCGACTACAGCAGCTACCCCGCCACCTGACCCACCCCTCCCCCACTCGCGCGATCGTGCACTTGCGGCCCGTGACACGCGGCATGTGCCCGGTCCGCCGGCGGAAAGTGCACGATCGCGCGGGTCAGCGGGGGATGACGGGGGTGGGGGCGGTCAGGGGGACGGTGAGGGTGAGCAGGGCGGCGTCGCGCTCGCTGCGGGTGGGGCGGGCCAGGCGCCGCAGGGTCTGCAGCATCGGGGTGTTCTCGGCCTGGACGTGCAGCACCAGGGCCGCGTAACCGGCCCGCTCGGCGTGCCCGACGAGCCGCCGCAGCAGCGCCGAGCCGAGTCCGCGCCGCTGCCAGTCGTCCCGGACCAGCAGCGCCACCTCCGCCTCGTCCCCCTCGGCGAGCAGGTTCGCCATCGCCACCACCGGCTCCCCCGCGCCACCGCAGCCGGGCGCGGCGGCGAGCAGGGTCAGCCCGCGCGCCGGTTCCAGCAGCCGGCGCAGCCGGGTCGGCGCCGGCGTCGCCGCCCCACCCAGGTAGCGCCGGTGCCGGCTGCGCGCCGAGCACGCCTCGTGCAGCTCGACCACGCCCGCCAGGTCGTCCGCGCCGGCCGGTCGTACGCCCACCTCGGCGCCGTCCGGCAGGACCAGGGTGACCTGCTCGGCGGCCCGACGCCCGACGGTCGCCGCCAGCTCGACCAGGGCCTGCGCCCGGGCGTACTCGGCCGGGGTGAAGTCGGGGGCGGCCCGACGCAGCACGAAGGACCCGCCGCCGGGGTCGGCCACCAGCATGGTGCGCTCGGTGCTGCCGCCGCGGGCGCCGGCCGGCGCGGCCCGCCAGCTGACCGTGTCCGCGCCGAGCAGCGTGCGCAGCGCCTCCCCGGTCGCGTCCGGGTCGCGCACCAGCCGGTTGGCCAGCCCGAGCACCCGGGTCGGCTGGTCGGCCAGCCCGCGCGCCTCGCTGCGCGCGACCCAGCAGTCCCGCCCCCGTCCCCGCTCCACGGCGGCGACGAGGTCGGCCTCGTCGAGCGTGTCCGGCGCGTCGACCAGGAAGTCGTCGACCGCGCCCCGCTCTGTGGTGTGCACCTGCACGGCGAGGATGTTCACCCCGCGCAGCGCGAGGCTGGCCGTGAGCACCGACAGGTAGCCCGGCCGGTCGTCCACGGTGGCTCGGATCCGCCACAACGTCATGGTTGCCTCCCTTCCCCGGGTACGACCCTCGCCGGTGGCTGTTGCCGGCCGGTTGCCCCGGGGTGACGGCCCGGGATCCGCGGACGCGACCTGCGCCACAGCCGGGTGCCCGGCGGCCGGGAAGCCATCCCCGTTTGCCCGGCGGCCGGAAGGCCGCCCCGCGGTGCCCGGCGGCCGGACCGCCACCGCCCACCGGCGGTGGGCCGCCGTGGATCAGGGGCCGGTGACCACCGGCGGCGCGCCGACCAGGTCCAGCCGGTCGCCGAGGATCACCGCACCGGCCCGGACCAGCTGCGCCAGCCGGTCCACCTCGGTGGTGTGGAACGCCGGCGCGACCAGCGGATCGGTGCGTTCCCGGGCGACCACCAGCACCAGGCCGGCCCGGCCGAACGGGGCGACAGCGAAGTGGCCGCCGTCGGGCGTGTCGACCGCCCGGGCGCGCAGCGGGGTCACCTCCGGCAGCCGCGGCGGTACCGGCGCCCGCCAGCTGGCGTGCCCGACCGTCGGTTCCCCGCCGCCGGCCCGGGTGGCCCAGTCCAGCGGCACCACCGCGGCGACCGCCCAGTCGGCGGCCAGCAGCCCGGGCACCGCGTCGACCAGGGTGGCGACCCCGTCGACCGGGTTCGCCGCCACCTGGGCCAGCAACTCGGCGTCCTGCCCGGTGGTGGTGGGCGCGCCGATCGCCCGCCACACCCCGTCCACCCGCACCCCCGGAATCGCGGCCAGGCCGGCCAGCAGCCGCTCCACCCGGGCCGCGCCCGGCCAGACCACGGTGAAGTCGTCCACCGCCCGCCCGCCGAGCCGTTCCAGCACCACCACCTGGACGATGTCCGCACCGGAGACGCCCATGGTGCGCGCCACCTGGCCGAGCGTGCCCGGACGGTCCGGCAGGGTGACCCGAACTCGCAGCAACATCTGTGTACCCTCCGCTCGGCGGGCCGGCGGCGCGGCCGGCAGGCTGGGCACCAGCCTGGCCGTTGCCCATTTCGTCCCTGTTGCCGCGGCATGTCCCGCGGGCAAAATCCGACCTTGACAACCCGGTCGGGCTGCCATCAACTAGTCGGATGACCGATCCGGCCGTCGACGCGCTCCGGCCGGGGACCGCCCGGGCCACCCCGCCGGAGCGGGGCTCCACCCCCACCGCGTCCCCCGTCGGGCTCGACCTCGACCGGCTCGCCGGCTACCTCGCCGAGCACCGCCCCGAGCTGGCCGCCGGCCCGCTGCGGGCCCGGCTGATCGCCGGCGGCAAGTCCAACCTGACCTATCTGCTGCACGCCGGCGAGCACCAGGTCGTGCTGCGCCGGCCCCCGCTCGGGCACGTGCTGGCGACCGCGCACGACATGGCCCGGGAGTTCCGGGTGATCTCCGCGCTCGCCCCCACCGACGTTCCGGTGCCCGCGGCCCTGCTGCACTGCCCGGATCCGGAGGTGATCGGCGCGCCGTTCTATGTGATGGAACGGGTGCCCGGCGAGGTGTTCCGCACCCGCGCCCAGACCGACCCGCTCACCGCCGAGCAGCGGCGGGAGCTGGCCATGGCGATGATGGACACGCTGGCCGCGCTGCACGCCGTCGAGCCGGCGTCGGTCGGGCTGGCCGACTTCGGCCGGCCGGAGGGCTACCTCGCCCGGCAGGTGCGCCGCTGGGCCGGCCAGCTGGAACGCTCCCGCAGCCGGCCGCTGCCCGGCATCGAGGAGCTGCGCGACCGGCTCGCCGCCACCGCCCCCGAGGGCGCCAACGCCGGCCGGATCGTGCACGGCGACTACCGGCTGGACAACCTCCTCGCCACCGTCGACCCGGTCGCCGTCCGGGCGGTGCTCGACTGGGAGATGGCCACCCTCGGCGACCCGCTGGCCGACCTGGGGCTCCTGCTGACCTACTGGGACGTGCTCGGCGACAGTGAGGCGGCCGCCGGCAACCCGGTCGCCGACGGGCTCGGCCCGCGCGCCGGCTTCCCCACCGGCGCCGAGCTGATCGAGCGTTACGCCGGCCGCGGCGACGTCGACGTCGGCCCGCTGCACTGGCACGTCGCGCTCGGCTGCTTCAAGCTCGCGGTGATCTGCGAGGGCATCCACTACCGGCACACGCTGGGGCAGACCCTCGGCGAGGGCTTCGACCGGATCGGCGAGATGGTGGCACCGCTGGTCGCGCACGGGCTGACCGCCGCCAGGGAGCGCTGATGGACTTCGCGTACGACGCCCGCACCGAACAGCTGCGCGGGGAGCTGACCGCGTTCCTGGAGCAGCACGTCTACCCGGCCGAGCCGGTGCACGCCGAGCAGGTCGCCGCCGGCGGCGACCCGTGGGCCCGGCCGCCGGTGATGGCCGGGCTGAAGGCCGAGGCGCGCAGGCGCGGCCTGTGGAACCTCTTCCTGCCCGACCCGCGCTACGGCGCCGGGCTGACCAACCTCCAGTACGCGCCGCTGGCCGAGCTGACCGGGCGCAGCCCGCACCTCGCCCCGGAGGCGGTCAACTGCGCCGCCCCGGACACCGGCAACATGGAACTGCTCGCCGAGTTCGGCTCCGAGGCGCAGCGGAAGCGCTGGCTGGAGCCGCTGCTCGAGGGCGAGATCCGGTCGGCGTTCTGCATGACCGAGCCGGAGGTCGCCTCCTCCGACGCCACCAACATCGCGACCCGGATCACCCGGGACGGCGACCACTACGTGATCAACGGCCGCAAGTGGTGGTCGTCCGGGGCGATGGACCCGCGCTGCGAGGTCTTCATCGTGATGGGCAAGACCGACCCGGGCGCCGACCGCCACCGGCAGCAGAGCATGGTGCTGGTCCCGCGGGACACCCCCGGGGTCACGGTCCGCCGGGGCATGACCGTCTTCGGCTACAGCGACGCCCCGCACGGCGGGCACGCCGAGGTCGACTTCGTCAACGTACGGGTGCCGGCGGAGAACCTGATCGGCGCGGAGGGCGCCGGGTTCGCCATCGCCCAGGCCCGGCTCGGCCCCGGGCGGATCCACCACTGCATGCGGCTGGTCGGGATGGCCGAGCGGGCGCTGGAACTGCTCTGCCGGCGGGCGAGCGAACGGGTCGCGTTCGGCCGGCCGCTGGCCGAGCAGGGCGTGGTGCGGGAGTGGATCGCCGAGTCCCGGGTGCGCATCGAGCAGGCCCGGCTGCTGGTGCTCAAGACCGCCTGGCTGATGGACACCGTCGGCAACAAGGGCGCGCACACCGAGATCCAGGCCATCAAGATCGCTACCCCGGCGATGGCCGAGTGGGTGATCGACAAGGCGATCCAGGCGCACGGCGGCGCCGGGGTCAGTCAGGACACCCCGCTGGCCGCCCTCTGGGCCCAGGCCCGCACCCTGCGCCTCGCCGACGGCCCCGACGAGGTCCACCGCGCCTCCCTCGCCCGCCGCGAACTCCGCCGCCAAACCCCGTCCCCCGCCTGACCCACCCTCACCCCGCGCCGATCGTGCACTCTCAGCCCCGGTTACGGGAGCGACGTCCGTAACGCCGGGGCAGCACCCGCACGATCGCGGGAGTGCGGCGGGGTCAGGCGGAGGCGCGTTCGATGAGTTGGGTGTCGAGGAGGAGGTGGGGGGAGGGGAGTTCGTCGCCGCGGATGCGGGCGACCAGCAGGCGGGCCATCTGCCGGCCCATCTCCTCCACCGGCTGGAACACGGTGGTCAGCGGCGGGTCGGACTGCCGGGCGACCGGCGCGTCGTCGTAGCCCACCACCGCCACGTCCTCGGGCACCCGCCGACCCGCCTCGCGCAGCGTCCGCAGCGCGCCGAACGCCATCAGGTCGGAGGCGACGAAGACCGCGTCGAGGTCGGGGCAGACCTCCAGCAGCCGCCGCATGGCGGCCGCCCCGCTCTCCTCGCTGAAGTCCCCGTACGCCACCAGGTCCGGGTTGACCCCGCCCCCGGCGGCCTTGACCGCCTCCTTGTAGCCGGTCAACCGGGCCAGGCCGGCGCCCATGTCCTGCGGGCCGGCGATGGTGGCGATCCGCCGCCGCCCCCGGCCGGCGAGGTACTCCACGGCGCGGCGGGCGCCGCCGACGTTGTCCACGTCGACGTACCAGGCCGGCTGGGCGCCCGGTTGCAGCATCCGGGCCGGGCGGCCGCCGAGCACGGTGGGCAGGCCGCGCTCCTCGAGCAGGGTGGGCAGCGGGTCGGCGTCGTGCAGCGACAGCAGCAGCACCCCGTCGACGTGCTGGTTGGTCAGGTGGTGCTCGACCCGCTCCCGCTCCACCGGGGACTGCGCCATGGCCAGCCAGAGCTGCATCGGCGTCTCCAGCAGGCCGGAGCTGATGCCACGCACGATGGCGGCGAAGAACGGCTCGGTGAACACCCGGTCGCCGGATTCGGAGACGACCAGCGCGACGGAGTCGGTGCGCTGGGTGACCAGGGCGCGGGCGGCCCGGTTCGGCACGTACCCCAGCTCGGCGATGGCCTGCTGCACCGCGGCCCGGGCCTCCGGACTGACCTGGGGCGAGCCGTTGACCACGCGGGACACCGTCCCGCGGCCGACGCCGGCGCGGGCCGCGACCGCGTCGAGGGTCGGGCGCCCGAGCGACCGGGTGCGCTGCGTTGTCATCGTCTGCTCCTCCGACGTCGGGCGGACCCGGCACACCTGCGGGAGGTGGCGCCGGGACCGCCCGGTACTGGCTGGTCCCCGCCTATTGTGCGGCCAGACCGTTGCGTCGGATCACCTCGGCGTACCACCTGGCACTGGACTTGGGGGTGCGGGCCTGGCTGTCGTAGTCGACGTAGATCATGCCGAACCGCTTGGTGTAACCCCAGGCCCATTCGAAATTATCCATCAGCGACCAGGCGAAGTAGCCGCGCAGGGGCACCCCGGCGTCGATCGCCTCGTGGGCGGCGCGCAGGTGGGCGTCGAAGTAGGCGAGCCGGTCGACGTCGTCGACCCGCCCGTCGACCATCGTGTCGACGAACGCCGAGCCGTTCTCGGTGACGTAGAGCGGCAGGTCGGTGTACTCCTCGTGCACCCGGCGCAGCGTCTCCACCAGGCCCGGCGCGTCGATCTCCCAGTCCATGTCGGTCACCGGCACGCCGCGGGTGACGAACCGGACGTCCTCGCTGCCCGGCCAGCACGACGGCGACCGCCAGTACCGCTCCGGCGCGACCCCGTCGACCGGGGCGGCCACCACGTGCCGGCTGTAGTAGTTGACGCCGACCAGGTCCAGCGGCGTGGAGATCACCGCCAGGTCGCCGTCGCGGACGTGCCCGAAGTCGGTGACCGTGGCCAGGTCGGCCTGCACGTCGGCCGGGTACGACCCGCGCAGGATCGGGTCGAGGAAGAACCGGTTGGCCAGCCCGTCGATCCGCCGTGCCGCGTCGGCGTCGGCGGGCGAGTCGCCGGCCGGCGTGACCGGGTAGAGGTTGACGGTCACCCCGACCTCGGCGGTCGGCCGGGCCGCGCGCAGCGCCTGCACGGCGAGGCCGTGGCCGAGCATCAGGTGGTGCCCGGCCCGGACGGCGTCCGCCCCGTCGGAGCGGCCGGGCGCGTGCACGCCGGAGCCGTAGCCGAGGAACGCCGAGCACCACGGCTCGTTGAGCGTGGTCCAGTAGCGCACCCGGTCGCCGAGGGCGTCCGCGACCAGCCGGGTGTAGTCGGCGAACCGGCCCGCGGTGTCCCGGGCCGGCCAGCCGCCGGCGTCCTCCAGCGGCTGCGGCAGGTCCCAGTGGTAGAGGGTGAGCCACGGCTCGATGCCGTGCGCCAGCAACCGGTCGACCAGCCGCCGGTAGAAGTCCAGCCCCTCGGCGTTGGCCGGGCCGGAACCGCCGGGCTGCACCCGGGACCAGGAGACCGAGAACCGGTACGACCTCAGCCCCAGCTCGGCCATCAGCGCGACGTCGGCGTCGAGCCGGTGGTAGTGGTCGCAGGCCACGTCACCGGTGTGCCCGGCGACCACCCGCCCCGGGGTGTGGCTGAAGGTGTCCCAGATCGACGGGGCCCGACCGCCCTCGGCCGCCGCGCCCTCGATCTGGTACGCCGCGGTGGCGGCGCCCCAGAGGAAGCCGGGCGGAAAGGTCAGCGGCGGGCGCTCGTCGAGTACGCCGAGGGCGGGTGGGGTGGCGGGGTTGCTCACGACTTGACGGCACCTTCCATGATCCCGCCGATGATCTGGCGGCCGAACAGGACGAACACGATCACCAGCGGCACCGTGCCGATGGCGGTGGCGGCGAAGACCTGCGAGTAGTCGGTGTAGTAGGCGTACGACAGGAACGCCAGCGACACCTGCAGGGTCGGGTTCTCCGGAGTGAGCACCGCGTACGGCCACAGGTAGGAGTTCCAGGTCTCCATGAAGGTCAGCAGGCCGAGCACGGCGGCGGCCGGGCGCAACGCGGGCAGCACGATGTTCCAGTAGATCCGGAAGGTGCTCGCCCCGTCCACCCGGCCGGCCTCGATCAGCTCGTCGGAGACCGCCTGGGCGGCGTACTGCCGCATCATGAACACGCCGAACGCGCTGACCAGGAACGGCACGGTCACCGCGTACAGGGTGTCGTACCAGCCGAGGTCCTGGATCATGCCCCAGAGCGGGATGAGGCCGAGCTGGGTCGGGATCATCATGGTCACGATGATCGACAGCAGCAGCACGTTGCGGCCGCGGAAGCGCAGCTTCGCGAAGGCGAACCCGGCCAGCGAGCCGGTGATCACCACCGAGACCGTCACCACGGCCGAGACGATGACCGAGTTGAGCAGGCCGGTGAGGAAGTTCGCCGCGTCGTTCTCCAGCACCCGGCCGAAGTTGTCGCCGAACGAGCCGGCCGGGGTGACCGGCGGCGGCACGTCGTTGATCGAGTCGAGGCTGCGGGTGGCGATGACCACCATGTAGTAGAAGGGGTAGACCGAGAAGAGCAGCGCGAGCACGAGTGCGCAGTAGGTCAGCGGGCTGGTGCGCCACAGGCGCCGGGAAGCCGAGGTCACGGGTCTCTCCTCACTTGACCGTACGGCGGACGAGCAGGAAGTTGACCAGCGACACGAGCGCGATGATCAGGAACATCGCCCAGGCCACCGCGGCGCCGTAGCCGGCGCTGTTCAGGTTCTCGATGCCCAGCTCGTACATGTACATCGCCAGGGTCTGGAACTCGCGCTGGTCGCCGCCGATGATGTTGCCGTTGGCGAAGACGAGCGGCTCGGTGAAGAGCTGCAGGCCGCCGATCGTGGAGAGGATGACCACGAACAGGAAGGTCGGCGTGAGCATCGGCAGGGTGATCCGCCAGAACTGCTTCCACTGGCTGGCGCCGTCGAGCGCGGCGGCCTCGTACAGGTCGCGCGGGATGGCCTGCATGCCGGCCAGCAGGATCAGCGTGTTGTAGCCGGTCCACCGCCAGTTGACCATCGAGGCGATGGCGGTCCAGGAGCTCCAGCGCTCGGCGTCCCAGTCCACCGGGTCGATCCCGACGAAGCCGAGCAGCCAGTTGATCACGCCGAAGTCGCGCTGGAAGAGCATGCCGAAGACGATCGCCACGGCGGCGACGGAGACCACGTTCGGCATGAAGATCGCCATCCGGAACAGCGTCCGGGCGCGCAGGAAGGTGCGGTTCAGCAGGTTGGCCAGGAACAGGGCGAGCAGCAGCTGCGGCACGGTGGAGAGCAGGAAGATGCCGAAGGTGTTGACCACCGCGTTCCAGAAGTACTCGTCCCGCACGAGCGCGGTGTAGTTGTCGAACCCGATGAAGCTGTGGTCGCCGATCAGGTTCCAGTCGTGCAGGGACATCCAGGCGGTCCGCAGCATCGGGTAGAGCCCGAAGATGCCGAAGACCACGAAGAACGGCGCGATGTACAGGTACGGGGAGTAGGTCAGGTCCAGCCGGGTCAGCGAGAGCGACCGGGACCGGCGCGGTGCGGAGTGGCGGGGTGGCGGCGGGGGCGCGGCGGACGGCCGCGCCGTCGTGACCGGCAGGCTCATGCCGCTGCCTCCCTACGGTCGGCACCGGCACGAGGCACATCGGCGCTGTGCTGGCTGATTCGCTCGCTGTGCTCGCTCATACGGGGTCCTTTCCCGGCGCCGGCGGCGCCGGCGCGCAGGCGGTGGTACGTGGAACGGGACGCTGCCGGCGGCGTCCGGGTGGGCTACCCGGACGCCACCGGCGCGGATGGGTCAGAAGGCGCCCTGGGTCTTGGCGTCCTTGGCGAACTGCTCCCAGGCCTTGTCCTTGGAGGCCTGCCCGTTCTCGTACGAGCGCAGCGCCGGCTCGAAGGCGTTCTCCTTCACCGCCTGGTGCTTCGGGCCGAGGTGCAGCGGCTGGATCTTGGCCACGCTGTCACCGAAGATCTTGCCGGTCGGCGCGTTGTTGAAGTACTCGTTGGTGTAGGCGAGGAACTCCGGGTTCTTCAGCGCCTCCAGGTTGGTCGGCAGCGGGCCCTTGAGCTTGAACGCCGCCACCTGACTCTGCGCGTTGGTCAGGTACTCGGCGAGCTTCGCCGCCTCCTTCTGGTACTTGCTCTGCTCCGGCACGGCCAGCCAGGAGCCGCCCCAGTTGCCGGCGCCACCGGGCACCGGGGCCACGTCCCACTTGCCCTTGTTCTCCGGGCCGGAGTTGTCCGCGACGATGCCGAGCATCCAGGACGGGCAGAAGGTGGCCGCGAAGGTGCCCTGCTTGAAACCGGCCGACCACTCCGGCGACCAGGTGGCCGTCTCGGCGGTGATGTTGGCGTCGGCCATCGCGATCGCGGTGTCCCAGGAGGCCTTCACGGCCGCGCTGCTCTCCGCGACGACGTTGTCCTGCTTGTCGTAGAACAGGTCACCGCCCTGCTGGAACATCACCGCGCTGGCGGCGGTGGTGACCGAGTCGAGCATCCCCTTGCCGGTGGCGGCGCGGTACTTCTTGCCGGTCTCGATGAAGCCGTTCCAGTCCGGCCAGAGCGCGGCGACCTGGTCCCGCTCGACCGGCAGCTTGGCGGCCTGGAACAGGTCCCGGCGGTAGCAGACGGCGAGGCTGCCGACGTCGGTGGGCAGACCCATCAGCCGGCCGTCCGGCGCCTTGCCCAGCTCGTACTTCCAGGGCAGGTAGTCCTTGCTGTGGTCGGCGACCAGCGGCGCGAGGTCGACCCAGTTCGCCGGGTTGGCCTTGAACTCGTTGAGGATGCCCTCCTCGAGGGCGATCACGTCCGCCGCGCCCTTGCCGGTGGCCAGCGCCCGGACGATCTTGGGCCGGTACTCGTTGAGCTGGGCCGTCTTGCGCAGCTCGACCTTGATGCCGGTGTCCTTCTCGTACTGCTTGACGAGCTCGTCGTAACCGAACTCGCCGAACGTGTCGACGACCAGCTTGGCGGGCTTCTCGCCGGCCGCCGGCGAATCGTCGTCGTCGCCGCATGCCGCGAGACCGCCCAGGGCGGTGATCGCGGCCAGGGCGGTCGCCGCCAGGCGGGTACGCCGCGTGGTGAGGCTCATCCTGACCCCTCTTCTCGGTGGTGAGGCTGGGTGGGTGTGGTGGGGGGTGCGGTGCGCCCGCCAGCACCGGACGGGCCGGCGGCCGACGTCCGGCGGTGGGCGCGGGAGTTCCGCGCCCGGCGCGCCGGGAGCGCTCCCATGAGATTGCCGGCGCCCCTCAGGGGTGTCAATAGGCCTCTGGGAGCGTTCCCAGATCGTTACCGCCGACGGCGTCCACACCGAACGGACACCCGCACGGGGGCGGCGACCGCGGCGGCGCGGTGCGCCTGGACGGCGCCGACGACCTGCCGCTGGTGCGTCAGCAGAAGCGGCGGAGCAGCGTGTCGGCCCGGCCGGGGTCGAAGGCGGCCGGGTCGAAGCCGTCGGCCACCCACTCGCGCATCGACCGGTGCTCGGGATGGCGCGGGTCGGCCAGCGCGGCCAGCAGGGTGTGGTAGCCGACCGGCCCGCCGATGTCCTCCGGCGGGCAGGCCCGCGCGCCGTCCAGGCAGGACGGATAGCGCACGTCCGGGTCGGCGGTGACCGCGTCCTCCACCACCAGGTCGTGCTCCCACCAGTCCCCGAAGTCGTACGTGTAGTGGAACCGGCTGCCCTTGCCCACCACCGCGTCGAGGCGGACGTCCAGCTCGTCGGTGAGCGCCAGCTCGCCGTCCGGGTCGGGCTCGCCGTACTGGATGCCGTCGATCTCGAAGGAGTGCAGGTGGCAGTCGCGCCAGCCCATGCCGTGCTGCACCACCCGGTGCAGCCGGTCGAGGGTGTAGCCACCGGGGACGAGCACCCGGCGCCAGACCGTCGGCCGGACCCCGGCCAGGGAAATCTTCAGCTGGAAGATCTGACGCGGCATGCTGTCCCATCCTCCCTCGGCTTAGGCTTGCCAGCATGATCTGCCGAGCGTGCCGGGCGAGGCGGCACGACGACTGTCCGGGCCGGAACTGGTGCGACTGCCAGCACCGTACCCCCCGACCCACCCCTCCGGTCACCGGTCCGGCCAGCGAATGAGCGTCGGAATCCCGATTTCCCGGCTCTGGCCCGACCCGCACCCGCAGCCCCTCGACGACGACGCGCTCGTCGCGCTCTACGCCCGCGGTGACCGCCCGCGCCTGCGGGTCAACTTCGTGGCCAGCGTCGACGGCGCGGTCAGCGTCGACGGCTACTCCGCCGGGCTCTCCGGCCAGCCGGACAAGCGGGTCTTCGGGCTGCTGCGGATGCTCTGCGACGCGCTCGTGGTGGCCGCCGGCACGCTGCGGCAGGAGGGCTACCGGGCGGTCCGGCTCAGCCCGGAGCGGCGGGCGTGGCGTCGCGCGCACGGGCTGGCCGAGTACCCGACGCTGGTGGTGGTCTCCGGCGCGCTGGACCTCGACCCGGCGCAGGCCGCGTTCGCCGACGCGCCGGTCCGCCCGGTGGTGCTCACCCATGCCGGCGCCACCGCGCCGCCGGGGTTGGCCGGGGTCGCCGACGTGGTGCCCTGCGGCGCCGACCGGGTCGACCTCGCCGCCGGCCTCGCCGAGCTGCGCCGCCGCGGGTTCGACCAGCTCCTCTGCGAGGGCGGACCGCGGCTGTTCGGCGCGCTCACCGCGGCCGACCTGGTGGACGAGGTCTGCCTCACGGTCGCCCCGCTGCTCGCCGGCCCCGGCCCCGGCCGGATCACCGCCGGCGACCCGAGCCCGGTGCGGCAGTTGCCGCTGCGGCACGTGCTCGCCGCCGACGACGGGGTGCTGCTGCTGCGTTACGCCCGGGACTGACCGCCACTGCGCCGGGCCGTACGACCGCCGGCGCAGGCTGCCCGACCGGCCGCCGGCGGGCGGGAGCGACCGGCACGGGAACGACGCGGCCGGCGCGGGCACGGCGCGACCGGCGCGGGACGCCGGCGTGGGCGCGGGCACGGCCGCCGCGGTCCGTGCCCGCACCCCGGGCCGGCCGGTGGCTCCGACCGTCCGGCGCCGCCGTCAGGGGAGGAGCGGCGACGCCACGGGCCCGCGGGCGGATCGAGACGGGCCCGCCGGTCCGGGAAACCTGCCACAGGCCCCGGACAGTGGAGGTGCTCGATGCCACCCGCTGCCCTGATGGCGTCGGGGAGCCTCCCGGCGTCACATCCACCCCGGGGCGGCGGCGGGCACGCTGCGTGCCGGGGCGGTCGCGCTGCGGCCGGCCGGCGCACCGACCGGCGTGGCGTCCGCCGCGTCGCGTGGCGACCTGTCGTACTCCTCGGGCAGGATGCAGGGCGTGCCTCCCCACCCCGATGACCAGCCGACCGGAGTTGCGATGACCGACGACGGCTTCGACGGCCCCGGCGAGGCGGTCGGCCGGGTGCTGGGCACCGCCGACGCCACTCCCCTGCAGTTCTGGACGGCGGTCTCCCCCGGCAGCTACCTGCAGCTCGACGACGTGGTGGTGACCCGGCGCGAGCTGCCCGACCGCGAGCCCGTGACCATCGCCGGGGTGGTGACCCAGGTGCGCGCCCGGCACGAGGGCGCCCAGTTCGACTCCGACGTCTTCGCCATCGCCGACGGCACCCTGCCGGCGCAGGTGCAGGAGGCGGCCGAGATCACCACCACCCGGGTCGACCCCGAGCTCTACGTGCCGCCGTCGCCGGGAGCGGTGGTGCACCGGGCCGAGGGTGACGCGCGGGCGCGGGCGCTGCACTTCGACCGGATGGAACGGCGCATCCCGATGGGCATGGGCCGCGACGGGGTGCCGGTCTACCTCAACGCCGACTTCCTCGACGGCACCCGCGGCGCGCACGTCTCCATCTCCGGCATCTCCGGGGTGGCCACCAAGACCAGCTTCGCCACCTTCCTGCTCTACTCGGTGTTCCGCTCCGGGGTGCTCGGCGGCGACGCGGTCAACGCCAAGGCGCTCATCTTCAACGTCAAGGGTGAGGACCTGCTCTTCCTCGACCACCCCAACACCCGCCTCGACGACACCACCCGCGCCGGCTACGCGCGACTCGGGTTGAGCGCCGGCGCCTTCCCCGACGTGCGGGTCTACGCCCCGCCCCGGGTCGGCGACTCCTCCGGCACCCCCGACGTGAGCAGCCGGCTCACCGGGGTGGACAGCTTCTACTGGACGCTGAGCGAGTTCTGCGCCGACCGGCTGCTGCCGTACGTCTTCGCCGACGCCGACGACGAACGCCAGCAGTACACGATGGTGGTGCACTCGGTCGCCGCCCACCTGGCCCGGCACGCCCAGCCCGCCGACGGCGGGGTGAGCCTCGACGGCGTCCGGCTGGGCAGCTACGCCGACCTGGTCGACCACATCGTCGAGCAGCTCAACGACGACGAGACCCGCGTCGACTGGGCCGGCAGCGCGGTCGGGCTGGGCACGGTCAACGCGTTCGCCCGGCGGCTGATCGGCAGCAAGAAGGACCTGTCCCGGCTGATCCGGGGCGACCTGGCCACCCGCCGCCCGCACAGCATCAACACCGCCGAGAGCGCCCAGGTCACCGTGGTCGACCTGCACAACCTGCCCGACCGCGCGCAGCGGTTCGTGGTCGGCGTGACGCTCAAGAGCGAGTTCGAGCGCAAGGAGAAGGCCGGCACCGCCAAGCCGCTGCTCTTCGTGGTGCTCGACGAGCTCAACAAGTACGCCCCCCGGGAGGGCTCCTCGCCGATCAAGGAGGTGCTGCTCGACATCGCCGAGCGGGGCCGCTCGCTCGGGGTGATCCTGATCGGCGCCCAGCAGACGGCGAGCGAGGTGGAGCGGCGGATCGTCACCAACTCGGCGATCCGGGTGGTCGGCCGGCTCGACCCGGCCGAGGCGTCCCGCCCCGAGTACGGCTTCCTGCCCCCCGCCCAGCGGCAGCGCGCGCTGCTGGCCAAGCCGGGCACGATGTTCGTCAACCAGCCCGACATCCCGGTGCCGCTCTGCCTGGAGTTTCCCTTCCCCGCCTGGGCGACCCGGGTCTCCGAGGCCGGCCGGGCCCCGTCCGAGACGCTGCGCTCGATCACCCAGTCCGCCGACCCGTTCGCGGTGGTGGGCTCGGGCGGCGGCACCGACGACGACATCCCGTTCTAGAGGGGCGGCACGGTGAAGATCCTGCACACCTCGGACTGGCACGTCGGCAAGGTCCTCAAGGGGCAGTCCCGGGCCGACGAGCACAAGGCGGTGCTGGCCGGGGTGATCGAGATCGCCCGGGCCGAGCGCCCCGACCTGGTCATCGTCGCCGGCGACCTCTACGACACCGCCGCCCCGACGCCGGAGGCCACCCGGCTGGTCACCCGGGCGCTGACCGCGCTGCGCCGCACCGGCGCCGACGTGGTCGCCATCGGCGGCAACCACGACAACGGCCAGGCCCTCGACGCGCTGCGGCCGTGGGCCGAGGCCGCCGGCATCACCCTGCGCGGGGGCGTGCGGGACAATCCCGACGAGCACGTCATCGACGGCACCACGGCGAGCGGGGAGCGGTGGCGGCTGGCCGCGCTGCCGTTCCTGTCCCAGCGCTACGCGATCCGCGCGGTGGAGATGTACGAGCTGACCGCGGCCGAGGCCACCCAGACGTACGCCGACCACCTCGGCCGGGTGCTGGGCCGGCTCACCGAGAGCTTCACCGAGCCCGACCGGGTGCACCTGGTCACCGCGCACCTGACCGTGGTCGGCGCGAGCACCGGCGGCGGCGAGCGGGACGCGCACACCGTGCTCGGCTACGCGGTGCCGGCGACGGTCTTTCCGGGCACCGCGCACTATGTGGCGCTCGGCCACCTGCACCGCTCCCAGCGGGTGCAGGGGCCGTGCC
This sequence comes from Micromonospora sp. R311, assembly GCF_056780015.1. Taxonomy (NCBI): domain Bacteria; kingdom Bacillati; phylum Actinomycetota; class Actinomycetes; order Micromonosporales; family Micromonosporaceae; genus Micromonospora; species Micromonospora sp. R311. Next base: position 59,841 of record NZ_JBSWCE010000012.1, read on the forward strand.
CGATCCGCTACAGCGGCAGCCCGCTCGCCGTGGACTTCGGCGAGCAGGAGAACGTCCCCGCGGTCACGCTGGTCGAGGTGACCGCGACCACGGCCGCGCAGATCCGTGAGGTGCCGGTCGCCGCGGCGACCCCGCTGCGGACGGTCCGCGGCACGCTGGCCCAGCTCGCCGAGATCGACGCGCCCGAGGGCTGGCTGCGGGTGTACGTCCGGGAGCAGCCGCGCGCCGGGCTGCGCGAGGAGGTGCAGGAGCTGCTCCCCCGGGCGCTGGAGATCCGGATCGACCCGGAGCTGGTGCCGGCGCCGGGCAGCGGCACCCGGGTGGCCCAGCGGGCCGGCCGCTCCCCGCGCGAGCTCTTCGCCGACTACCTGAGCAGCCGCGGGCACGTCGACGACGGGGTGCGGGAACTCTTCGACGAGCTCCTCGAGGAGGTCGATCACTGATGCGCCCGATGCGGCTGGACATGGCCGGCTTCACGGTCTTCCGCGACGAGACCACCGTCGACTTCACCGACGCCGACTTCTTCGCGCTGGTCGGCCCGACCGGCTCCGGCAAGTCGACGGTGCTGGACGCGATCTGCTTCGCCCTCTACGGCACGGTGCCCCGCTGGGGCGGCACCCGCGGCCTGGCCAACGCCCTCGCGCCGTCGGCCACCGAGGCCCGGGTCCGGCTGGTCTTCGAGTCCGGCGGCGCCCGCTACGTGGCCACCCGGGTGGTCCGCCGCGACGGCCGGGGCAACGTCAAGACGGCCAACGCCGGGTTGCAGCTGATGCCGCCCGGCTTCGACGTCACCAAACTGGACACCGGGCTCAGCCCGGATGACCTCGGTGAGGTGGTGGCCGGCACCCCGGCCGAGATGGACGTGGCGGTGCTGGAGGCGGTCGGGCTGCCGTACGAGCAGTTCACCAGCTGCGTGGTGCTGCCACAGGGGCAGTTCGCCGACTTCCTGCACGCCAAGCCGGCCACCCGCCAGCAGATCCTGGTCAATCTGCTCGGCCTCGGCGTCTACGAGGAGGTGCAGAAGCGGGCGACCGCACGGGCCGCGCAGGCCGAGGCGCGGTTGGAGACGGTCGACCAGCTGCTCGCCGGGCTGACCGACGTGGACGACGCCGCGCTGGCGGCGGCGACCGCCCAGGTCGACCGGCTGCGCGAGCTGGCCGGGGCGGTGGCGGCCGCCGTACCGGAACTCGACGCGGCCCGGGCCACGGCCCGGGAGGCGCAGGCGGCGCTGGCCGCCCTCGACGCCGACCTGGCCGTGCTCGGGGCGGTGCGGGCGCCGGACGGGGTGGCCGAGGTGGCCCGGGCGGTGAGCGCCGCGCGCGCCGGGGCCGACGCGGCCACCACCGCGGTGGCGCTGGCCGAGGAGCGCGAGGAGAAGCTCCGCGGCGAGCTGGCCGCGGCCGGTGACGAGAGCGCGCTGCGGCTGCTGCTGCGGGCGTACGCCGACCGGGAGAAGCTGGCCGGCGAGGCGGAGGCGGTGCGGACGGCGATGGCGGCGGCCGGCGCCGAGCACGACGCGGCCGTCCGGGCGCTGGCCGAGGCGCGGGCGGCGGCCGAGCGCGCCGAGGAGGAGTTGGCGGCGGCGTTCCGGGCGCACGAGGAGGCGAAGGCCACCGACCAGGCGGTGGCGCTGCGGGCGCACCTGGTCGACGGCGCGCCCTGCCCGGTCTGCGAGCAGGTGGTGTCCACGGTGCCGGCGATGCCCGCCGGTTCGGCGGTGGCCCGCGCGGTCGAGGCCGGCAAGGCCGCCCGGGCGGCGAGCGAGGCGGCCCGGCGGCTGGTGCAGGAGCGCGACACGGCCGCGCGCGACCTGGAGCGGGTGCTGGTGCAGGCGCGGGCCCGGCAGGATCAGCTGGACGCCCGGCTGGCCGAGCTGGACGGGCAACTCGCCGGGGCCGCCACGGCCGAGGCGCTGCGGGAGGGGCTGGCCGAGCACGCCCGGCTCCGGCGGGCGCTGGACGAGGCCGCCACGGCGGTACGGGCCGGCCGGGACGCCGCCCGGCGGGCCCGGGCCGGGGTGGACGGCGCCGAGGAGCGGTTGCGGGCGGCGTGGCGCGGCTTCGACGGCACCCGGGACACCCTGGCCCGGTTCGGCCCGCCGGCGGCCGACCGCGAGGACGTCGCGGCGGCCTGGGCCGCGCTGGCCGGCTGGGCGGCCGGGGAGGCGGACCGGCGGCGCGGCGAGCGGGCCGGCCGGGCGGCGGCGGTCGCCGAGGCCGAGACGCTGGCCGGCACGGTGGCGGAGCGGATCGCCGCTCTCTTCACCGCCGCCGGGCTGCCGGCCCCCGACGACCCGGTACGCGCCGCGGCGGTGGCCGTGGAGCGGGCCGAGGCCGACCGGCGCCAGCTGCTGCACCGGCGCGAGCAGGCGGCGGGGCTGCGCGACCAGCGCGCCGGGCACGAGCGCGAGGCGCAGGTGGCCCGGGCCCTGGCCGGGCACCTGCGGGCGAACAACTTCGAGCGGTGGCTGCTGGCCGAGGCGCTGGACCTGCTGGTCGACGGCGCCTCCGGGATCCTGCGGGACCTCTCCGGCGGCCAGTACGACCTGGTGCACGACAAGGGCGAGTTCTTCGTCGTCGACCACCACGACGCCGGGCTGCGCCGGGGCGTGCGCACCCTCTCCGGCGGCGAGACGTTCCAGGCCTCGCTGGCGCTCGCGCTGGCGCTCTCCGAGCAGCTGGCCGGGATGTCCACCACCGCGGCGAGCCTGGAGTCGATCGTGCTGGACGAGGGCTTCGGCACGCTCGACGCGGCCACCCTGGACACGGTGGCCGCCACCCTGGAGGGCCTGGCCGCCCGGGGTGACCGGATGGTCGGCGTGGTCACCCACGTGCCGGCGCTGGCCGAGCGCATCCCGGTCCGGTTCGAGGTCCGCAAGGACGCCCGCTCGGCGCGCGTCGAACGGACCGGGCGGTGACCGGCCGCGCGTTCCGGTACCGGGGGCCGGCGCGGCGGGGCGGCGCGCCGCGGAGGCGGGCCCGGTGAGCGCCCGGTTCTTCGTCGACGCGTGGGATCCCGCGTACGGCGCGTCGTTCGAGGCGTCGGCGGGCGGACCGGCCGCGCCGAGCAGCGCCCAGGTCGACCCGGACGCCGAACTGCCCGCGGTGGACTGGCGGGCCATCGACGTCCGCCCCGGCGTGCGCGCGCCGGACGTGGTGCTGCTGGTCGACGGGGTACGCCGGATCGACGCCAGCGTCTGGACGGCGGAGTCCGACGGCGGCTCCTTCCCCGGCCTGGCCGCCTCGTACGCGGCCGGGGTGGTCCGCTGCGACCTGCAGCGGGGCGCGGCCCAGCTGGCCGGCGCCCGGGTCGGCCGGGGCCTGTTCACCGCGAGCCCGTCGGCGGAGGACGTGGTGGCCGGGCAGGTCCGCTACCCGGTGCACCGGGTCAGCGGCACGGGCGAGCTGGCCAAGCTGCCCGCGGCCGTGCAGGGCCCGCTGACCGCGCTGGAGGTGGAGGTCTCCGGCGCCGCCCGGGTCGACGGTGACCTGCTCGTGGTGGACGGTCCGCTACGCAACCGGCGGCAGCTGCCACGCACCCTCGGCTACATCAAGACCCAGCACAGCCAGTACCTCGACGCCCGGCTCACCGCGGTGGTCACCGGGCTGGCGGCCGGCCAGCGCTCCCCGGTCTTCCGGCTCGGCACCGCCTGGGGCGGCTGGTCGTGGTACCTGCGGTTGCCGGTGGCCGCCGGGGCGCCCTGGGCGGGCATCGTCCGGATGGAGTGCTCGGCCGACCTGACCATCGACGAGGCGGTCGAGCTGGCCGACCTGTCGCTGGTCACCCTGCCCCGGTTCGCCTCCACGCCGTACAAGGACCCGCGGGCCCCGCAGAACCTCATCCCGATCGCCGGGCTGGAACGCCGGCTGCGGGCGCTGCTCGGCGACGCCCGGCTGCTGCACCGGGCGCTGACCGCCGCCGCCCGCCCCACCGCCCCTCGCCGCTGACCCCGCGCCCCCACAAGGCGGGGTTCCGGGCGGCCGGCGGCGGCGCGCCGGGATACTGGGCGGCATGGGGCGCAAGCGGGCCGGGGACCGGGTGGCCGAGCAGGTGGACACCGGGCTCGCCGAACTGGTGCCGGACCCGGACCGGGCGGGCTCCTGGACCCTGCTGCTGGACGGCGCGCCGCAGTCGCACGTCGACCTGGCCGACCCCACCCACCTGGAGTTCGAGTACGTCCGCCGGCTGGCCGCGGCGATCGACCTGGTCGCGCCGCCCGGCGCTCCGCTGCGGGTGCTGCACCTGGGCGGCGGCGCGCTGACCCTGCCCCGGTACGTCGGTGCCACCCGCCCGGGCTCCACCCAACGGGTGGTCGAGGTGGACGGCGCACTGGTGGACCTGGTCCGCCGGGTGCTGCCCTGGCGCGCCGATCCGCGGCTGCGGGTGCGGGTGGCCGACGCCCGGGCGGTGCTCGCCACCATCCGGGACGCCAGCTACGACGTGGTGGTCGCCGACGTCTTCGCCGGCGCGCGGACCCCGGCCCACCTGACCTCGGTCGAGTACGCCGCGGAGGTGGCCCGGGTGCTGGCCCCGGCGGGCTGGTACCTGGCCAACGTCGCCGACGGCCCGCCGCTGCGGTACGCCCGCGGTCAACTGGCCACGGTCCGCTCGGTGCTGCCCCGCGCCTGCCTGGTCGGCGACGCGGCCGTGCTGCGCGGGCGGCGCTACGGCAACCTGGTGCTGGTGGCCGGCCGCACCGAACCGCCGGTGCCGGAGCTGACCCGGCGGGCCACCGGGGACTGGTTCCCCGGCCGGGTGCTGGCCGGCACGGAACTGGACCGCTTCGTCGGCGGCGCCCCGGTGGTGCGGGACGCCGGCGCCACCGCCTCGACGCCGCCACCGCCCGGGATTTTTTCCGTCCGCCGTTGATCCGTTCGCTCCGGCGCTGCGTACCACCGGGCGGCCATGCCCGTGGGGGGACGGCCGATGTCATCGGACACCCGGAGGTCTGCATGCATGCGGTGGCGGTCGGCTGGCACGGCGACTCGGTGCGGGCGGACTGGATGTCGGCGCGGTCCCAGTCGCGTCAGACCCGGTCCGCACGCGGGGTCGACGCCCGCCCGGCGCCTCGCCAGAATGGTCCGGTGACGCCGCGACCGGCGCCGGGACGCCACCAGGCGGCGTCGTCCGAGGCCGCTCACTCCGACCAGCTGATCCGGTTGCTCTACGCCGAGCACGCCGGGCCGCTGCTGATGTTCGTCATGCGGCTGACCGGTGGGGACCGGCAGCGGGCCGAGGACATCGTGCAGGAGACCCTGCTGCGGGCCTGGCGCAACGCGCACCGGCTGGGGGCGCAGGGGCAGGGCTCGCTGCGGCCCTGGCTGGTCACCGTGGCCCGCCGGATCGCCATCGACGAGCACCGCAGCGAGCAGGCCCGGCCGGCCGAGACGTACGACCGGGACCTGACCGCGTTCGCCGAGGCGGACAGCACCGACCGGGTGCTGCGCACGATGACGGTGGCGGACGCGCTGCGTACGCTGAGCCAGTCGCACCGGGAGATCCTGGTGGCCACGTACTTCCGCGGCCGGACGGTGCCCGAGGCGGCGGAGGAGCTGGGGCTTCCGCTGGGCACCGCCAAGTCGCGGGTCTACTACGCGCTGCGCGCGCTGCGCACGGCTCTGCAGGAACGGGGGGTGACGGAATGAGCCGGGCGGACCACATGGACGTCGCGGCGTACGCGCTGGGCGTCCTGGACGAGCAGGACACCGAACGGTTCGAGGAGCACCTCGCCACCTGCTGGGCGTGCGCCGCGGAGCTGGAGACGATGGTGCCGGTGGTCGGCCTGCTCTCCGGCATCGACGGCGAGACGATGACCGCGCTGGAGCAGACGCAGACCGACCCCGCCCTGTTGGACCGCACCCTGGTCGCGGTCCGCGCCGACCGGCGGCGCACCCGCTTCCGGCAGCTGCTGGCCACCGCCGCCGCCGTGGTGGTGCTCGGCGGGCTCACCGGGATCGGCTTCGCCACCGTCGTCGAGCGGGACGCGCCACCGGACGTGGTCGCCGGACCGACCACCGGCGCGCCGCTCACCCCGCCGGCCGGGACGCGCTCCGCCGGTCCGAACGAACCGGGCATCGGCGGCAACGAGGAGGAGGGCGACCGGCACGACGTGGTGGACGCGAGCACCGGCGTGAAGACGACGTTCTTCGTGGTGTCGAAGGAGTTCGGCACCCGGGTCAACTTCAGCCTCTCCCGGCTGCCCGGGCCGCGTATCTGCCGGCTCGTGGTGGTGCGGAAGAACGCCACCACCGAGGTGATCTCCACCTGGTCGGTGCCGGGCGGCGGGTACGGCACCAACACCAACCCGCAACTGCTGGCCCTGTCGGCGGCCACGTCCACGCCGGTCGACGACATCAAGCAGTTCCAGGTGCAGTCGGTGGACGCGAACGGGGTGGCGAGCCCGCTGGTGACCGTACCGGTCTGACTCGTCGACCCCGATCGGCGCCGGCCAGCGACAATGGCCGGCGCCGATCGGTCGTTCCGTTCCCACAATGACCGTCGTCCATCTCGGCACACGCATCCCGGGTGCCGCCGGTTCAACGATTCTTTGTGAAATTGGCCACGGATCCGATTTCAACCTTGACAGCCCTCGTGCCGTACTACCCGGTGAACTGCCAAGCATGAGGAGGGCACGTGGCACAGATGAAGCGGACCGTCATCGTCGCGAGCGCGATGGTCGCACTTACGGCCTGCGCTCCCGCGGGTTACGACGGGGCGAACTCGAGCGCGGCCGAGCCGGTCGCCGTCGCCGCGGCCGAGCCCACCGCGACGGCTGAACCGGAGGCGTCGGCATCCGCGGAGGCCCCGGTGGCCGACGCGCCGCCTCCCGCCGACGTCGAACTCACCGACCGGCTCATCGGCAAGAAGGTCGCCCGGATGGGCAGCGTGGTCACCGACCAGGACGGCTGGATCCTGTACCGCTTCGACAAGGACACCAACGACCCGGCGGCATCCAACTGTGTCGACAAGTGCGCCGAGGTCTGGCCGCCGGCGCTGACCGACGGCAACCCGCAGCTCAACGGCGTCTCCGACGACAAGGTCGGCACCGTCACCCGGCAGGACGGCACCCGGCAGATCACCCTGGACGGTTGGCCGCTCTACCGCTACATCGGCGACAAGAAGCCCGGCCAGTGGAAGGGCCAGGGCGTCGGCGGCACCTGGTTCGTGGTGGCGCCGGACGGCAAGAAGAACCTCACCTGCCTGCCGACCGGCACCCCGAAGCCGGTGGCCCCGCCCTCGGACGACCAGGGTGGTTCGGACGCGGGCGGCTCCGGCTACTCGTACTGATCCCACGGACACGGTGGCCGGTCGCAGCCGGGGAGGGCGCGGCCGGCCACCGTCATGCCCAGGACGCTCGGGCACCGGCATCTCGCGTCCCAACCGTGGCGCCGACCCTCGGGGGCCGGCGCCACCGTTGTTGCCGCCGCCGCGCCTTCTTCCTGCACTGTGGCCCTCCGGCGTTCGCGACGGCCGGAGAGATCAATTAGTCTGGACGCACGGCGTCCGGGCCGGTCCGTCCTCCACCTGCCGGGCCGCCTCTGAGGGCCTGCCGCCGCGAGCGAACCCCGGGTGGCCGGAGGCAGCCGGCGTGGGGCGTCGCATTGCGCAACTGGAGAGGAACGGCGTTGAGTGCGAACCGGAGACGGTGGGGCCTGCCACTGATCCTCTTCGTGATCGGTGCCCTCCTCGGCGCGGGCGGCGCCGCGACAGCGCTTCACCCGTCGGTAAGCGACCGGCCTGCGACGGCGGCACCAGTTCCGGTCCCGACGCCGGTGCCGCCAAAGCCCAAACCGATTCCGCTGACAGTCGTCACCTGGAACGTCTGCGGGAACGCCACATCACACTGTCCCGCCAGCGACCACCACGACCTCCTCACCGCCGCCATCGTCCAGGTAGCGCGGACGCAACAGGCGGACGTGTTGTTGTTGCAGGAGATGTGCTCCCACATGCTGCCGGGGCTCAAGCTCGGCCTCGGCGCCGGCTGGACGGTGCACTTCCGGCAGGCGGCGATCGCGTCCGTCCTGCGAGGGGCGCAGGTAACCGCTCCGGCCACCTGCGAAGCCAAGCGAGGACTGTACGGCCAAGCCGTCGCGCTGCGGCCGCTCCGAGCGACGGGCGACACGGGCGACACGTCTGGCGGACAGCCCTGGCTGGTCCACCTCCCGTCGCCCAAGGCCACCGGCAAGGTCCGGATGGAGCAGCGGCTGGCTGTCTGCGTCCGGCTGCGGTCGCCGCACCTTCAGGTCTGTGGCGCGCACCTGTCGTCGCAGGACCCCGGTGGCGGGATCCGCGCGGCGCAGGTGGCGAGGCTCGCCGACGAGGCCCGGAAGGGCCGGCAACTCGGGTACGAAACGATCGTCGGCGGGGATCTCAACACCCCGGCGTCGGCCGCGAGTGGCCGCCGTAACCCCATCCTGGAGTCCCTTTACAAGGACAACGTCGAATGCGACCCGACCAACGCGCAGGCGACGTTCAGGGACTTGAAGATCGACTATCTCTTCTCCGGCCCCGGTCTGGTGCCGCTCGGTTGTGAGGCAATCCCGACGGAACTTTCCGACCACGCCATCCTCACGGCGCGCTACCACCTCGACCCGGCGGTCCACGGCGCCTGATTCGCTCGCACGCCCGGTCCGCCGGGCGGACCGACCACTACCGCGCGCGTCGACGGCGTTCGGGCCCGGCGCCGGTCCGGGAGCGGACCGGCACCGGGCCCTGTGTCAGGCCGTTTCCCATGGGCTGGGCACCGGGAAGTACGTGTCCAGGAAGGGAGTGAGAACCTTGATCTGGTTGGCCAGGTCCTCCTCGGTGGAGAACGCATCGTTCAGGCAGAAGACGTGGCGGTCCCGGCGGGCCAGCAGGTGCGCCAGCCGGGCGGGCGTGTCCGGATGCGACAGCTCCGCGATGGTGTATTCCAGGTCCCCCGGCACCGCCCGGCCGGTGTGAAACGCGTAGTAGTGGTGCAGCGACGAGGCGATCGAGATGTCCGTCATGCCGCGGAAGCGCTGCCCGGCGGTCCGCCGGTGCTCGACCGGGAACGTCGCCTCGATCTCGTACAGCACGCTGCGCCGCAAAGCGTGGGGCATGTGCTTCATCTTCTGGGTGAGCACGGTGCCGAAGCGCTCGGCGATCAGAACCCGGTTGTTCTTCCCGGCCGCCGACGAGGGAATGTCCTCGGCGCTGGGAAGCCCGGGCGGCACCAGCGCCGGCGACGGGAAGAACCGGGAGATGCCGTTGGCCAGGAAGAAGTCCCGGGGCAGGACCTCGGTGCCGAGGAAGACGTCGTCGTTGAAGTAGAGGAAGTGCTCGGAGAGCCCTTCGATGTGGTGCAGCTGGCTCTCGATGGCGTGCGAGTTGTAGGTCGGCAGCACCGACGGGTCGGCGAAGATCTCCCGGTGGCTCACCACCCGGATGCCGAGGGCGGACTGGTCCAGCCAGGGCGGCACCTGGTCGTCGGTCACCAGGTAGACGTGGCGCACCCAGGGCGCGAACAGGTGCAGCGACCGCAGCGAGTAGCGCAGCTCGTCGCGGCTGAGGAAGCGCGCGGCGCTCGCCGCCTCGGCGTGGTACGGAACTCCCGTCGCCGCGGCGCGCCGCCGCAGCCAGTCGGGGTCGGTGCCGTCCACCCAGGTGTAGACGACGTCGATCGGGAAATCGACGTCGTCCGGGCGCCGCCCGGCGAACTCCTGCCGGGTCCGGGCGGTCGGGGCGGCGGTGGCCGGCACCAGCCCGGTGAACAGCGATTCAGACGCGAGAACCGCCGGCGCCGACGCCTCGACCTCCTCCGCCACCGGGTTGCGCCGGGGCGCGAGCAGAGTCTCTCCCCGCCGGGTCCAGAACTCCACCTCGCACCCGTACGCCTGGCCCAGCACCAGACGATGCCGCGGATCCGTCCAGTACCAGGTCAGCCGGAGCACCGGGGCGTCCGCGAGGCGCTCCCAGACCTTCGGCTCGAACCCGGGGGCCGGGGGCCGCTCACCGCTGGCCCGCGGCACGGTGACGTAGCCCGGGGCCCGACCGCAGGCGGCGGTGAGCGCGGCGTACACCCGGTCGCGGTCCGCAGCGTCGACCGCGACCACGGAAGACCGTTGAGACCTGCCGCGGACGCGGAAGTACTCGACCCCGGCTTCCTCGAGCGCTGCCGTCACCGCCGCGAGGTTCTCGGTCCTGGCCCTCAGCGGCGTGACGTCTGCGGCGACCCGGGCGATTCGGGGAGCCCGGTCGACGGTGATCACCGCCCGGTCACCGCCGGCCAGCAGCTCCGGCTGCCGGCGGGCCAGCCGCTCGCCCCGACGGCCCCCCGGCTGGTTGTCCTGGGTCGTCCGGGCGATCCACTGCTTCAACTGGTGCCGGGTTCGTGGACTGACCTTCTTCGCGATGGCGCGGCGGGCCTGCGGGCTCAGCACCCGGCGGTAGACGTCGACGAGCGCCGACGGCTCCGCCAGGGCCCGCGATGTCTCGGACGAGGTCGGCTTCCCGTCAGTCATCCCAGTCCCACCGTCCGGCGCACGGCGGTCGGCCTGGCGCCGGAACGCCTCGCCCGACTCATCGCTGCGGCCCCGGCAGCGCCGCGATGGCGGCGGCCACCCGCTGGCAGTTGTTCCGGTCCTGCACGGCGAAGAAGTCGGCCGCCCGGCGCGAATACTCCTCCTCGCGGACGCACCCGTTCTCCAGGTAGCGGATGATCGCGTCGACCGTCTCCTCCGCGGTCTCGGCCACCGGACCGAATCCGTCCTCCCTCGCCTCGAAGTAACCCTTCTTGTAACCACCGATGGTGAAGAACTCCTCGGCGTCGAACTGGGTGTAGATCAGCGGCGTCCCGAGATACGCGACGTCGAACGCGGTGGAGGAGTAGTCGGTGATGAACAGGTCGCACTGGCGCAGGGCGTCCTGCACGGTCCGGGTCGTCTGGTCGGCCATGGCGAAGCAGTCGTCGGCCGGTACGACGTCGGTCAACAGCGAGCGCATCTCGTAGTGCGGAAGGAACTCCAGCACGTAACCGTGCGCGCGCAGGGCCTGCCGCAGCCGCTCACTGCCGAACAGCTCCGACAGGAAGACCTGGTAGGCGGATCCTTGGAAGGCGACCCGGGGTCGGGCCGCCTTGTTGTACGACGGGGTCACGAGATACGTGCGCCAGGTGGGCATGAACAGGATGCGCCGCCGACCCCGATCGGGGACCAGCGCGTCGAACCGTGGCATGCCCGTGGTCTTCACCATGTCGCCGTAGTCGAGATCCGTCGACACGTACTCCGCCTCACGGTGGGACGAGGCCACAAAGAGGTCGAAGGCACCCCGGCCACGGTGCAGGCCCGCGCTGACGTCCTTCTCGGTGACGCCGTGCTGGAGGAAGACTCGGGACGGGGCGATCCGCCAGTTCAGGTGCTTCAGGAAGGGCGAGCGCTCCCACTTCGTCGGCAGCATGTAGGCGTCGATGTCGTACGAGTTGATCAGCTTCGTGGCGTGCAGCATCAGGAACTTGTGCCGGAACGAGTCGTAGGTGACGACGTTGCCCAAGCCCCGCAGCCGCTGACGGTCCGGGCTGTCCTTCGCCAGCAGGTAGTAGACGTTCCACCGGCGCTCCACCTGCCGCAGGTGGCGGAACAGGTGAGCGGAGTTGTCTTGGGCAGTGTCCTTGCGTTCACCGATCAGCCAGATGTCCCGCCTGCCCATTAGCGGAGCGGTGGCCAGGCGGAGCAGGCGCTGCTTCCAGAATGGAGCCCGCGAGGCGATGTGCCGCAGGTCCTTGCGCACCATTTTCTTCCGCCAGGTACGCCGGCCGGCCCCCCCGGATTGACGCTGGACGAGCAGCGCCGCGTTCTCCCGTCCGGTGAAGGTGGGTAGGATCCGGGTGTCGCCGGCCAGCTTCATGGTCGCGTCGCGTAGGAAGGCTGCGGAGATCAGACACTGTCGGGACGCCTGGCCGGTCTCGGTCAGGAACACGAGTCGGAGGCTGTGTTGGCCGTTGCGCAGCTTGCTCACCGGGATCTCCGCGGAGAATCCGGCCCACTCACGGTTGTCGTCACCGGCCCTCAGGTCGGCCCGTCGTTCCTGATCGGCCGGCACCGTCAGGCCGCTGCCCCGCACCCGCAGCCCCATGGGTGTGCGCATCGGGCTGCGCATCGGCAGACCGTTGATCACGATGTGCCCGGAGATCTTGAGCGTGTCCCCCGAGGGCATGAGTCTCGTCTGTTCGATGCGGGCCCCCACACCGGTCACGCGAGTCAGCGGCAGCAGCGCCGGCGTAACCGGGTAGTCGAGGTACAGCTCACCACCGCAGGCGAGAACCCCCTGCAGGCGCTGCCAGGGCCGCGCGAACAACTCGAAGTCGTAGGACTTGAAGGCCAGGTACGCCACCCGGTGCCGGGTGTCCAGCGTCCACCGGGCGATGAAGGAGGGGTCGATGTCCTGGTAGATCCGGGTGCACTTCTCGAAGATCTTCCACAGGTCCGTCTCCTCGAACACCCCGTGCGCACGCATCGCGAAGCCCTGGTAGCTGCGGACCAGGAACCGCTCCAGTACCTCGCGGCGGAACACGTCCAGCTCGGGACGGAGATTCGCCAGGGTCTCGCAGAGGTCCAGGTGGTCCCAGAAGTTCTGCTCCCGGACGAACAGGTTGTCCATGATGGAGCTGGCCTCGTCCCGCTTGCGGTACTGGTAGACCACCTCGTCCACCAGAGCGATCCGCTCCGCCTTCAGCAGCATCGGGATCGCTAGGAAGGCGTCCTCGAAGTGGACCCCTTCCCGGAACCGCAGGCCATGTGCGCGAAGCTGGGCGAGGTCGTAGAGCTTGTGGCACGGCCCGGCGTCGAAGATGAGCTCCGGCGCATCGACCACTGTCTCCAGGAGCCGGTCCCCCTTGCCAAAGGGCTTCTTCCACAGGAAGGAGGTGGGCTTCGGGAAGGTGTCCATGTCGCCGACGGCGACACTCGCCTCGTGCTTCACGATCGCCTTGAGCAGCAGTTCGGTGGCGCGCGGCGGCAGGAGGTCGTCCGAGTCGACGAACGCCACGTACGGGGTGTCGGCCATGTCCAGTGCCCGGTTACGGGCGGCGCCCGGGCCGCTGTTCTCCTGCTGGATCGCGGTGACGTTCGGATGTTCCGCGGCGAACTGCTTGGCCAGCAGGTCGGAGCCGTCGGTGCTCCCGTCGTCAACGAGGATGACGTGGCACTGCGCAAAGACGGTCTGCGCGGCGATCGACGCGAGAGTCTCGGGCAGGTAATCCGCGACGTTGTAGACCGGGACGATGATCGTGACCTGGGGGGCAGGGCCTACCACAATGGCTCCACTGGGCGAGGGTACGGGGGATTCATGGGCTGTCCGGCGCGGGCGTCGCTCAGCCGTCCGACTGACGCAGCACGGCCTTGAAGTCGGTGACCGTGTTCAGCAGATTGTTCGGCAGGGTCGGCGCGTCGATGGGGGCGGCCCGGCGGGCGCCCGGAATGGGCCGGTAGGACCTGCGCCACAGGGCGGTGGCACCGAGCTTGCGGCGCTCCGCCACCACGTCGTCGGGCAACTCGAAGGGCGCGGGGAAGGGCAGATAGCGCGGCAGGAAGCCGGCGAGCATGCGCTCCTGCTCCGCCATCGAGCGCGGGTCCGAGTCGGTGTCGTTGAGGCAGAAGACGTCGCGGTGGCGTCGGGCCAGCAGTTCGGCGAGCCGGGCGGGGGTCGACGGATGACCGAGGTCGGCGTACTCGTACTCGATGTCACCCGGCACAGCCTGCCCGGTCAGGTACGCCCAGTACTGGTGCAGGGACGACGGGATGGACAGGTCGCCGTGGTGGCGGAACCGGTGCCGGGCGGTTTCCGTCACGTCCGCCTGCAGCACCGCCTCGATCTGGTGCATGATGCTACGTCGCAGCGCGAACGGGGTGTGCTTCATCTTCTGTGTGATGGTCACGCCGAAGTGCCGTTGAATGTGCCGGCGGTTGTTCTTGCCGGCGGCGTTCACCGGCAGGTCGCCGGGCTTCGCGTCGCCCAGCCCGAACTGGGCCGCCGAGGGGAAGAACTTGGCGATCCCGTTGGCGTGGAAGAAATGGGTCGGCAGCAGCGGCCGCCCCAGGAAGACGTCATCGTTCAGGTAGAGGAAGTGCTCGGCCAGGCCCTCGATGCGGTGCAACCGGGACTCGATGGCGTGCGAGTTGAACGACGACCGCCCGCCGAGGTCGGCGAAGAGCTCGGCGTGCGAGACGATGGTGACCATCGGGTGGTGCGGGTCGAGCCAGCTCGGGAGCTGACTGTCGGTGACCAGGAAGATACGCCGCAGCCACGGCGCGAAGCTGTGCAGCGACCGCATCGAGTACCGCAGCTCGTCGCGGTTGTGGTAGCGCGACGAGTTCGCCGCCACGGCGTGCAGCGAACCGTCGGCGCCGCTCAGCGCCGCTCCCTTCCGCTCGAGCCACTCCGGGTCCGACCCGTCCACCCAGGTGTAGACGGCGTCGATGGGGAAGCCCACCCGGTCGAAGGCCCGGACGGCGAGGTCGCGGCGGGTGCCGTAGGTGTGGTCGTCCGCCTCGGGCACGAAGTGGCTGAGCAGCGCCGCCGCGACGCGTACCGGCTCCGGCTCGACCGGCGTCTCGTCGATCACCGCGTTGTGCCGGGGCGCGCGGACGACGTCGCCGTCGCGCGTCCAGAACTCGATCTCGCAGGCGAACCGGGAACCCAGCACCACGCCCGCCCGGGCGTCGGTCACCGGGAACCACACCTGGAACACCTGGGTCGGAGCCAGGTCCGGCTGATGCCGACCCGGCTGCACCTCGACGGTGCGGACCTGGGCCCCCGACAGCGTCGGCGCCGACTGGAGCGAGCGACGGACAGCGTCACGCTGGTCGGCGACGACCGCAACCGTGCTGCGCAGGTGGTCGTCGTTGCGCAGGCAGTGGTACCGGATGCCGGCCGCGTCGAGGGCCGCCGTGACGGCCGTCAGGTTCCGGTGCCACATCTCCAGCGGCGTGGCCGCGGCGACCACCTCGGCGCGGGTACGCACGCCACCGTCGTCGACCGTCACCCGCGATCCGACGGGGTGCACCGTGTCACCGCCGGGCGGGCGGACGAAGGTGCGCACCAGGCCGATCCGCCGGTGCGCGGGGAGCAGTTGGACCAGCCGGCGCCGCACCGGGGGCGGGAGCAGGCGGTAGATCCGCAGGGCGATCACGCTTCCGGCCGTCCCGATCGGAGGGCCACTTCAGCGGTGCCCACGCTCAGCGCCGGTCGAACAGAGCCGACGGGACCGGACGCGACACTCGTCCACACGTCAAACGAGCAGGCTTCACTGATCGCCCTTCCTCCGTACATCCCCGTTGTCGCCACCCCGCGGACCACTCGGAGAGCGGGCTGCGACGTCACGGTGGACGGAGAGTCCCGACTCCGGCCCGGGCCGCGGCGCCGGAGGACGGAGCATCTCGATGAGGGGCGACGGTCGAGACCGTAGCAGGGCGTCCACCTGCGGACTATCGGTTGGCCACCGGAAAGCGCATTTGGCCGGCACCGATATACCATCGTTTATGGGTTTTAGTCCGCCTTGTTGAAAACATTCCACCAGTCCGACGGACCGAGGACTGCCAGTTCGGCTGATGGAGTTCGGCCTCAGCGCCGATGTCCGGCGGGTCACTCGCCGGGTCACCGTCCCCCTCGCGGGACAACCGTTCTGGCACAGTGACGGGATGACCGGGACCGAGCCGACCGCCCACCGGGAGCTACGCCCGCCGGCCGGCTACCGGCTGGCCGCGTCGGTGCGGGCGCTGACCTTCAGCCCGTACGATCCCTGCGCCCGGATCGCGGGCGGCGCCTTCTGGTGGGCCACCCGCACCCCGGCCGGACCGGCAACCCTGGCCCTGCGCCCGGCCGCCGGCGAACTGGTAGCCGAGGGGTACGGCCCGGGCGCCGACTGGGTGGTGGACCGCGCGGACGCGGTGGCCGGGCTGCGCGACGACCTCACCGGCTTCGCCGCGCTCGCCGCGAGCCACCCGGTGGTGGCCCGGCTGGCGGCGCAGCACCGGGGGCTGCGGATGCCGGCCACCGGCCTGGTCTTCCCCCGGCTGCTGCGGGCGGTCTTCGAGCAGAAGGTGACCGGCAAGGAGGCCTACCGGGCGTACGCGGCGACGGTGCGACACTTCGCCGAGGCCGCTCCGGGGCCGGTCCAGCTGCTGCTGCCGCCGGACCCGGCCGCCGTGGCGGCCACGCCGTACTGGGTGTTCCACCCGTTCGGGGTGGAGCAGCGCCGGGCCGAGACGCTCCGCCGGGCGGCGGCCGCCGCCGACCGGTTGCAGCGGTGCGCCGACGCCGCCGAGGCCACCCGCCGGCTGACCGCGATCGCCGGCATCGGCCCGTGGACCGCCGCCGAGGTGGTCCGGGTGGCGTACGGCGACCCGGACGCGGTCAGCGTCGGCGACTACCACATCCCCAACACGGTCGCCTGGGCGCTCGCCGGCGAGCCGCGCGCCGACGACGCCCGGATGCTGACCCTGCTGGAGCCGTTCCGCGGCCACCGGGGCCGGGTCTGCGTGCTGCTGGAGGCCGCCGGCGTCCAGGCACCGAAGTTCGGGCCGCGCGCCCCGATCCGCTCCTTCGCCCGGTTCTGAGCCTCGGGGCCGGCCGTGGCCGGGTGCGCGAGGCGGGGCAGGACACCGACCGGGCGGCCGGGCCGCGTCAGCGGCGGGCGCAGAGCCGGCGCAGGGTGCGGCCCAGCCACCAGGCGTACCCGTGCTGGAAGAGTCGGCCGGCCGGACCGGCCGCGCGCATGACCCACCGGGCGGGGCGGCTGAACGCCACCACCTCGAACCAGACCCGGCCGGCCGGGTCGCGGCTGACCACGAACGCCTCCTCGCCCCGCGCCGGGTGCCCGGGCAGCGTGCCGTACCCGAAACCGGCCCGGTGCCCGTCGTCGACCGCCCAGACCACCTGGCACGGCGCGGCCAGCCGCAGCGGGCCGACGCCCAGCCGGGAGACGACCCGCACCCCGGGCTCGGCCCGGGCGGCGGCGGTGTCCATCCGGATCCCGGCGGCCCGGTGCAGCCGCCAGCCGAGCACGGCCGCACCGGCGGCGGCGAAGCAGCCGTCCGGCAGGCGGACCCGGTGCCGGACGTGCCGCCAGCCGGGCGGCAGCTCGCCGTCGCGGGTGGCGCCGACGTGCGGGTAGGTCAGTGCCGGCACGGCGCACCCCCAGGCTCGACGGCAACACCGCCCAGGGTACGACCGGGTGCCCCGGCTCAGGTGCGGACCACCGGCGCGGCACGGGACAACCAGTTCGGTGCCCAGCTGCTATACAGCCTGCATGCCATCCTCATCGCTCGGCGTGCTGGCGCGTGCGGTCCTCGCGGTCGTCGCGTCGGTGGCCACCGTGGGCGTCGCCGCGACCCCGGCCACCGCCGCGTCCGGCTCGCTCCGCCTGCAGGCCCTCGAGTTCTCCCCCGGTCACGTCGACGCCTCCGGCGACGACGCGGTCGTGCCGCTGCGCTTCACCGTCCGGAACGACGACGAGGCCGCTCAGGACATGTCCGGCACGGTCCTGCTCCAGCAGGCCGGTGCCACCTCCGGCAGCTACGTCGGCCAGACGTACGAGATCGACTTCCGGTTCAACGAGACCTGGTACGCCAAGGCCCGCTGGGTGTCAGGTACCCCGCAGCGGTCGACGTACGTGTACGACTTCGTGGTGCCGCGCCACGCGGCCGGCACCTCCGCCCGCTGGCTGGTCACCCGCTTCGAGGCGCACGACGACCGTGGCGGCGCGGTGGCGCTCGACCGGGCGGCGCTGGAGGACGGGTACGACGGCAAGCTGAGCGCCAGGACGCTCGCGGACTCCACGCCGCCGTCGCTGAGCTACGCCTACCTGGAGCCGATCAGCGACTCCCGACCCTTTGCCTACGTGAAGGGCCACGAGGCGGTCCTCCGCTACGACGTCACGGTCGCCGACTGGGAGTCCGGCTTCTGGAAGGGCGGCATGACCCTCACCGGGCCCGGCGGCCAGACCGCCACCGGCGGGTTCGAGGCCGTCTTCCACCGCCCCGACCCGCGCTGCGGGTCGTATTCCGCTCACCACATCAACTCGCCCAGCTGCACGGTCGAGGTGCGCATCCCGGCCGGCGCGGCGTCCGGCACCTGGCGGGTGACCGAGCTGGCGCTGACCGACAACGCCGGCAACCGGGGCGTGGTGACCGGACACGGCCTGGAGCCGATCACCGTCACCTCGAACGACCAGCTCGCCGCGACCGATTTCGCGATCACCCCGAACCCGGTGAACAACTGGACCAGCACCGTCCAGGCCGAGCTCAGCATGACCGTCAGCGGTGCCCGGGACGGCGTGCGGGAGATCCTGGTGGACTTCGACACGTACGGCTGCGGGCAGACCTCGACCACCCCGGCGATCCGCGCCGACGGCTCGGTGACCGTGCCGGTGCGGGTGTACAGCCGCACCACGAAATGCACCGTCACCGGCATCGCGGTGAGTGACAACGCCGGCGCTCTCGCCCTCTACGGCAGCCGGTACGGCGCGCCGGACCCGAAGCTGACCATCAACCAGCTGGCCAACACCACCCCGCCGACGGCCAGCGACGTGACGCTCACCCCGACCACGGTGGCCAGCAGCGCGGCGCCGAGCACCACCCCGGTGATCACCATGACGGTCACCGCGCCGATCGCCCCGGTCAACGGCTACTCGCTGTACCTCTACGCGGCCGACGGCACCGTCGTCGCCCAGCAGTCCGGCGGCATCGGCGTGGGCCCGGACGGGCGGCTGACGATCCACGGGTACCTGCCGTGGGGCATCGCCCCCGGCGAGTACACCTACGGCTTCACGCTGGACGACGCCAGCAGGTTGCGCACCACCTACGGCCCGGGGGGCCAGCCCATGCCGGGCGGTCCGCTCACCCTCACGGTGACCGAGGGGTGATCGCCCGCCGGCCCCACCCCCTGCCCGGGGCGTGGGGCCGGCGCGATCAAGGCGCCGGCGCGGGTGATCCGGCGCGGGCTCAGGCGGCCTCGCGCAGGTCGGCCAGGTCGAGGGGGGTACGCCGGCGCAGCAGCTCCGCCAGCTCGGCCACCGAGCCGACCTCGCCCAGCACGTTCTTGCCACCGCCGAACTGCTCGGGGTAGCGGTGCACCAGCCGGTAGCGGTACCGGCCCCGGATCAGCTCGACGGTGACCCGCCAGCGCCCACAACACCCGCAGACCCACTCGGACACCCCGCGAAAGTAGCTCTGAGCTGCGGTTATCTGATCCGGCCGGCGGGGCGGAAGCGGGACGGCGGCGGACACGCCACCCACCGACCGGCGGTGATCCGCCTCACTGTTGTCGGTGCCGTCTGGTTGACTGGTCGCCGTGGAGCTGCCGATCAATCCGCCGGTCGAGCCGATGCTGGCCAAGAGCGTCCCGAAGATCCCCACCGCACCCGGCACGACCTACGAGCCGAAGTGGGACGGCTTCCGGTGCATCATCTTCCGCGACGGCGACGAGGTCGAGCTGGCCAGCCGGGGCGGCAAGATGATGACCCGCTACTTCCCCGAGGTGGTCGAGCAGGCCCGGCGGCAGCTGCCCGAGCGGTGCGCGGTCGACGGCGAGCTGATCGTGATCCGCCGCGACGGCCCGGGCGGGCAGGCCCGGCTCGACTTCGAGCTGCTGGCCCAGCGCATCCACCCGGCCGCGTCCCGGGTGAAGCTGCTGGCCGAGACCACGCCGGCCGACTTCGTCGCGTTCGACCTGCTGGCGATCGACGACGAGACGCTGCTCGACCAGCCCTACCCGCAGCGCCGGGCCCGGCTGGAGTCGGCGCTGGCCCGGGTGCGCCCGCCGGTGCACGTCACCCAGATCACCACCGACCCGGAGACCGCGCACCGCTGGTTCGACGTCTTCGAGGGCGCCGGGCTGGACGGGCTGATCGTCAAGCCGGCCGACCTGCCCTACGAGCCGGGCAAGCGGCTGATGTTCAAGGTCAAGCACGCCCGTACGGCCGACGTGGTGGTGGCCGGCTTCCGCTGGCACAAGTCCGGTCCGGTGGTCGGCTCGCTGCTGCTCGGCCTCTACGACGAGGCCGGTGTGCTGCACCACGTCGGGGTGTGCGCGTCGTTCACCATGGCCCGGCGGGCCGAGCTGCTGGACGAGCTGGCGCCCTACCGGGACGCCGGCGCCGAGCACCCGTGGGTGCACGGCGACCACGAGCGGGGTCAACGCATCCCGGGCGGGGTGAGCCGGTGGACCGGCACCAAGAACCTCGAGTGGGAGCCGCTGCGCCCCGAGCTGGTGGTCGAGGTGGGCTACGACGCGATGGAGGGCGACCGGTTCCGGCACACCGCCCAGTTCGCCCGCTGGCGGCCCGACCGCGACCCCCGCTCCTGCGGCTACGACCAGCTCGACCGCCCGGTCCGGTTCGACGTGGACCAGGTGCTCCGCGGTGACCCGGCGGCGACCGTCGGGCCCGCCACGGGGCCGGCGTAGCCTGGCCGTCGACCCGACCACGGAGGCCCGCTCGTGACCCGCACTTCCGACCGGATCCGCCGGTTCCGGCTCACCCTGGCCGGGCTGGCCGGCGCCGCGCTGATCGCCGCCGGCTGCACCCTCCCGGCGCTCGCGCCCCGGGCGGAGACCGACGGCGAGGCCGCCGCGCCGGGCGCCGCGCCGACCTGGCGGGCCTGCCCGGAGGTCGCCGAGGACCTGGTCGGCCGGGGCGCACCCGACATGCGCTACGAGTGCGCCCGGATCCAGGTGCCTCGCAACTGGGGCACCGGCGCCGGGGCCACCGCCGGGCCGGGCGCCGGCGAGACCTTCGAGATCGCGCTGCTGCGGGCCCGTTCCAGCAAGCAGCGCGACCGGATCGGCTCGCTGGTGATCAACCCGGGCGGGCCGGGCGGTTCCGGCGTGGACACCGCCGTCTACCTCTCCTTCGGCCCGGCGTTCGGCGGGCTGCCGGCCGCGGTGACCGACCGCTTCGACATCGTCGGCTTCGACCCGCGCGGGGTGTCCCGGTCCAGCCCGGTGAAGTGCATCTCCGACGCCGACCTGGACGCCAGCTTCGGCTACGACCCGGATCCGGAGAGCCAGCCGGCGTTCGACGGCTTCGTCGCGCTCAGCCAGCGGATCGGGCGCGGCTGCGGCGAACGCTACGGCGACCAGCTTCCGCTCTACGGCACCGAGCAGGCCGCCCGGGACATGGACGCGGTGCGCGCCGCGGTCGGCGACGACAAGCTCACCTACCTCGGCTATTCCTACGGCACCCTGCTCGGCGCCACGTACGCGCAGCTCTACCCGCAGCGGGTGCGCGCCCTGGTGCTGGACGGCGCGGTCGACCCGAAGATGGGCCTGATCGCCGGCTCGGAGAGCCAGGCCAAGGGCTTCGAGCGGGCCTTCGACAACTTCGCCCGGTGGTGCGCCGCCAACGCCGGCCGCTGCCCGATCGCCCCGGACGCCCGGGCCGCGGTCACCTCGGCGATCGACAAGGCCCGGGTCTCCCCGGTGCGCGGCGACGACGGCCGGGAGGCCACCCCGGGCTGGGTCTTCTACGCGGTCATCTCCTCGCTCTACACCGAGGCCGGGTGGCAGGAACTGGCCCGGGCGGTCGAGCGGCTGGAGGGCGGCGACCCGGAGCAGGTGTTCCGCCTCGCCGACGCGTACGCCGGCCGGGAGGAGGACGGGCACTACTCGAACCTCTTCGACGCCAACCTGGCGGTGAACTGCGCCGACGAGGAGGAGAAGCCGAGCCGGGAGCGGATCCGCCAGCTGCAGTCGCAGTGGCGGGAGAAGTATCCGCTGTTCGGTCCGGCGCTCGCCGTCGGCATGCTCTCCTGCACCGAGTGGCCGGGGGGCCGCGACCCCTACCCGACGGGCCGGGCCGACGGCGCCCCGCCGATCGTGGTGGTGGGCACCACCGGCGACCCGGCGACCCCGTACGAGCAGACCGGCGCGCTCGCCGCGATGCTCGGCGTGGGCCGGGTGCTGACCTGGGAGGGCGAGGGGCACACCGCCTATCCGCAGACCTCCTGCATCACCGATGCCGTCGACGCCTATCTGATCGACCTGACCGTTCCCAGGGTGGGGCTGCGCTGCCCGGCCCGCTGACCGGCCGCTCCGGCGGCAGGTCCGGCAGCTCGATGCCGTTGCGGATGGCGATCTCCTCCAGCAGCGCCTTCATCCGGCGGACGTCGGCCTTGAGCTGCTCCTGCTCGTCGTGCTCGAAAGCGTCGTCGTCGACGATGAGCCGGCTGGCGAAGTGCGCGGTGATCAGCGGGATGACCAGCAGCACCATGGTGGAGATGAGCAGCGCGGCGAGGGTGCGGCCGGCCCAGGTGGTGGGCGAGATGTCCCCGTACCCGACGGTGGAGGCGGTCACCACCGCCCACCAGACGGCGTCGGCGGGGCTGCGGTTCTCCACCTCGCCGTAGATGATCCCGGCCACCACGATCATCAGGAGGTACGAGGTGATCAGCGTCCGGGGTGAGTTGGCGAACCAGATCAGTCCCCGGTAGATCCACCGGAACGGCAGCAGCAGGACGTCCATGCCGCATCATGCTGCCCGGTGCCGGCAACCAGCGCCCGCACATCGGCCCGCGTCGCTGTGCCAGGCTGGCCGGCATGAGCGACGTGATCTTCCGTGAAGCGGTCCGGGCCGATCTGCCCGCGATCGTCGCCCTGCTCGCCGACGACGTGCTCGGCAAGGCGCGCGACCACGCCGAGGTGGACGCGGCGTACGAGAAGGCGTTCGCCGACATCACCGCCGACCCGCGCAACCAGCTGATCGTGGCCGACGCCGGCGGCGAGCTGCTCGGCTGCATGCAGCTCACCTACATTCCGGGGCTGGGCCGGCACGGCGCCGAGCGGCAGCTGATCGAGTCGGTGCGGGTCCGCTCGGACCAGCGGGGGCAGGGGCTCGGCCGGACGATGATGACCTGGGCCATCGACCAGGCGAAGCAGCGGGGCTGCGCGCTGGTGCAGCTCACCACGGACAAGACCCGCCACGACGCGCACCGGTTCTACCTGGGCCTGGGCTTCGTCGCCAGCCACGAGGGGATGAAGCTCCCGCTCTGATCCCGCGCTCCTCAGGATCCACGCGGCTTCCGGGAGGTGGTCCCCTGCCGCACCCGGCGAGGCGACCACCGCCGGCAGTTGCCGGATCTTGGCGAAGGTGGCGCGCGCATCGGCCTCTCCCCGGCCCGGCGATCCGGCGGGCGCGCTCCCCCGCGTCGGGGAGACGGTTCCCCCGCCGGCGGGGCGTCCGGCCCTCCTCGGCCGGCCAGGCTGGAACGGCAGCCGAGGAACGGAGTCCGTCATGAGCAGCGCAACCGCCGTCGCCCCCGCCGCGTCACGTCATTCCCGGGACGGGCGTCCGGCACCCCGGTGGGCGGTGCGGACCGCCCACCTGATCCCCCTGCTCACCCTCCCGTCGGGGCTGTGGCGCATCGCGCTGGTGGCCGGCGTCCCGCTCGGCACGGTCGGCGTCGACGGACCGATCCGGGGATGGCTGGCCGTTTACATCGTCTCGCTGAGCCTGGTCTCCGAGGCGCTGGCGCTGCTCTCGATCGGGCTGGTCCGGCCGTGGGGCGAGCTCTTCCCGCGCTGGCTGCCGCTGGTCGGCGGCCGGCGGGTGCCGCCGCCGTTCGCCGAGACCGCGGCCACCGCCGGCGCCGTCGGGCTCATCCTGATCTGGGGGTACGCCGCTGGCGGCCTGCTCTGGGGCGGCAACGACCTGGGCCTCACCCCGGGCGGTCTGGCGCTGCTGGTGGCCTGCTACGCGCCGCTGCTGCTCTGGGGGCCGCTGCTGCTCGCCCTCACCGCCGCCTACCACCGGCGCCGCTGCCGGGACTGAGCGTGGCCGGCCGAAACCGGTAGCCGTGCCCGGCCGGCGGGTCCGCACCGTGGTTCGGTGCGAACCCGCCGCGGTCAGTCGGTGACCAGGTGGCCGTCGCGCAGGGTCAGGACCCGGTCGGCCAGGTCGATCAACGCGGGGTCGTGGGTCGCGACCAGGGCGGTCATTCCCCGGGCGTGCACCACCGCGCGCAGCAGGTCCATGATCGACCGGCCGGTCTCCGAGTCGAGCTGGCCGGTCGGCTCGTCGGCGATCAGCAGGTCCGGCTCGTTGGCCAGGGCGCGGGCCACGGCCACCCGCTGCTGCTGACCGCCGGAGAGCTCGTACGGCCGCTGCGCCGCGTGCCCGCCGAGGCCGACCAGCTCCAGCAGCACCGCCACCCGCTCCTCCCGCTCCGCCGCCGGCACCCGGGCCAGCCGCAGCGGCACCCCGACGTTCTCCGCGGCGGAGAGGATCGGCACCAGCCCGAAGGTCTGGAAGACGAACCCGATGGTGCCCCGGCGCAGCTCCAGCAGCTCCCGCTCACCGGCGCTGGTCACCTCGTGCCCGGCCACCACCACCCGGCCGGCGTTCGGCCGGTCCAGCCCCCCGACCAGGTTCAGCAGGGTGGTCTTGCCCGCGCCGGAACGCCCCCGGACGGCGACCAGCTCGCCGCGCCCGGCCCGGAACGAGACGTCCCGGACGGCGTGCACGGCGTGCTCGCCGCGGCCGAAGGTCCGGCTCAGCCCCTCCACCCGGACCACCTCGTCGGTCACCACGGCGCTCCCGCCGGCGGCCCGACCCTCCACCACGACGTCCCGCTCACTCATGCCGGTCCTCCGCTCCGCTGCGTGCCCTCACGAGGCACCAGCGCACCGCGCCCGATGATCCGCTCGCTCATGCCCCCGCCTCCCGCTCGTCCCGGGCACGGTCGCCCGGGCGTACCTCCACGTGGTCCGGCTCCAGGTTGAGCCGGACCCGGTCCCGCAGCGACAGCGCGTCGACGAAGGACCCCGGCAGCTGCATCCGGCCGGACCGGTCGAGCACCGCGTACTCCTCGGCGACCACCTCGGTGCTGCCGTCGGCACCGACCCGCGCGGTCCGGCGTACCTCCGAGGCGGTCCGGCCGTCGCGGATCGCGACCGTCCGGCGGACCTGCTCGGCGACGGCGTGGTCGTGGGTGACCACCACGATGGTCACCCCCAGCTCGGCGTTGATGGTCCGGAGCGCGGCGAAGACCTCGGCGCCGGTGGCCTCGTCCAGCTCGCCGGTGGGCTCGTCGGCGAAGAGCACCTCGGGGTCGTTGGCCACCGCCACCGCCACCGCGCAGCGCTGCTGCTCGCCACCGCTCAGCTGGCCGGGCCGGCGGTCCGCGCAGTACCCGACACCCACCATGTCGAGCAGCTCGCGGGCCCGCTGCCGGCGCGCCCGGCGGCCGCCGCCCCGCCCCGCCAGCTGCATCGGCAGCTCGACGTTCTCCAGCGCGGTCAGGTACGGCAGCAGGTTGCGGCCGGTCTGCTGCCACACGAACCCGACCATCTCCCGGCGGTAGCTCAGCCGGCGGCGGGTGGACAGGTTGAGCAGGTCGTAGTCGGCCACCCGGGCGATGCCGGCGGTCGGCGTGTCCAGCCCGGAGAGGATGTTCAGCAGGGTGGACTTGCCGGAGCCGGACGCGCCCACGATCGCCACCAGCTCACCCCGGTCGATCACCAGGTCGAGCCCCTGCAGCGCGACCACCTCGACACCCTCGGTCTTGAAGATGCGCACCAGGCCGTCGCAGACGATGTGCCCGCGCAACCGGTCCCGGCCGCCGGCCCGCTCGGCCGCCCGCTCGGCGGCCCGCGCCTGCATCGCGGCCAGGTCCGGCACGACCGGGGTCTGGGCGGTAGCGGTCATCTCAGCTCTCCTCTCCGAGCCGGAGCACCTCACCGAGGCGCAGCCGGCGGTTGTTCAGGGCCTCGACGGCGACCGCGAAGCCGAGGGCGACCGCCCCGAGCGCGACGATCCCGGCGAGCAGGCCGGGCTCGAACGCCACCCGGACGGGGGCGCCGCTGGTGAAGGCCGACAGGCCGAGCACCGGGGTGAGCAGCAGCGGCAGCAACGTCCCGACCAGCGCGCCGGTGAGCACCGACGCGCCCACCAGCGGAGCCAGCTCCACCAGGAGCAGCCCCCGCCACTGCCGGCGGGACAGGCCGAGCGTGCGGAGTCGGGACAGCACCTGACCGCGCGCCCGCGCGCCGGCCAGCACGGTGAAGGCGATCGCGAGCAGGCCCAGCGCGGTGCCCCCGGCCGCGCCGGAGACGAAGCCGAAGACCAGTACGCCGTTCGCCCCGCCCTCGCCGAGCTGCCGGCGGGCGTCCGCCCAGGTGAGGACCTCCACGTCGAGCGGTCGCTCCGACCCGACGATCGTCCCGCCCTGCTGGAAGCGGGCCTGGCCCTCGTTGCCGACCCGGCGCAGCTGCTCGGGGTCGAGGGCGTCGCCGGCGACCAGGAAGCCGGTCGGTACGGCGGCGTAGTGGCGGCGGGGCAGGGACTGCCAGGGCAGGATCACGAACCGGGTGTCGTTCGCCCGGAGCATCGGAAAGCTCTCCGCCCGGTCGGCCACCCGGAACTCGTACCGCTGGCCCTGCACGGTGACGAAGGCGGAGCCGTCCAGGCCGGCGTCGGCCAGCTCCGTCGCGACGGTTGGGGAGACCACCGCGGGCACCGGCCCGGATCCGTCATCGCGGGTGAGCAGCGCCCCGGGCACCGTCACGTCGACGCCGGCCGCGTCGGTGACCCGGGCCAGGGCCGGCCCGTCGACCAGCACGACGCTGATCTCGCGCAGCCGGGCGTCGGTGCCGACAGCATCCTTCGCGAGCCGCTGCCCCGCCTCGTGCAGCACCGGACCGGCCGCCCGCACACCGGGGAGCCGTTCCAGCTCGGCGCCGGTCTCCGGGGCCAGCCGCTGGCCCCGGATCAGCGCGTCGGCGGGGACCTGCCGGCTGGCGGCCCCGTCCCGGCTGGCCTCGATGCCCGCGGCGACGACCGCGCAGAACGCCGCGGTCGCGATGGCCAGCACGACGACCACCAGCGGGGCGACGACCACCGCCCGGCCGGCCCGGGCGGTGCCGAGGAACGTCACGGTGCCCCGCGCCCGGGCGGCGAGCCGGCTGACCAGGCGCAGCGGCCACGGGTAGAGGCGCACCGCCAGCACGGCCGCGGCGACGGCGAGCAGCACCGGGACCGAGACGAGCAGCGGATCGACCTCGCCGAGGGTCAGGCCACGGCGGCGCAGCAGCACCACCGCGAGGACGGCGAGCACCAGCAGGCCGGCCTCCAGCGTCACCCGACGCGCGGAGGGACGCAGCCGGATCAGGTCGCGCCGCCCGGCGACACCGGTCGGCACGGCGAGCGTCGCCACCGGCAGCGCCAGCGTGAACAGGACGGCCGCGACGACGGCGATCAGCGCGGTGTCGCCGGCCGCCCCGGGCGCCAGGTTGCCGAGCGACCAGCCGAGCCCGGCGGCCGGGGGCACCACCAGGAGTGACTCGGCGAGGCTGCGGCGGGCCCCGCCGGTGGCCGTACCGCCCCGGGCGCGGATCAGGGTGAACTCGGCGCGTCGGCGGCGGACGGTCAGCCCGGTGGCCAGCAGGACCAGCCCGGCCAGGGTCGCCATGACGCCGGCCGCGATCACCGCGAGGACGGTGCGGGCGGCGTCCACCCCGAAGCTGAACTCCCGCAGCGGGATGTCCACGCCCTGGACGAAGGTGTGGCCCTGCGCCTGCCGGCTCATCTGTTGGATGCTGTCGAGGAGCCCGTCCAGCGCGCGAGCGTCGATGCCGTCGATGCCCAGCCGGTAGCGCCAACTGAACCGCAGGCCCCGGCCCTCATCCGCGAGGCGGTCCAGCATGGCGCCGTCGACGACGCCGAGGGCGACGAACGGCAGGCCGTCCCCCGGCGGCTCGACCACGCGCAGGATCTGCGGCAGGCCCTGCCAGATGCCGTCCGCGCGCTCGCGGGGCTCGAACACGCCCACCACGGAGATCGGGACGGGATCCGGGGGGTTCTCCGCCGCCTCACGGGTGTAGGGCCGGCCGCCGGCACCGGGGGGTGTGCTGGCGAGGATGAGCCGGCTGCCAACCCGCAGATTCAGCTTGCCGGCCACCTCGGCGGCCAGCGCCACCTGCACCGGCTGACCGGCCGGGGCCCCCTTGTCGGGCCAGCGCCCCTCGATCAGCCTGCCGGCCTCCGCGACCCCCGGCACGCTTCGCAGACCGAGGTCCACCAGGAGGTTCTTCGCCGCCAGATCCCGACCCCGGACCCGGCCCGGATCGGTCTCCGCGGTGAACCACCGCTGCTCGACCGTCCGGCGCACGTTCGGTGGCATCCCGGCTTCCAGCGTCTCCAGCTCGGCCTCGTACGTGGCCATCAACGACCTGCCGTCGCCCGCGCTGTAGACCGGCGCCGGGCAGGATTGGGAGTAGGGGGAGCACGGATCGGTCGAGTACGTCAGGTCCCGCCGCTCGGCCGGTTGGCCGGCCAGGAACGTCCGCAGGCCGTGGTCCACGTGCCAGTTCACCACCCGCGGCACCCCGCTGATCAGCATCGTGGCGACCAGCGTCAGCGCCGCCAGCAGCAGGAACTGCCCGCCGTACGCCCGGATCCGGCGAATGGCCGCGCCGATGCTCATCGCGTCGTCTCCCCGCGCTCGGTGGTCCGTCCGTTCCGCCCGGTCACCGCTCTCCCCCGATCCGCAACTGCGCCGCCGCCACCCGCTGCCGGATGCCGAGGGCGATGAACACGCTGAAGGCCAGCGCCGCCAGCAGGAGGCCGACCGCGGTCGCCCCGATCGGCGCCCAGGGCAGCGCGAACGCCGCCTCGGGCACCGGCCGGCCGGCGGCCGGCGTGAGGATGACCAGCGGAGCCATGGACGCGCCGACCACCGCGCCCAGCAGCAGACCGACGCCGACGCCGATCCCGGCCAGGAAGGTCTGCTCGGCCAGCAGCGCCCGGGCCAGCAGCCGGGGACTGGCGCCGAGCGTGTGCAGCACGGCGAACTCGGTCAGCCGGTGCCGCGCGGTGGCCCAGACGTCCACCACCAGCCCGACCAGCGCGAGCAGC
The DNA here is from genome assembly GCF_056780015.1 of Micromonospora sp. R311. Taxonomy (NCBI): domain Bacteria; kingdom Bacillati; phylum Actinomycetota; class Actinomycetes; order Micromonosporales; family Micromonosporaceae; genus Micromonospora; species Micromonospora sp. R311. The sequence goes on from NZ_JBSWCE010000012.1 coordinate 88,705, forward strand.
ACGGAGCCCAGCGCGGCGGCGAGCAGCCCGGTCCGGGCCCCCTGCCAGTACGGGTCCCGGGCGGCGTCCCCGGCGACGTCGCGCCGGTCGAGGACGGTGGTGCCGGCCAGTTCGGTGGCGGCCCGGGCCGCCGCGTCGTGCCCACCGGTTTCGGTGCTCACCCACCATTCCGGCACCGGCCGCACCACGCCCTGCGACCGGACCAGCCAGTCCATCGCGGCGGGCAGGTCCAGCAGCACCCCGGCCCCGGCGGCGGACGGCAGCGCGTCCACCTCGCCGACCAGGGTGACCGGCACGGAAACGCCGGAGAGCGCGAGGGTGTAGGTGTCCCCTTCGCGCAGGCTCAGCGCTTCCCGCGCGGCCGGGGTCATCAGCGCCGGCACCGGCGGGTTGTCGCCGTCGGGCACGACCGCGAACCGGGACGGCGGCTGGAAGGCGAACCGGCCACCCGCGCGGAAGTCGACCGCGTGGTCGGCGGTCAGCCCGCTCGGTGTCACCGGCACGGTGATGCGGTCCTTCGGCAGGCCGCTGGTCGCCACCCACCTGCCGCCGAGCTCCGCCGGGCGCGCCGCGCCGTCGGCCCCGACCAGCTTCAGGTCACCGACCGCCAGCCGGTACGACCGGCCCGCCGCGTCGCCGCCGTCGACCTCGAAGCCGGCCAGCCGCAGCCCGGCGCCGCCGGTCTCGGGCAGCTTGACGGCGAACGGGACGGCCCGGCCGTCGCTGTCCGCGGTGGCCACCGGCAGCCGGAAGGCCAACCCGTCAGGCTGGGTCAGCAGGACCGACACGGCGATCTGGTGCGGGCGTACCGCGTCCTGGACGGGGGTGCGGATGGTGCCGGTGAGCGAGCGGGTGCCGGCGGGCAACTCCACCCCGGCCGGGGCGGCACGCCTGCTCACCAGCCGGTCGTACAGCGCCGGCAGCGGAACGTCGGCGAGCCGCTCGTCGAACCGCACCACGTCGGCCGCGGCGGCCGCGTCCACGGTCACCACGGTCACCGGCAGGTCGTTCCGGCCGAGGCGCACCTCGTCCCGCCAGGCCGGCAGCGTCCGGTCGACGCCGGCCAGGGCGGCGAACTCCCCGGCGCGCTGCGCCACGCGCTCAGCCGATACCCCGCCGGCTCGTTCGACAACTCGCAGGTCGGCGCCGACCGTGTGGTCGGCCTGGTCGAGGTGGGACTGCTCGCCGGTGGCGACCAGCGACCAGGCGAGCGTGCTGCCGCCGACGGCGAGCGCGAGCAGCAGCACCGGCCCGGCGTGCGGGCGGCGGCCGGCCTGCCACATGCCGAGCATGGTCGCCGTCCACAGCTTGCGGTCGATGAACCGTTCGGCGAACCGGGTGGCCGGCGGGAGCAGCCGCAACGCCACCACCGCGCCGGCCAGCACGCCGAGCGTCGGCGCGGCGACCAGCAGCGGGTCGAGTCCGAGCCGGCCGGCGGCGCCGGCCAGCGGGGAGGAGTACTGGCGCAGCTGGGCCCAGGCCAGCACGGCGAGCGCGACCAGCGCCAGGTCGAGGCTGGCCCGCTGCACGGTGGCCGAGCGGCTGGGCCGGGACAGGGCCGCCATGTCGGCCACGTACGTCCCGGCGCCGCGCAGCGTCGGGGCGACCATGGCGACCAGGCACCCGGCGGCGGTGGCGGACGCCGCCGCCCAGACCAGCGTGCCGCCGCCACCGGTGGTGCTCAGCTCGACCGGGCCGCCGGTGCCCACCAGCCGCAGCGCCTCACCGGCCAGCAACGGCCCGAGCAGGGCGGCCGGGAGGACGACCAGGGTCGCCTCGCGGGCGGCGAGGCCGGCCAGCTGCCGCCGCGCCGCGCCGCGGGCCCGCAGCAGGGCGGTCTGGCCCCGCCGGTCCTCGTGCAACAGCGCGGCGACCAGCACCAGCGCGTACCCGCCGAGGACCACGATCAGCAGCAGCGGGGTGGCCAGCGCGGACCGGCCGACCAGGTCGGCCCGGGCGATCCGGTCGATCAGCCGCTCCATCGAGGTGACGGTGCGGGCGGAGGAGCCGAGGCCGGCCGCCTCGGGCACCTCGGCCACCGCCTCGGCCATCGACCGGCGCAGCTCGGGCAGGCGGCCGACGCCGGTCGCGACGAGGTCCGGCTCGACCACCCAGGACGCGGAGACCGAGCCCGGGAAGATCGCCTCGAAGTCGGCCCGGTCCAGCACGAACGGCCCGTACGAGGTGCCCGAGTCGGCGACGCTGCCGGCGCCCACCCCGGGGGCCAGCTGCCAGTACGGGTCGGTCGCGTCGCGCGGCCGCCAGGTGCCGGCGAGCACCACCTCGCTGGACCGTTCGCTGGCGCGGTCGCGCAGCGGCACCCGGGCGCCCGGGGTCAGCCCCAGGGCGCCGGCGACCTTCTCGGGGAGCGTCACCTGCGCCGGCACCGCCCCGGCGGTCGGCCAGGCGCCGCCGGTGAGTTCCGCGTGCGTGGGCAGGTCGTCCAGGGTGGCGAGGTTGGCGAAGATCGGATCGTCGTCCGTCCGCACCACCGGGCCCAGGTCGCCGGTGAGTTCCCGGCCGGTGCCGTAGCGGGCGCCGGTGACGGTGAGCGGTGCGCCACCGAGCTTGCCGGCGAAGCCGTCGCGGATCGCCCGGTCCCGGGTGGCGAACTCGGCCACGTCCCTGCCGGCGGAGCCGGTCACCAGCAGGCTGCGTTCCTCGACCGGCGCGCCGGCGAGCAGGGCGCGCTGCCCGGCCTCGACCGCCCGGCGGCTGTAGTCGGAGAGCCCGGTGACCAACGCGACCGCGACCAGTGCCGCCACCACGGCGGCGGCCAGCAGCCCCCGTGCCGCCCGGGCCCGCCTCCACACCAGCTTCATCCGACGCCCTCCCCTGGCCCCCGTCGGGCCGACGAACAGCTAAAGCGGTGACGGGTCGGGAAAGGTTCGCGCCCGTTACTTGATCGTTACCCGGTGACGCTCAGCCGGGCACGGGGCGCGGCGGTGCCTTGATCCACCCGAGGTGCGGCATCCCGGGCTGTCGCCGGCCCGGGACGCCCCGACCTGCCGCAACGCGAGTCGACCAACCGCCGATATCCGCACGGTGTCGCCGATCCGGCGGTATCGGCCCTGGGTGGATACCGCCACATCGCCGATGCGGAGCAGCCGAGGGCCATCCCGGGCACTGGCGCCGGAGTGCTTCGATCGGCGGCATGGAGACTCCGCTCACCGTCCTGCTGGTGGCCGTCGTCGCGCTGCTCATCGCACAGTTGCCCGGCATCGGCCAACAGGCCCGCACCGCCTACCGGCTCAACGAGATCGAGCGCCGGCTGAAGCTCGTCATGGACCACCTGGGGGTGGTCGATCCGAACCCGATGCCGGCGGAGGTCCGGGAGCACCTGGCCCGGGGCGACAAGATCAAGGCGATCGCCGCGTACCGGAAGGTGACCGGCGCCGACCTGCGCTCGGCCAAGGCGGCCGTCGAGAGCCTCACCGGCCGCCGCTGACGGCACTCAGTCGGTCGACAGCTCAGGCCGGTGCTGCCGGATCCACTTCTCGACGTCAGACTTCCGCCACACCTTGCCCATCGCCAACACCGCGATCGGTTCGGGGAAGTTCCGCTGATTGGCGATCACGCTCGCTCGCTGGCGCGACACGTTCCCGAGCATCTCCCGGATCTCTGCGACGCCCACAAGCTCCACAGGGTTGACGGTAGGCAGCGGCACAGACGTTGCGCTCCGACAACTACGGAGACTATTGACATAGACAACAGGTCGGGGCACCCTGGAGAGGTGATCGAGCCAGAGGCTTCCGCTGCTGGCAGGCAACCTCTGGGCAGCCTGCACCGGGTGCACCAACACCTGCCCATGCGTCCGCTCTGGCGGTGCCGCGTGTGCGCCGCCGCGTGGCCGTGCCCGGCTGCCCGCATGCTGCTGCGGCACGAGTTCCAGGCTGACCGGGTTGCGCTCTCCATCTACATGGCCAGCCAACTGTTCGACGCGACGGCTGACCTCCTCAGACTCAACCCCAACTCCTGCCGCAAACCGGCAGAGCTGTTCGAGCGGTTCCTCGCGTGGACCGTCCAGCGGCCGACCCAGGAACCATGGAATTCCTTGATCGGATGATGGTCAGCAGGTCGTGAAGCGGTGATCCGGCCTGCTCCCCATCAGACGATCATGAGTGGGCGCAGAGGCGGTCGCAGGGTCAGCGGGGACGGTCGCGGTCCTTGGAGGGCTGCACCCGCTTCGGCTCGCCGGGCATCTTCGGGTGGTCGGGCGGGTAGGGCAGGTCGCCCTGGCCGGCGGCGGCGTCCCGCTCGGCCCACTCCAGCAGCGGGCTGATGTCCCACGCCGCGTCGTCGATGCCGGCGTGCGGGTCGCCGCGTTCGGCGAGCCGGGCGGGCACGGTACGCAGGTCGAAGTCGTCCGGGTCGACGTCGGGCAGTTCGTCCCAGCCGACCGGGGTGGAGACGGTGGCCCGGGCGTTGGCCCGCAGCGAGTAGGCGCAGGCGATGGTGCGGTCCCGGGCCATCTGGTTGAAGTCGACGAAGACCCGGGTGCCGCGCTCCTCCTTCCACCACGCGGTGGTGACCAGTTCCGGCCGGCGGCGCTCCAGCTCCCGGGCCAGCGCGATGGTGGCCCGGCGCACCTCGACGAACGTCCAGCGCGGCTGGATCCGCAGGTAGACGTGCACGCCCCGGCCGCCGGAGGTCTTCGGCCAGCCGGTGGCGCCCAGCTCGCCGAGGAGGGCGCGCAGCTCGCCGGCGGCCGTGGCCGCGTCGGCGAAGTCGGTGCCGGGCTGGGGGTCGAGGTCGACCCGCAGCTCGTCGGGATGGTCGACGTCTGCCGCGCGGACCGGCCACGGGTGGAACACGACCGTGCCCATCTGCGCGGCCCAGGCCACGTGCGCCAGGTCGGCCGGGCAGAGTTCGGCCGCCTTCCGGCCGCTGGGGAAGCTGATCTCGGCGGTGGCCACCCACGGCGGCACGCCCCGGGTGGGCACCCGCTTCTGGAAGAACATCTCCCCCTCGATGCCCTCGGGGAAGCGCTGCAACGTGGTCGGGCGGTCGCGCAGGGCGCGCATGATCCCCTCGCCGACGCCGAGGTAGTAGTGGAAGACGTCCGCCTTGGTGAAGCCCCGCTGCGGGAAGATGACCCGGTCCGGGCTGCTGAGCCGTACGGTGTGCCCGGCCACCTCGATCTCTTCGGCCGCAGCCTTCGTGCCACCCATTGCGCGACCATATGCCACCGGTCCGACGTTCGACGTACGGTTGGGGGGTGAGTCTCGACGACACCGAACTGCCCCGCACCGAGGAAGAGTGGCGGGTCCGGCTCAGCCCCGAGGAGTTCCGGGTGCTGCGCGAGGCCGGCACCGAGCCCCCGGGCACCGGCGAGTACGTGGACACCAAGACGCCCGGCGTCTACCACTGCCGGGCCTGCGGGCTGGAGCTCTTCTCCAGTGACACCAAGTTCGACTCGCACTGCGGCTGGCCGAGCTTCGACGACGCCATCCCCGGCCGGGTCAAGGAGATCGAGGACCGCAGCCTCGGCATGAGCCGGACCGAGATCCGCTGTGCCCGCTGCGACAGCCATCTCGGGCACGTCTTCCACGGCGAGGGTTTCACCCCGAAGGACACCCGGCACTGCGTCAACTCGCTCTCCATCCGGCTGGAGCCGCGCTGACCGGGGGCTGGCACGGGTCGACTACCTGTTGACGGGTGACCCTCCTCGACGTACGCCGACTGGCGGCGGTTGACCTGCACGGCTCGGCCGGGTCCCCGCTCCGGCGCCGGGTGATCCTGGCCGAGTTCGTCCTCGGCACGATCGGCTGCCTGGCGCTGGGCGGACGGCTCCTCGCGGGCGCCGGTGGTCCGCTCGACGTCGTGCTCGGCGGATACCTCGCGGCGCTCGGCCTGAACTACCTCCCGCTCGCCCTGCACGCCGTGGCGCTGCGCCGGCCCGGCGCGCTGGCCCGCGAGCTGGCCGGGGTGGACATCCCCGGCGAGCTGCGCGGCTACACCCTCCGCCAGCTCTGGGTGCTGGTGCCGCTGCTGCCGGTCGTGCTCGCCCTGCGCCAGGCGCGTCGGCGGTGACCCGCCGGACGCCCACGCAGGGCGCGGCACCGTCGACCCGCGCGCCGGTGAGCACCGCCGCCGGTGCACCGCGCCGGCGGCGGGCGTGGCGACGGTGAGGGCCGGGGCCGGCGGGGCGGCCAGCCACTGAGCGGTTCCCCGCGGCAGGCCGGACAGCCCGCGGCTCACCCGCCAGCGGCCGGACGCCCCGCCATCAGCTGGACCTGGGCGGTGCGTGACTGTTCGACGCGCCGGGCGAGGTCGGCCACCGCCGGGTTGACCGCGGTCGCCAGATGTGCCCGGGCCAGGTCGGCGGCGGCCTGCTGGTGCGCGGTGAGCACCTCACGCAGCACCCGGTCGACGTCGGCCCCGGTGGCGGACCGCAGTCGGTCGAGGTCGGCGGCGTCGGCGTGCCCGGCATGGTCGTGCCGACCGGCGGTCGCGGCCGGGTCGGCGGCGCGCAGCCAGGCGCGCATGGTCGCCAGCTCGTCGGCCTCGGTCGTCTCGATCGCGGCGACCAGGGTGCGCAGCTCGCCGTCGGTCACCCGGTCCCGAGCCAGCCTCGTGATCTCCAGGGTCCGCTCGGTGTGGGCCACCATCATGGTCAGGAACACCACGTCGAGGCCGCGGATCGCGGCGCTCGCCGTGCCGGCGGGCGCGGGGGCGCCCGCCGGCGGCGGTGCGGGATCGGCGGCGCAGCCGGCCGCCAGCAGCAGGGTGAGCAGCGCGGCGACGGCGGGCCGGTGCCGCCGCCCGGTGGCCCGGACGCGACGCGGGACGGGTGCGGCGCGTGCCGGCACGGGCCGCACCCGTACGGTCAGACCTGACTCCACAGCGCCGGCACGTTCGGCGGCTCCCACCCGGCGATCGCGGTGTGCGCCTGCCGGCAGCGGTAGCTCAACCCGTTGTAGGTGACCTGGTCACCGACCTGGTAGGCGCGACCGGCGGTCCAGCTGCCGCCCGGGGCGGGCGGGCTGGTCGGAGCCGTCGGCGTCGGGGTGGGCGACGTGGTGCGGGTCGGGCTCGGCGTCGGGCTGGGCGTCGGTCCGCCGCCCCCGCCGCCGATCTGCAGGTCGACGCAGGAGTAGAACGCGTTGGCGGTGTCGGCGATGTTCCAGATGGCGAGGACCTTCTGCCGACCCGAGTAGCCGCCCAGGTTCACCGTGTGCGACACGGTGGAACCGGGCTGCTGCCCACCGCCGTTGAAGACGGCGACCCGGGTGCCGCCGATGTAGTACTCCCAGTTGCTGGTGGCGTGCCGGGCGGTGTTGACCCAGGTGAAGGTCACCGAGCTGCCGACCGAGGTGGCCGGCCAGCCCCGGCTGTCGTCGTTGAGGACGGCGAAGTGGGCGATGTTGGCGTGGCAGTTGCGCAGCCCCTTCGGGCCCTCGACGCTCTGCGGCTCGTACTTGATCTGGCCGCAGTCCGGGACCCGGTTCTGCGCGCAGAGCGCCTGGCGGCTGGGCGGCGACGAGACGTAGCCGTGCGCCTGCGCGGGGGCGGCGACGGCGAGCGAGGACACGACGGCGCCCGCCGCCACGAGCGGGACGGTGATTCTTCGACGCATGGTGGCAACTCCCTCGGCTCGGCCTGCGGTGGTGCCACCAAAGTAAATTAAACCTTGTTAACAGTAAAGACTCCTGTCGATAAAATCATCGACGTAGCTCAACTTCTCACGGGTCGTGGCGGGGTGGTTCCGCGGGGTGAGCGGCGAGGTCAGAGCCGCAGCAGGCCACCCCGCTCGTCGACCTCGTCGGCGGAGTCGTCGTCCAGCCACACCCCGCCGGTGGCGAGGTAGCGGAAGCGGTACTCCCCCGGGCCGAGCTTCACCGTCACCGTCCGGGTGCCGTCCCGGCGGGCCACCAGCTCGTGCCGGCCGGCCTGCCAGCCGTTGAAGCAGCCGACGACGCTCACCGTGCCGGGCGGGGTGTCCCGGGGAAGGCAGAAGGTGACCCGGGTCTGGTTGCCGAAGAGCCTGTTGCGCTTGATCACGTGTTCCTCCGGGGTCGGGCGGTCCAGCAGGTACAACGCCCGACACGCCGGGGGCGACACGCCGCCGGGCGGGGCCGGGTTGACCCGTTTCGTCCTCCCGGGCCGGACGCGTGCCGCAGGCTGGGGGAAACGTTCCGTTCGAAGGGATCTGTCGTGGCAACCTGCGAGGTCTGCGGTAACGACTACTGGATGACGTTCGAGGTGCGGACCGTCAGCGGCGACGTGCACACCTTCGACTCCTTCGAGTGCGCGGCGCACAAGCTGGCCCCGATCTGTGAGCACTGCCAAATCAAGATCATCGGGCACGGCGTGGAGGTCTCCGGCCGCTTCTTCTGCTGCGCGCACTGCGCCCGCGCGGTCGAGGGCGCCAAGGGCGCCGAGGTCCGCGACGCCGTCGGCGCCCGCCCCGCCTGACCGCCACCCACCACCCGGCCCGGCACCGGCACCGGCACCGGCACCCGTGATTGTTCGCTGAGCAGCAGGGCGACCCACCGGGACGGGCACCTGCCCACGATCAGACGATCGAGGACCGCCCCACCGAGGCCCCGGCGCGCCGCTCGCCGGGCAACCGGCGGCGGCCCCCGCCGGGAAGCCGGCGGGCGGGCGGGAGGAGTCGGTGCGGCGCGACCTAGGATCGCGGGATGCCGTCGCTGAGCACCGAGGTCCGGGTCGCCCGGTTCGCCGACCTGGACGCCCGCACCTTCCACGACCTGCTGAGGCTGCGCATCGACGTCTTCGTGGTCGAGCAGCGGTGCCCGTACCCGGAACTCGACGGTCGGGACGTCGAGCCCGGCACCCGGCATCTGTGGCTGGACCACGACGGCGCGCCGCTGGCGTACCTGCGGATCCTGGCCGACCCGGGCGGCGTGGCCCGGATCGGCCGGGTGGTGGTGGCGCCGGCGGGCCGGGGCGGCGGCCACGCCGGCCGGCTGATGGCCGCGGCGCTCGCCGAGGTCGGCGACCGGCCCTGCGTGCTGGAGGCGCAGACCTACCTGGTCGACTTCTACGCCCGGCACGGCTTCACGGTCAGCGGCCCCGAGTACGTCGAGGACGGCATCCCGCACACCCCGATGCGACGGGAGCCCATTGACGGATGACGATTGATGTGGCAGCCTGCCGGGCAGAGCCGCGGGAGCCACGCGAGCGCCGGGAGGGGCAACTCCCGGCCGTCCGGGCATCGTCGTCCGACCTCTGCCCTGGGGGCTCCCGTTGTCCACTCAGCTTCGAAGAACACCCGTCCTGTGGTTGCTCGCCGTCGCGGCGGCCGCCGTCCTGCTGCTGACCACCGCCCTGGCCAACCCGGTCTCCGCGCACGGATCCGTGGTCGACCCCGCCTCCCGCAACTACGGTTGCTGGCAGCGCTGGGGCAGCGACTTCCAGAATCCCCGGATGGCCACCGAGGATCCGATGTGCTGGCAGGCCTGGCAGGCCAACCCGAACGCCATGTGGAACTGGAACGGGCTGTTCCGCGAGGGCGTCGCCGGCAACCACCAGGCCGCCATCCCGAACGGCCAGCTCTGCAGCGCCGGCCACACCGAGGGCGGGCGGTACGACGCGCTCGACGCGGTCGGCGCCTGGAAGACCGCCCCGGTGGCGAACAGCTTCCGGGTCCGCCTGTACGACCAGGCCAGCCACGGCGCCGACTACATCCGGGTGTACGTGACCCGGCAGGGCTTCAACGCGCTGACCGAGCCGCTCGGCTGGGACGACCTGGAACTGGTCGGCCAGATCGGCAACACCCCGGCCTCGCAGTGGAAGCCGGAGACCAACGGCGTGTCCATCGAGATCCCGGCGAACGCGCCGGGTCGCACCGGCCGGCACATCGTGTACACCATCTGGCAGGCCAGCCACCTGGACCAGTCGTACTACCTCTGCAGCGACGTGGACTTCTCCGGTGGCGGGCCCACCACCCCGCCTCCGACCACGCCGCCGCCGACCACCCCGCCGCCCACCACGCCCCCGCCGACCACCCCGCCGCCGACGACTCCCCCGCCGGCGGGCGCGTGCACGGCGACGTACCGGGTCACCGGGCAGTGGGCCGGCGGCTTCCAGGCCGAGGTGCAGGTGACCAACGGCGGGTCACCGATCAGTGGCTGGTCGGTGAGCTGGACCTACGCCGACGGCCAACGGGTCAGCTCGGCGTGGAACGCCACGGTCAGCAGCAACGGGACGCTGGTCACCGCGCGCAACGCCGGCCACAACGGCAGCCTCGGCGCCGGCGCGAGCACCACGTTCGGCTTCCTCGGCACGTGGAACGGCAGCAACACCGCGCCGCGGCCGAGCTGCACGACGAGCAGGTGAGCCCCGGCCGGGGCCGCGGCCACTCCCTCCGGACGCGGCCCCGGCCGGCCCTCGTGGGTCGACCGACGCACCCGGCCCGGACCCGCGCCGGACAGCCGAGACAGCCGGCCCGGTCAGCCGGGCCGGCCGGCCAACCGCTCGGGCAGGTCGAACAGGGAGGTGAGCCGGCGTCCGGCGGGCACCGGGTGCCGGCCCGCCGGATCGATCAGGAACGACCGGATGCCCGCCGCCTGCGGCCCGGCGAAGTCGGCGGTGAAGGTGTCGCCGACGAAGACGGCGGCCGACGCCGGCACGCCGACCGCGTCGAGCGCCGCCGCGTAGATCGCCGGGTGGGGCTTGCGCCAGCCCACCTCGACGGAGGTGACCACCGCGTCCACCAGGTGCGCGACGCCGACGGCGGCCAGGTGGTCGGGGACCAGCTCCGCCCGGTGGGTGTTGGTGACCACGGCGAGCCGGTACCGGCCGGCGAGCCGGGCGAGCAGCTCGGCCATCCCGGCCGGGCAACGCACCCCGCTGTTCCACTCGGCCAGGTAGGTGCACACGAACGTCTCGACGTCGGCCGGGTCGGGCACGCCGCCGAGCGCCCGGCGCAGGAACTCGGTGCCGAGTTCGGTCATCGAGAACTCCCGGTCGTCGACGTCGCTACGCCGGTCGAACTCGGCGGAGACGGCCGAGAACGCGGCCAGGAACTCGCGGTAGCCCAGTGGGGACCCCCAGTCGGCCAGCAGCGCGTGGCTGCGGGCGTACCCCTGGTCGGTGCGGCTCGGCGAGTAGTCGACGACGGTGCCGAAGAAGTCGAGCAGCAGGTGGGTGCAGCCGGAGAACGCCATCGCCGAATCCTGCCAAGGTCAACGCCGGAGTCGCGCCCCGGGGCGCCGGGCGACCGCGGCGGCCGGCGGCCGGGCGACCGCGGCGGCCGGCGGCCGCGCCACGGGCGGGGCCGCCGACCCCAGGCGTCAGACCAGGCAGTTGACGATGTCGGCGATGGGTCGACGGCGACCGGTGAAGAACGGGATCTCCTCGCGGACGTGCCGGCGGGCGCCCGAGGCGCGCAAGTCGCGCATCAGGTCGACGATCCGGTGCAGCTCATCCGCCTCGAAGGCGAGCATCCACTCGTAGTCGCCGAGGGCGAACGAGGCGACCGTGTTGGCCCGCACGTCCGGGTAGCCGCGCGCCAACCGGCCGTGCTCGGCGAGCAGCTCGCGCCGCTCCGCGTCCGGCAGCAGGTACCACTCGTAGGAGCGGACGAACGGGTAGACGCAGAGGTAGGCCCGGGCGTCCTCGCCGGCCAGGAAGGCCGGGATGTGGCTCTTGTTGAACTCGGCCGGCCGGTGCAGCGCCATCTGCGACCAGACCGGGGTCAGCGTCCGGCCCAGGGCGGTACGGCGGAACCGCTGGTACGCGTCCTGGAGCGCGTCGCTGGACTCCGCGTGCCACCAGATCAACAGGTCCGCGTCGGCACGCAGGCCGGTGACGTCGTACGTGCCGCGGATCACCACGTCCTTGCCGGCCAGCTCCTCGAAGAGCGCCTCGACCTCGCCGGTGACGTTGTCCCGCAGCGAGGGCAGCGGGCTGCTGGCCCGGAACACCGACCACATGGTGTAGCGGACGGTCGCGTTCAACTCGCGCAGCCGGGCCGCGTTGGTCTGCTCGGTCATCTCGCCGTTCCTTCCAGTGCTGTGATGATCTCGTTGGCCGCCGTCGCGCCGGAGTGGACGCAGGCCGGGATGCCGACCCCGTCGTACGCCGCGCCGGCCAGGGCCAGGGTGGGGTGGCCCGCCCGCAGCACGGCGCGGGCGGCGGCCACCCGGTCGGCGTGGCCGGGGGTGTACTGCGGCAGCGCACCGCCCCACCGCTGCACGTGCCCGGCCACCGGGGTGGGCAGCGGGACGCCGAGCACCGCCGACAACTCCCGGTGCACGGTCGCCACCAGGTCCTCGTCCGGGCGCTGCAGCTGGGCCTCCTCGCCGTACCGGCCGACCGAGGCGCGGACCAGCGCCAGCCCGTCCGGCCGGCGCAGGTGCCCCCACTTGGTGGTGAAGAACGTCGACGCCTTGATCAGCAGACCCTCGGAACTCGGCACCAGGAAGCCGGACAGCTCCGGCAGCTCCGGCGCGGGCAGCGCCAGGGTGACCAGCGCGACGCTGGCGTAGTCCAGCCGGCCGACGGTGCCGGCCAGCTCCGGCGCGGGCCCGGCGAGCAGCCGGGCGGCCGGGCGCGCCGGCACGGCGAGCACCACGGCGTCGACCTCGACATGCTCCGGGTCCCGGGTCGGCCCGACGGTCAACCGCCAGCCGGCCGGTGTCGGGTGCAGTTCACGGACGGCCGCGTTCCGGCGGACCGTCGCGCCGCTGGCCCGCGCCGCCGCCTCGACCAGGGTGCCGAGCCCGCCGGCCAGGGTGCCGAAGACCGGGGCACCCGGGGCGCGCGGCGCGGCGGCCTGCGCGGCCCGCACGGCGCCGACCAGGGTGTGCTCCACCCGGGCCGCCCGGGCCAGCGCGGGCATCGTGGTGACCAGCGACAGGTCGTCGGCGCGACCGGCGTACACCCCGCCGAGCATCGGGTCGACCAGCCGGTCGACCACCTCGTCGCCGAACCGGGACCGGACCAGGGCCCCGACGCTGACGTCCTGGTCGGGGCCGAGCAGCGGGCGGCCCTCGTCGCGGTCGGCCGCCGCGTCCGGCCGGGCCACCGTCGCCACCCGGTCCAGATCTCCCGGTACGCCCACCAGCGTGCCGCCGGGGACCGGGCGCAACTCCCCGGCCACGGCGAGCGCGGCCTGCCCGACGGTCGGGTGGACGATCCGGTCGGCCAGCCCGAGCCGGCGGACCAGGGCGACCGCGGCCGACTGGCCGCCGGCCGGGTCGCGCATGAGGAAGGACTCGGCGCCGAACTCCACCGGCTGGCCGGCCAGCTCGCCGGTGCGCAGCTTCCCGCCGAGCGCGCCGGACTGCTCGTACACGGTGATCTCGGTGCCGTCCGGGGCGCGATCGTGCAGCTGGAGGGCGGCGGACAGCCCGGCGATCCCGCCGCCCACCACCGCCACCCGCCACGGCCGCGCCACGGCGTCAGCTCCGGTCGGCCGGGCGTGCGGACAGCTCGTGCACCAGCGCGACCACCCGGGTCAGCACCTCGGGGTCGGTCTCCGGCAGCACGCCGTGGCCGAGGTTGAACACGTGGCCGGGGGCGGCCCGGCCCTGCTCCAGCACCCGCCGCACCTCCGCCTCGACCACCGGCCAGGGGGAGAGCAGCACCGCCGGGTCGAGGTTGCCCTGCACGGCCCGGTCGGGGCCGATCCGCCCGGTCGCCACGTCCAGCGGCGTACGCCAGTCCACGCCGACGACGTCGGCGCCGGCCTCGCCCATGGCGGTGAGCAGTTCGGCGGTGCCCACCCCGAAATGGATCCGCGGCACGCCGGCGTCGGCCAGCCCGGAGAGCACGGCCGTCGAGTGCGGCAGCACGTAGCGGCGGTAGTCGGCCTCGGACAGCGCCCCCGCCCACGAGTCGAAGAGCTGCACCGCGGAGACCCCGGCGTCGACCTGGACCCGCAGGAAGGCGAGCGTCACCTCGGCCAGCCGGGCGCAGAGCGCGTGCCACAGCTCCGGGTCGCCGTACATCAGCGCCTTGGTCTTCGCGTGGGTGCGCGACGGTCCGCCCTCGACCAGGTAGCTGGCCAGGGTGAACGGCGCCCCGGCGAACCCGATCAGCGGGGTGTCGCCGAGCTCGGCGACGAGCAGCCGGACCGCCTCGTCCACGTAGGACACGTCGGCCCGGCTGATCGGGCGGATCCGCTCGACGTCGTCGGCGCCGCGCACCGGCTCGGCCACCACCGGCCCGGTGCCCGGCACGATGTCCAGGTCGACCCCGGCCGCGGCGACCGGCACCACGATGTCGCTGAACAGGATGGCGGCGTCCACCCCGTGCCGGCGCACCGGCTGGAGGGTGATCTCGGTCACCAGCTCGGGGCGGCGGCAGGATTCCAGCATCCCCACGTTGGCCCGGATCTCCCGGTACTCCGGCAGCGACCGGCCGGCCTGTCGCATGAACCAGACCGGGGTGTGCGGGCCGGGCCGGCGCCGGCAGGCGCGGACGAAGGGCGAATCGGCCGGCCCCCCGGGGCGGGGTGCCTCGTCTCGGGCGGCGGTGCCCGTGGTGTCGGTGGTCATCGCGGCCATCGTGCCACGGGGCGCGGTGGGCACAGCGGGCAGCGCCGCCTTTTGTGACCCGGATCAGCCGCGCGCCGGCCGCCCCCGGACGCCCCTCGGCGTGCCGTCCCGGTGGGGGGCCGGGCGCGGGCATAGGCTGCCGGCATGGCCCCCCCGATCGCGCTCCCGGAGACCTTCGCCCGCGCGGTCGCCGGGTTGCGGTCGGCGGCACCCCGGCCGGAGATCGTGCTGGAGGAGGTGGGCGCGCCGCAGCGGCTCGCCCCGTACGCCTTCGCGCTCTCCGCCGCCGTGCTGCGCGACGGCGACGAGGTGGCCACCGGGCGGCTGATCCTGCTGCACGACCCGGCCGGGCACGAGGCGTGGCAGGGGACCCTGCGGCTGGTCACCTACGTGACCGCCGAGCTGGAGGTCGACCTGGCCGCCGACCCGCTGCTGCCAGGAGTGGGCTGGACCTGGCTGACCGACGCCCTGGACGCCCAGGACGCCCGGCACCGGGCGATCGGCGGCACGGTCACCCAGACCATGTCGACCCGGTTCGGCGAGCTGGCCGGCCCGCCCGCGGCCGGCGACATCGAGATCCGCGCCTCCTGGACGCCGGTGGACGACGACCTGGCCCCGCACCTGCTCGCCTGGTGCGCGCTGCTCGCCTCGACCGCCGGCCTCCCCCCACCCGGCGTCACCGCGCTCCCCGACCGGCGCCCCGCCGGCGCCGCCTGACCCCGTCGGTCATGGCGTCGTGCCGGGCGGGTCGCCGCACGCCACGCGTGCGTGCGGCGACCCGGCTCGACGACCGACCGGTCGGGGTGGGTCAGAGGTAGTCCTCGGCCTCGTTGCAGACCTTGTCCAGGCCCTTGCTGGCCTTGTCGAACGCGCTGCGGTTGCCGGCGGCGGCCGCGTTCAGCGCGGTGGTGAGCTTGTCCAGGCAGGTGGCGATGACCTTCTTCTGCCGGGCCTGCTCGTCGCGGTCGTTGCGGGTGCCGGTCAGGTCCTGCTCGGTGTCGGCCAGCTTGTCCTGCACGCTCTGCAGGTCGGCCTTGAGCTTCTCGATCTCCCTGGCGTTCGCCGCGATGGTGCCGTCCCGCTCGCTGACCTGGCTGGCCATCTGCTTCTCGGTGCGGTCCAGCTCGCCGCTGGTGGTGACGAAGAGGCCGGTCATCACCCCGCCGAGGACGAAGAGCAGGCCGGCCACCACGGCCAGGATCAGCACGCTCCGCCCCTTGCCGGCGGCCGGCGCGACGCCGTACGGCGGCACCGAACCAGGCGGACCGGACATCGGCGGTCCGGACATCGGGGGCGCGGACATTGGCTGGCCGTATGCCGGGCCGGCGGTCGGCGGCGCGGGGGCCGGGCCGCCGTAGGGCGCGGCGCCGGCCGGGGCGTAGCCGGTCGGGAAGGGCGTGGTGGCGGACTCGGCGGGCGGTGCGGACTGCGGGACACCGGGAGCGGGCGGCTGTCCGCCCCCGTACTGCTGCGGCGCGGGCTGGGCGGCGCCGTACACGGTGCCGCCCGCGGGCGGCTGACCGGGCGCGGCCGGCGGCTGCGGCGGGTACGGCGGCGGGTAGCCGCCCGGCCCGGTCGGTGGCTGGGACATCTCTGCTCTTCCTCCAGGTGCGCGTGGTCCGGGGCAGGGTCGGCCCACCGGACCGGATCGGTACGGGTCAGCGGCTGACCGGGGTCAGCAGATCTTGAAGCCGTCGCAGGCGATCTTGATCGGCACGGCGAGACCGATCCCCTCGGCGTCGCGGGCCTTGGCGGTGGCGATGCCGACCACCTGCTTGCTGCCGTTGATCACCGGGCCGCCGGAGTTGCCGGGATTGATCGGCGCGTCGAACTGGATCGCCGGCGGGTCGCCGCCCTCGGCCTTGCGGAGGGCGCTGACCACGCCGGTGGTGACGCTGTCCTCCAGCCCGAGCGGAGCGCCCACCACGACGATCTGCTGCCCGGACTTCGCCGGGGCGGACGCGGCCACCAGCCCGGTGAACGTGCCGGTGGTGCGCAGGTGGGCGATGTCGTTGACCTCGTCGACCTTGACGATGGTGGCCGGGAACCGCTGGTCGGTGCGCTCCAGGAAGACCTCCCGGCCGCCGTTGTCCCAGACCGCCTCGACCACGTGGAAGTTGGTGAACAGGTTCGTACCGCCCCCGGCGGCCGGCTTGCCCACGGCGAACGCGGTGCCGGTGAACTGACCGGCCCGGACCCGGAAGACGCTGGGCAGCACGGCGCTGGCCACGGCCTCCGGGTTGAACGCGGCCCCGGCCTGCTTCTCCAGCGCCCCCGCCCGCTGCTCCAGCCCGTCGAGCCGGGCGCCGTCGGCGGCCTGGGCGGCGTCCAGCCGGCGGCCGGTGTCGTCGAGCCGGTCGGAGAGCAGGTGGATCTGGATCGCCTGCACGATGGTCGCCACGGCCAGCACGGCCACCAGCACCGCGCCGGCGACGGTGCGCCAGCGACCGCGGCGGGGCGCGGCCGGCGCCGGCACGGCTCCCGACCAGGAATCGCCGCCGGCCGGGACGCCCGACGACCCGGCCGGCGGGTAACCCGGCCCGGCGGCCGGCGGGTAACCCGGCCCGGCGACGGGCGGGTAGGCCGGTCCGGCGGCCGGCGGGCGGCCCGCCCCGGCGGGTGGATAGGTCGGCGCCGGCGGGTTGCCCGGGCCGGCCGGCGGCTGACCGGACGCGGCGGCCGGCGAGGTCCCGGTGCCCGTGGCCGGCGAAGTGCCGCCGGCCGGCGGGTAGCCGGCCGGGGTGCCGGGAACGGTGGCCGGCGGATGGCCGGGCGCGGCGGCCGGCGGGTAGGTCGGGCCGGCGGCCGGCGGCGCGGCGGCGGCCTGGCCCCACTGTCCCTGCTGCGGCGGGGACCACGCGGCCGGCTGGCCCGGCGGGTACGCCGCGGCGGGCGGTCGGGGCGGTTCGACCCGGGGCGGCAGTGGGCCGGGCCGGCCGTAGACCCCGTCCGGCGGTGCGCCGCCCGAGCCGTCGCCCGGCGGAGCCGCTCCGGTGCCCCCCGACCCGTAGCCCGCAGTCATGTTCGCCACGCCCTCCCCATAGACGCCCCCGGTGGCTGCCGCCCCGCCGCCGAACGTGCGCCGCGGGCCGGCCGGATGGACCGTACCTGCGCGATCGGGGTTTGTCTTCCCCGATGTCCGGCCCGTCGGGACACCTGCGGGTCACCCGACCGACACGCGTCGGACCCCGGCTGCACCCGTGGAATCCGGCGGCGCACTAGGGTTGTCAGGTGACCGACGAACCACCCCTGCGCCGTCGGGCCGCCGAAAGCCGTACGGGAGACGCACCGCACGACCCGCCGTCGGCCCGGCCGGAGCCGGCGGACGCGGGAGACGACGCGACCGCCGGCGGCCCCGTACCGCTGACCGCCCCGCGGGAGGGCACGCCCGAGCCGGTGGCCACGCCGAGCGAACTTGACGAGGTCGTGGCCCGTTTCGCGGCGGGCACCGGCCCGATCGCCCTGGACGCCGAGCGCGCCTCGGGCTACCGCTACAGCCAACGCGCCTACCTGGTCCAGCTGCGCCGTGCCGGCGCCGGCACGGCGCTGATCGATCCGTTGCCGCTGCCCGACCTGACCGCCCTCGACGAGGCCATCGGCGAGGCCGAGTGGGTGCTGCACGCGGCCAGCCAGGACCTGCCCTGCCTGGCCGAGCTCGGGTTGCGTCCGCGCCGGCTCTTCGACACGGAACTGGCCGCCCGGCTGGCCGGATTCGAGCGGGTCGGCCTGGCCGCGCTGACCGAGCAGCTACTCGGCTTCAGCCTTGAGAAGCATCATTCGGCAGCCGACTGGTCGACCCGGCCGCTGCCGGAGTCGTGGCTGACCTACGCCGCGCTCGACGTGGAGCTGCTGACCGACCTGCGGGACGCGCTCGACGAGGAGCTGACCCGGCAGGGCAAGAGCGAGTGGGCGGCGGAGGAGTTCGCCGCGCTGGTGCGGACGGGCGCCCGGCCGCCGCGGGTGCGGGCCGAGCCCTGGCGGCGCACCTCCGGCATCCACCGGGTACGCGGGGCGCGGGCGCAGGCCCGGGTCCGTTCGATGTGGTACGCCCGGGACCAGATCGCGGCCCGGCGGGACGCGGCCCCGGGCCGGGTGCTGCCGGACTCGGCGATCATCGCCGCCGCCGAACTGGACCCGAAGGACGAGCAGACCCTGCTCACCCTGCCCGGCTTCGGCGGCCGCTCGGTACGCCGGCTGGCCCGCACCTGGCTGGCGGCGCTGGACGACGCCCGCCAACTCCCGGACGACGCGTTGCCGGTGGCGCCGGCGGCCGAGGGGCCGCCGCCGCCGCACCGCTGGGCGGAACGGGACCCGGTGGCCGCGGCCCGGCTGGTCCGGTGCCGGGAGGTGGTGACCCGGATCGCCGGCGAGCACAACCTGCCGCCGGAGAACCTGATCGCCCCCGACTCGGTCCGCCGGCTGGCCTGGGTGCCGCCGGAGGAGGTCACCGAGCAAACGGTGGCGGACACGCTGCGCGGCTTCAACGCCCGCGAGTGGCAGCTCGGACTCCTGCTCCCCGCCCTGGCCGAAGCCCTCCAGGACCCGCCCCCCACCCCCTGACCCGGGCCCGGCTCGGTTGACCATGAGGTTGGCCGCGGTCATGGAGATCGACTTCGCCGTCAACCTCATGATCAACGAATGCCGGGGGGCGCGCGGCGGGAGTGTGGGGTGGGCCACACGGGGGGTGGTGTCGGGTTTGGTTACTGACGAGTAGCATCCGAGGAACCACGCCCGTGCCGGCGACCTTCATTCGGTCCGTGCTGCCGCCTGTCGGCGCGGAGGCCGAAGCATGGTCGAAAAGGAGGCTCAAGTGCCCCGTGAAGTTCGGGATGTCGTCTTCGTCGACGGCGTCCGCACCCCGTTCGGCAAGGCGGGTGGCATGTACGCCAACACCCGCGCCGACGACCTGGTGATCCGCTGCATCCGCGAGCTGCTGCGCCGCAACCCGCAGCTGCCGCCGGAGCGGGTCGAGGAGGTCGCGATCGCCGCCACCACCCAGATCGGCGACCAGGGCCTCACCATCGGCCGGACCGCGGCCCTGCTGGCCGGCCTGCCCAAGACCGTCCCCGGCTTCGCGATCGACCGGATGTGCGCCGGGGCGATGACCGCGGTGACCACCGTCGCCGGCGGTATCGCCATGGGCGCCTACGACATCGCCATCGCCGGCGGTGTGGAGCACATGGGCCGCCACCCGATGGGCGAGGGCGTCGACCCGAACCCGCGGATCATTGCCGAGAAGCTGGTCGACCCGTCCGCGCTGGTCATGGGCGCGACCGCGGAGAACCTGCACGACCGGGTCCCGCACATCACCAAGGAGCGGACCGACGCTTTCGCGCTCGCCTCGCAGCAGAAGACCGCGAAGGCGTACGCCAACGGCAAGCTCCAGGACGACCTGGTGCCGGTGGCGATCCGGGACGCCGACGGCGGCTGGGGTCTGGCCACCGTGGACGAGGCGCCGCGGGACACCTCGCTGGAGAAGCTCGCCACGCTGAAGACCCCGTTCCGCCCGCACGGCAAGGTGACCGCGGGCAACGCGGCCGGCCTGAACGACGGCGCCACCGCCAGCCTGCTGGCCGCCGAGGAGACCGCCCGCGAGCTGGGCCTGCCGGTCGCCATGCGGCTGGTGTCGTACGGCTTCGTCGGGGTGGAGCCCGAGGTGATGGGCGTCGGCCCGATCCCGTCGACGGAGAAGGCGCTGCGCATCGCCGGCCTGTCCATCGACGACATCGGCCTGTTCGAGCTGAACGAGGCGTTCGCCGTGCAGGTGCTCGCCTTCCTCGACCACTTCGGCATCGCCGACGACGACCCGCGGGTCAACCCGTGGGGCGGCGCGATCGCCATCGGCCACCCGCTGGCCTCCTCGGGCGTGCGGCTGATGACCCAGCTGGCCCGGCAGTTCGCCGAGCACCCCGAGGTCCGCTACGGCCTCACCGCCATGTGCATCGGCATCGGCATGGGCGGCACGGTCATCTGGGAGAACCCGCACTGGACGGAGTCCGGCAAGCCGGCTCAGGGGGAGGGGAACAAGTGAGCGCGCTCGCCGCACCGAACGAGGTGGTCACCAAGGCGCTGCTGCGCCAGGTGAACGTCCCCGGGCTGGACCGCCCGGCCGCCCTGATCACGCTGGACAACGGCTTCGACCACACCAAGCCGAACACCTTCGGCCCCGGCGGCCTGACCAGCCTGGACGAGGCGATCACGGCCGCCCTGGCGGCGAACCCGGCGTTCATCGCGGTCACCGGCAAGCCGTACGTCTTCTGCGTCGGCGCGGACATCACCGGCCTGCCGCAGCTCGCCGACCGCGCGCAGGCGCTGGAGATCGGCCGGCTCGGCCACCGGGTCTTCGCCCGGCTCAAGGACAGCGCGGTCCCGACCTTCGCGTTCGTCAACGGCGCGGCGATGGGCGGCGGCCTGGAGCTGGCCCTGCACTGCCACTACCGGACCCTCTCCGGCGGCGCCGCGGCGCTGGCCCTGCCCGAGGTCTCGCTCGGCCTGGTGCCCGGCTGGGGCGGCACCCAACTGCTGCCCAACCTGATCGGCATCCCGGCCGCCACCCAGGTGATCATCCAGAACCCGCTGATGCAGAACAAGATGCTCAAGCCGAAGCAGGCCGCCGAGCTGGGCATCGCCGACGTGCTGCTGGAGCCGGCGGACTTCCTGGAGCGGTCGCTGGAATGGGCCGCCGGCGTGGTGTGCGGCGAGATCACCGTGACCCGGCCCGAGGTCGACCGGGACATGTGGGCCGGGGTGCTCTACTTCGCCCGGCAGACCCTGGACCAGCGGCTGCACGGCGCGGTCCCGGCCGCGTACAAGGCGCTGGACCTGCTGGACACCGCCAAGGACGCGGACTTCGCCGCCGGCACCGCCGCCGAGGACGAGGCCCTCGCGGACCTCATCTTCAGCGAGGAGCTGCGCAGCGGGCTGTACGCGTTCGACCTGGTGCAGCGGCGGGCCAAGCGGCCGGCCGGCGCGCCGGACAAGGGCCTGGCCCGCCCGGTCACCAAGGTGGGCATCGTCGGCGCCGGCCTGATGGCCAGCCAGCTCGCCCTGCTCTTCGCCCGCCGGCTCCAGGTGCCGGTCGTGATGACCGACCTGGACCAGGCCCGGGTGGACAAGGGCGTCGGCTACGTGCACACCCAGATCGAGAAGGCCGTCAGCAAGGGCCGGATGGACAAGGGCACCGCCGCCAAGCTGTACGGCCTGGTCAGCGGCGCGGTCGACAAGTCCGTCTTCGCCGACGCCGACTTCGTCATCGAGGCCGTCTTCGAGGACCTCGACGTCAAGAAGCAGGTCTGGGCCGAGCTGGAGAAGATCGTCAAGCCGGAGGCGGTGCTGGCGACGAACACCTCGTCGCTGTCGGTCACCGCGATGGCCGCCGAGCTGGCGCACCCGGAGCGGGTGGTCGGCTTCCACTTCTTCAACCCGGTCGCGATGATGCCGCTGCTGGAGATCGTCCGGGGCGAGCGGACCGACGACGCCACCCTGGCCACCGCCTTCGCGGTCGGCAAGCAGCTGCGGAAGTCCTCGGTGCTGGTCAAGGACGCTCCGGCGTTCGTGGTCAACCGGCTGCTCACCCGCTTCCTCGGCACGGTCTTCGCGGCCGTCGACCAGGGCACCCCGCTGGACGTGGCGAACAGCGCGCTGGACCCGCTGGGCCTGCCGATGCGCCCGCTCGCCCTGCTCCAGCTGGTCGGCCCGGCGGTCGCGTACCACGTGGGCGGGACGCTGCACGCCGCGTTCCCGGACCGGTTCGGGGTCAGCGAGAACCTCAGGCGGATCGCCGACTCCGGCCAGCCGATCGTGGTCGACGACGAGGTCAACGCCGAGGTGGCGAAGCTGCTGGTGGTCGGCGACCAGCCGCTCAGCGCCGAGCAGGTACGGCAGAACGCGCTGGACGCGCTGGCGCAGGAGATCCGGCTGATGCTCGACGAGGGCGTGGTGGCCGAGGCGCAGGACATCGACCTGTGCATGATCCTCGGTGCCGGTTGGCCGTTCCACCTGGGCGGCGTGACGCCGTACCTGGACCGCACCGGCACCAGCGAGCGGGTCACCGGTCGGCGGTTCCTGCCGCGCGGGGCCGCCAGCCTGCCCGCCTGATCACCCCGCTCCACCGCGATTCGTTTCGCCGCCCCGGTCCGGTGCCGGGCAGCGCGTCTTGTCGTGCCTAACTAAGATCGCCAGGTCATCGACTTTCACCTGGAGCTGACTGATGTCCCAGCCGCCGGCCAATCCCTATCCGGACCACGGCTCGTACCCGCCGCCGCAGCGCCCCGGGGGCTACCCCGCGCCGCAGCAGCCCGGCGGTTACCCGCCCCCACAGCAACCCGGCGGTTACCCGCCGCAGCAGCAGTCCGGCGGTTACCCGCCCCCACAGCAACCCGGCGGTTACCCGCCGCAGCAGCAGTCCGGCGGTTACCCGCCGCCGCAGCAGCCCGGCGGCTACCCGCCGCAGCAGGGCGGCGGCTACCCGCCGCACCAGCCCGGTCAGCCGTACGGCGACCCGCACGTTCCCGCCGGTCCGCCGGCGAAGAAGTCCAGCGCCGGCAAGATCGTGCTGATCGTGCTGGCCGTGGTGCTGGTGCTCTGCCTCGGCGGTGCGGCGATCACCTGGTTCGCCGTCAAGGACGAGGTGGGCGACACCGTGGACGCCGCCAAGACCCGGGTGGTCGCCCCGGCCACCCTGGCCGGCCGCCCGCAGATCACCGACCCGGAACTCAAGTCGCTGGCCGACCAGATGGTCAACGAGATGAAGTCGACGGTGCAGAACGAGACCAGCGCCGTCGGTGCCTTCTACGGCGACCCGGCCAAGCAGGACCTGGTCATGATCGCCGCGGCGTCCGGGCTGATGGCCGACCCCAAGAAGGAGCTGGAGGACGCCGTCACCGGCCTCTCCACCGAGTTGGCCGTCAGCAACATGGGAGACGTCGACCCGGGCCCGCTCGGCGGCGACGCCCGCTGCGGTGACGGCAAGGCCGACGACGTGAAGCTCGGCGTCTGCGTCTGGGCCGACAAGGGCAGCGTCGGCATGGTGGTGATCTACTTCTCCTCGGCCGCCAAGGCGAAGGCCGAGTTCGTCACCATCCGGGGCCAGATCGAGCAGCGCTCCTGACCACGACGGGCCGGGCCCCCGCCACCTCGGTGACGGGGGCCCGGCCCGTGTCGCGCGGGGTCAGGCCGACGGGGCCTGGCCAGCCGGGGTGCCGGCGGCCTCCTGCGCCGCCGGCGCGGCGGCCCGCTCGGCGGCGCTGCGCAGGACGCAGAACTCGTTGCCCTCCGGGTCGGCGAGCACCACCCAGCCGGAGCCGTCCGCCCGGCGCTGGTCGGCCACCTGGACGGCGCCGATGCCGAGCAGCCGCTCGACCTCCTCGTCCCGGGTCCGGTCGGTCGGCTCCAGGTCGAGGTGCAAACGGTTCTTCACCGCCTTGTCCTCGGGTACGGCCAGGAAGAGGACCTCCGGCCCACCCGGCGGCAGCAGCATCGCCTCAGGGTCGCCGGGAAAGTCGTCGGGCTGGCGGGGGCACTCGAAGACCTGCGCCCAGAAGCCGGCCAGGGCGTAGGTGTCGCGGCAGTCGATGCCGATGTTGTGGATGCGTGCGCTCACTGCTGTTCCTCCAGGTCGGACGTTCCTGCCCGCTCCGCCGCACTGCGCAGGACGCAGAACTCGTTGCCCTCCGGATCGGCGAGCACCACCCAGCCCGAGCCGTCGGCGTGCCGCCGGTCGTCCACCAGGACGGCGCCGAGCCCGAGCACCCGGTCGACCTCCTCGTCCCGGGTCCGGCCGGCCGGCTCCAGGCAGACGTGCACCCGGTTCTTGACCGCCTTGGTCTCGGGTACCTGCTGGAAGAACACGTTCGGGCCGGTGCCTGACGGCAGCAGGACCGCCTCCGGATCACCGGGGGCGTCGTCGGGATGCCGGGGGTAGCCGAGCACCGCCGACCAGAAGCCGGCGAGGGCGTAGGTGTCGTGGCAGTCGAAACTGATGTTGTGGATCCGTGGAAACACGGGTGAAGCCTCCGTGGTCGAGGCGCCCCGGATGCGTGAGCGTCAGCCGGCGAGACGGGGCGCGGAGTTGGTCACCATGGACATTCGACGCACCCCCCTCCGAAATCGGGCTGACCTGGTGATCCTTTCACCCCGCCCACCGGCGCCGCAACCCCGTCAGCGGCCCCCCGCCGGCCCGGCGTGTTCGGCGGTGACCGCCGGGGCGGCGTCCGCCGCCGGCAGCGTCACGGTCACCTCCAGGCCGCCGCCCGGCTGGGCGACGGCCTGCACGGTCCCGCCGTGCGCGTCGCTGACCGCGCGGACGATGGAGAGTCCGAGGCCGGAGCCGCGGGCGCCGGTGCGCTCCCGGCCGCCGCGGCGGAACGGCTCGAACAGCCCGGGCACGTCGGCCTGATCCACCTCGAACCCGGTGTTCCCCACCACCAGCCAGGACCGGCATCCGTCGGTGCCGGTCCGCACCCAGAGCCGGCCGTGCAGGTGGTTGTAGCGGACCGCGTTCTCGACCAGGTTGCCGGCCAGCCGGTCCAGCAGCCCGGGATCGCCGACCACCGGCGCCGACTCCAGCGAGGTCTGCACCCGCAGCCCGATCCGCTCCACCTCCCGGCGTACCGCCGACAGGGCGTTGGCGGTGCCGGCGGCGAGGTCGCACTCGGTGCGCCGGCCGAGCCGCCGGCCCGCCTGCGCCTCGCTGCGGGCCAGCACCAGCAGCGCGTCGACCAGCCCGTTGGCCCGCTCGGAGGCGTCCCGGACCACGGTGGCCATCCGGCGGTACTCGCCGATGTCCGCCTCGTCGTCGCTGAGCGTCACGTCGATCTCGGTCCGCATCACGGCGAGGGGGGTCCGCAGCTCGTGCGAGGCGTTCGCGACGAACCGCTTCTGCGCCTCGAACGCGGCGGCGATCCGGTCCAGCATGTCGTCGAACGTCTCGGCCAGCTCGGCCACCTCGTCGTCGGCGCCCGAGTAGCCGATCCGCTGGTCCAGGGTGGCCTCGCCGAGCCGCTGCGCGGTGGCGGTGACCTGGTGCAGCGGCCGCAGCGCCCGCCCGGCGACCGCGTACGCCCCGGCCACCCCGACCACACTGATCGCCAGCAGCGCGACCAGCCCCTTGGCCAGCAGCTCCGCCGAGGCGGAGTCGACCAGCTGCCGCTGCCACTGCGCCGCGTCCAGCGCCCGCCCGTCGGCCAGCACCACAGTGGTGCCGGGCAGCAACTCGTCGGTCGGCCGCAGCGCGTCGCGGACCAGCAGCCAGGCCAGCAGCACCAGGATCGCGCCCGCCCCGACCAGCAGCACGCCGTTGAGCAGGGTGAGCCGCAGCCGCAGGGTGGGCCGCAGGCGCGGGCGCCGGCTCATGCCGGCGCTCCGCTGCGCTCCGTGCCGGCATGAGGCATCCTCGCGCTGAGTGTGATGATTCGCCCGCTGCGCTCGCTCATGCCTCCACCTCGGCGGTGCGGTAGCCGGCGCCGACCACCGTCTCGATCAGCGGCGGCTCGCCCAGCTTCTTGCGCAGGGTCATCACGGTGACCCGGACGATGGTGGTGAACGGGTCGGTGTTGGCGTCCCAGACCCGCTCCAGCAGCTCCTCGCTGGAGACCACCGCGCCGCGCGCCTTGAGCAGTTCGCAGAGCACGCCGAACTCCTTGTTGGTGAGGTCGACCGGCACGCCGCCGCGGGTGGCCACCCGGCGGGCCGGATCGAGCACCAGGTCGGCCAGGGAGAGCACCGGCGGCGCGGCCGGGGTGGCCCGCCGGCCGAGCGCCTGCACCCGGGCCACCAGCTCGTCGAAGGCGAACGGCTTGGGCAGGTAGTCGTCGGCGCCGAGCCCCAGCCCCTCGACCCGGTCGGCCACCGTGCCGCTGGCGGTCAGCATCAGCACCCGGGTCAGCGCGCCCGAGGCGGCCAGGTCGGCGCAGATCCGGTCGCCGTGGATGCCCGGCAGGTCGCGGTCGAGCACCACCACGTCGTAGCGGGTGACGAAGGCCAGCTCGTGGCCGCTGTCGCCGTCGTAGGCGACGTCCACCGCCATGCCGCGCTTGCGCAGTCCGCGCGCGATCGCGTCCGCGAGGTTCCGCTCGTCCTCGACCACCAGCACCCGCATCCCGGCCCTCCTCGCCCCGACCACCCGACAACCTAGTGCCGGCCGCCAAACCAGCGTCCCGCGCCGTCCCGGTCAGCCGCCATTGCAGAAAACCTTCGTCGTACGCGATGCTTCCGGCGGGAACCTACGGAACGGACGGACCTGTCATGACCGACGCGGGGCGGGACATCGCCTACCGGGGCTTCCGGCTGCCCGGCGACCTGGCCGGCGGGGCGACGGCCGGGGTGCGCGCGGACACCCCGGGCCTGGTGCTGGCCGAACCGGCCGGCCGGCGGGAGCACCCGCTGGCCGACGGCACGGTCGCGGTGCACGAGCACGGAAGCTGGACCTCCCCGCCGGTGCGGGTGGGCTTCGCCGTGCACGAGGTGGTGCCGTCCTGGACCGCGGACACCCCGGCCGGCTGCTGGCTCCGGGTCGAGCTGCGCGGCTGGCACGACGACGGGCCGGCCACCGGCTGGTACCCGCTCGCCGACTGGGCGGCCGACGACGCGACGCTGCGGCGCACCTCGGTGCCCGGGCAGGGCGACGCGGACGCCCGGGTCGACACGGACACGCTCGTGGTGACCGGGGCGACGGTCACCGGCTGGCAGGCCCGGGTGACCCTGTTCCGGCCGGCCGGCACCGGGCCGGGTCCGGTGCTGCGCTCCGTCGGCGCGGTCGCCTCGGGCCGGCCGGTCGTCGCGACGGCCCGGCCCCCGGCCGGCGGCCCGGACGCGGCGGGGCCGGACGGCGCCGGACCGGCCGCGGTGGCCCGGCCGGCGGCCGGCGCGCCCGGCCCGCGGCCCGGCTGGGGCACCGTGCTGGAGGTGCCCCGGTACTCGCAGCGGCTGCACGCCGGCGAGCACCCGCAGTGGGGTGGCGGCGGCGACTCCTGGTGCAGCCCCACCTGCACCTCGATGGTGCTCGCCTTCTGGGGCGCCGCCCCGGCGCCCGAGCGGTACGCCTGGGTGCGCCCGCCCGGCCCCCGGCCGGTGGTGGTGCACGCCGCCCGGCACTGCTACGACCACGCCTACGCCGGCGCCGGGAACTGGCCGTTCAACACCGCCTACGCCGGTCTGTACGGGATGGACGCCTTCGTCACCCGGCTGCGCTCGCTCGCCGAGGCGGAGGCGTTCGTCGCCGCCGGCATCCCGCTGGTCGTCTCCGCCGCCTTCCGGGTCGGCGAGGTGCCCGGGCTGGACTACGACACCCGGGGACACCTGATGGTGCTGGTCGGCTTCACCGCCGACGGCGACCCGGTGCTCAACGACCCGTACGCCCCGGACGACGAGGGGGTGCGCCGCACCGTGGACCGGGACCGGTTCGAGGCGGTATGGCAGGGCGGCAGCGGCGGCGTGGCGTACGTCGTCCGGCCCCCCGGGGTGCCGCTGCCGCCGGCCCCGGCGCAGGCCAACTGGTGATTCACCGGGGCAGCCGCCAGATCCGCAGCGCGCCGCCCGGTTCCTGGCACACCAGCGTGCCGGGCTGCGAGGCGCACCGCCGGGCCCACCCGGGCAGCACGGCCAGCACCTCGGTCCGGGCCGCGGCCACGTCCAGCTCGGCCAGGAACACCCGCCCGTCGGCGAGCCGGCGCAGCCCGTAGCGCGGCCGGCCGGCCGGCCACTCCCAGATGACCTGCCAGCGGCCCAGCTCACCCAGCACCTGGCCGGTGGCGGGGTCGAGCACCACCAGGGGCCGGTCCTCCCGGTCGTCCGGTCGGCCGGCGTCCGCGAGCAGCCGGTCGCCGACCAACGCCACGTTCGACCAGCGCGGGTCCGCCCAGCGGGTCCGGCCGGTCGCCGGGTCGACCACCCGCACCCCACCCTCGATCCGGTGCAGGCAGAGCCCCACCCCGCACCGGTTGGCCCAGCCCACCTGCGGGTCGGGTGGCAGCACCCAGCGCCGGCGCAGGGAGGCCAGGTCGTAGCCGGCGATTCCGCCGGTCCCGTCGCCGACCAGCAGCACGTCGCCGATCAGCTCCAGGAAGCGGTGCGCGGCGTGGCCGATCCCCGGCAGGTCGGCGGCGGCGAGCCGGGTGCCGGTGCGCGGATCGCGCAGCTCCACCCGACCTACGGGCGAGACCGTGGCGACCAGGTCGACGACCCCGTCGGTGTACCGGTAGGCGGCGAAGCCCTCGCCCACCGGCACGGACCAGCCCGGTGCGCCGGTGGCCACGTCGACGGCCCGCACCTCGTGACCCGGTCCCGCCCGGTGCGTCTCCAGCAACACCCCGCCGTCCACCACGGGCAGGGCCCGACCCGGCCGGTGCCACCGCGGCTCGCCGCTGTCCAGTGCGAGCGCGCTGGTGGTCGGGTGGTCACCGGCGGGCGACGAGGTGGTGACCAGGAGCAGGTCGCCGTGCACGGTCAGCCCCATCGAGACGTCGTCGTCCGGCAGTTGCCGGCGCCAGAGCGGTTCCCCGTCCGGCAGCCGGTACGCGACCAGCTCCCGGGCGCCGCCGTCGGCCGGCGTCAGCCCGTGCAGGACCAGCAGCCGGTCACCGAACAGGAGGACGTCCGCGGGATCGGTCGCGGGCACCGTCACCATCGGCGGGCCGGCCGGCGGGGGCGCGCCGCCGGCGAGGGTGCCCAGCGCGAGCAGCAGCGGCAGCGCCACCCGCCACCAGCGGGCCGGTGGCCGGGGGCGGCGGGCGGTCGGCTCGGGCTCGGGCCCGCGCGGCCGCTCACCCAGCTCGATCACCACGTCGCCGGTCATCCGGCCAGCCGCCGCACCACGAAGCCGCCACCCTGCCGCCGGCAGACCAGCATCTCCCGGTCGACCTGGCAGTCCCCCGACGCGTCCCGGAGTACGTCGTGCCCCCGGGTCCGGCCCGTGGCGGCGTCCAGTTCGGCGACCAGGACCCCGCCGCCGGGCATCGGCCGGATCCCGACGATCCGGTCATCGGCCGAGCGCGCCGGCACCAACTGCCAGACGCCGAGATCGGCGAGTTCCCGGCCGGTCGTCATGTCGATCACCACCACCCGGCCCCCACCGGACCCGGTCATCGCCAGGCCGAGCTGCCGGCCGCCCCGCCCGGGCGACAGACCGGTCCAGGCCGCACCGGTCCACCGGACCTGGCCGGTGGCCGGATCCAACGCCTGGATCCCGCCGTTGCGGCCAGCGGCGCAGAGCAGCTCGCCGCACAGGTAGGCGTACGCCACCAGCGGCAGCTCCACCTCCCAACGCCGCCGCAGCCCGTCCAGCTCGTACCCGGTCAGCCGCCCGGACTGCCGACCGATCACCAGCAGCAGGTCCCCCACCAGCTGCGGGTACGTGGTGCCGGGCGGCCCGCCGGGGGGTAGCTCGCCCCGGCGCAGCAGGGTGCCGGTGCCGGCGTCGTACACCTCGACCGCGCCACCGGCCGTGACCACCACGAGCTGCTCGATCAGGCCGTCGCGCCCCCGGTAGTGCGCCCCCTCGGCGGGGACCGGCAGCGACCACAGCGCCCGCCCCGAGGCCAGGTCCACCGACCGGACGGTGCCGGGGCCGTCGAATCCGGCGGTCTCCAGCAGCAGCCGCCCGGCGGCGTCCAGCCGGGCCAGGCCGGGCTGACGCCACCGCAGCCGCCCGGTGTCCGGCTCGAACACCAACGTGTCGCCGCCCTGGAAACCGTTGAGCCCGGCGACGGAGAGCAGCACCGCCCCGTGGCTCTCCTGGATCCCCCAGAACTGCCCGGCTCCCGGCACCGGCACCCGCCACAGCGGGGTGGGCCGCTGCGGGGTGGTCGTCGCCCGGTCGGGCAGCGGGTAGGCGACCAGGTCCCGGGTGCCGTCGGTGACGCCCTCGGCCGGCTGGGCCAGGTAGAGCCGGTCGTCGACGAGGAAGGCGTCGGCGGCTGAGCCCGGCACGTCGGCGGCGACCCGAGCGGGCGGCGGCGCGGCGGCGGCGACGGTCACCAGGACCGCCGCCAGCACCAGGACGCTCCGGAGTGGACGGCCGGCCGGCCGGGGGCGGCGGGGCCGCGTGATCGGCTCGGGCTCGGGCCGGTCGCGCAGTTCACCGAGGTCGATCAGCGTCACGTCGTCCTCCCCCGGCCACGCCCGCCCGGCATACCGGCCGTGGCCGCACCGGGCCGGCAAATGCGACGCATCCCGCCTGTACGATGGCGCGTCGTGGCTGCGCCGATGGTAGACCCCGCACCGACCCCCGTTGCCGAACCCGTGGCGGCGCAGCCGTCGCGGCAGCTCCGCCGGCGGCCGGCCCGCGCCGACGTGCTGGCCGTCGCCGCGTACCTCGCGCTCGGCGTCCTCGTCTGCCTGAACTACTGGGTGGACGTGCAGCACCGGGTGTCGTCGCACCTGCCCACCGACCACAGCTGGTTCGAGTGGCTCTTCTCGCACGGCGCGTACTCGGTGCGGCACCTGGAGAACCCGCTCTTCACCACCCGCCAGAACGCCCCGGACGGGGTGAACATGATGGCGAACACCTCGCTGCTCGGGGTGACGCTGCCGCTGGCGCCGCTGACCATGCTGCTCGGCCCGCAGGTCATGTACGCGCTCTACCTGGGCGCCGCGCTGGCGGCGACCGCCGGCACGTCGTACTGGATGCTCTCCCGGCACCTGGTGCGCTCGCGCGCGGCGGCCTTCGTCGGCGGTGCCTTCCTCGGCTTCGCGCCCGGCATCGTGCACCACGCCAACGGCCAGCCGAACTTCGTCTCCAACTTCCTGCTGCCGCTGATCGTGGTGCGGGTGCTGCGGCTGGGCGAGCCGGGCCGCTGGCGGCGCAACGGCGTGCTGCTCGGCCTGCTGGTGGCGTACCAGATCTTCATCAACGAGGAGATGCTACTGCTCACCGCGCTGGCCTGCCTGGTCGTCGTGGTGGCGTACGCCGTCATGCGGCCACGCGCGGCGTGGACGCAGGCCGGCACCTTCGCCGCCGCGCTCGGCGTCGGCGGCGGGCTGGCGCTGCTGCTCACCGCCTACCCGATCTGGTTCCAGTTCAACGGCCCGCAGTCCTACCGGGGGCTGCAGGGCGGGGTGTTCCACAACTGGGGCGAGGACCTCGCCGCGTTCGTCACCTTCGCCCGGGACACCGTCGCCGGCGACGAGGCGGTGGAGCAGACCATCGGGCTGACCGAGCAGAACACCTGGTTCGGCTGGCCGCTGGTGCTGCTGGCGGTGGTGGCGCTGGTGCTGCTGGTCCGCCGCTCGCTCGCCGCCCGGATCCTCGCCGTGCTGGTGGTGGTCTTCGCGGTGGCCTCGATCGGCCCCAAGGTGCGGCTCAACGGGGTGGAGACCGCGACCGACGGCCCCTGGGCCCATGTCCCCGACGACCTGCCGCTGGTCGAGATGATGATGCCGACCCGGTTGGCCCTGGTGGTGGTGGCCGCGGTCGGCGTGCTGCTCGCGCTGGCCTGGGACGCGGTGGCCGGCGCGGGTCGCCCGCCGGTGCCCGCGCAGCGCACCGGCGAGGCGGACGCCCCGCCCCGGCCGCGCCGCCGCTGGCTCCGGCCGGTCGGGTACGCCGCCATCGCGCTGGCCGTGCTGCCGCTCTTCCCCCGCCCGCTGCCCGCGCAGCCGATCGACCCGCCGCCGCACTTCATCACCGCCGGCGGCTGGCGCCCGTACGTGCCGGCCGGCCGGACCCTGGTGCCGGTGCCGATCCCGAGCAACGTGCACGGCCTGCCCACGCTGCGCTGGAGCGCGCTGACCCAGCACGCCTTCCCCGTTCCCGGCGGCTACTTCATCGGCCCGAACGAGCTGGGTGAGGGCGTCTTCGGCGCGCCGAACCGGCCCACCAGCAGCCTGATCTACGCCACCATGGACGCCGACGCCCTGCCCGAGCTGACCGACGAGCACCGCCGGCAGGCGGTGGCGGACCTGCGCTTCTGGCGGGCCTCCGTGGTGGTGCTCGGCGCCCACCCGCGCGAGGCGGTGCTGCGCGAGCTGATGGCCGCGCTGCTCGGCCCGCCGCAGCGGGTCGACGACGTGTGGCTCTGGGACGTGCGGGCGCTGGTGCCCTGAGCCCGGTCAGCCGACCAGCGGTCGGACGTCCCACACCCAGGCCCCGGCGACCTCCCGGCCGGGGCCGAGCAGCTGGTCCACCGTGCGGCGCACCGGATCGCCGTGGTGCAGTCCACCCTGGACGACCACGGCCGCCCGCCAGTGGCGCAGGTCGTCGACCGCCTGGCGCCGGTCGGCGTCGGTGACCACGGGCACCTCGCCGGTCTCGGCGACCCGGCGCAGCAGCACCGAGGTGGGCCGGTCCGGGGCGCCCCAGCGCGCGGCCGGGTCGTCGGCCGACCGGGGACCGATGAAGTAGCCGCCCGGCGCGTCGAAGGCCAGCCCGGTCCGAGCCGACCAGAACATCGCCGGACTCACTCCCGCGCCGGTCACCGGCGGCACCGGCACCACCGTCCGGCCCGCCGGCACGTGTTCCCGCCAGCCGCCGTCGGCCACGAACGGCGGCACCGGCCAGGTCGGCACGGTCCGGATCGGGGTCGGGGTCAACGGGAGCAGCGCGGCGGCCACCGCGCCGGTCCAGAGCAGCCGCACCGGCACCCCACCCGCCGCCGCGTCCGGGGCGGGTGCCGGCGCGAGCGACCGGACCCGGTCCACCGACAGGGCGAGCAGGATGCCCAGCACCGGGACGCAGACCAGCGGGAACCGGGCCGGCACCGCCAGGTCCAGCAGCGGCAGCCCGGCGACCAGCCGGTACGGCCCGGGCAGGCCGGTGTCCGTCCCGTCCACCCGGATCTGCTCGCCGAGCGAGAGCAGGGCGAACAGCACCCCGCAGACGGCCAGCGCCCTCACCAGCGGCCGGCGCCACAGCCAGACGGTGATCACCGCGGCCAGCACCAGCAGTCCCGGGCCGAAGAACGAGTTCTCCTCGGTCGGGTTCGGCGACAGCAGGCCGGGCAGGTGGTCGTCGCCGAGCACCGTCTGCCGGGCGGACGCGGTGAACGACGCGGCGTCCAGCTGGTAGCCGTACGCGTGGAAGGGCATCCCCCGGTAGTGGCCCGGGCCGAAGAACTGGAACCACAGCGGGTACGCCAGCAGCACCACCGCCACCGCCGCGCCGACCCCGAGCCGGCCGAACAGGGCGGGTGCCAGCCGACGGGCCGCCGCCCGGTCGGCCAGCGCGTACGCGACCGCGAAGGCGCCGGCCGCCAGCACCACGAAGACCAGCACCTCCTCGCCGAGGAAGACCTGGTAGGTGACGGTCAGGCCGAGCAGCACGCCGGCGGGCCAGACCCGGCCGCGCGCCGGGCGGAACACCAGCGCGAGGATCACCGGCACCAGGAACTGCGCCGCCATGTGCAGGTGGGCCCCGGCCTGGGCCACCATGCCGGGGGCGAAGCCGCAGCAGAGCCCGCCGACGGCGGCGGCCACCCGGGAGTCGACCAGCCGGCGGCGCAGCAGCGCGTACCAGGCGGTCGCGGTGCCGGCGAGACAACAGACGACCGCGGTGAGGAAGGCCGCCTGCGAGCCGAGGAGCAGGGTGACCGGGGCCAGCGGCACGCCCAGGCCGAGCACCGAGGTGTTGGCCATCAGGTTCACCCCGTCCGGGGCGTTCAGCGCCGTGCTGTGCAGCGGGTTCTCCAGGTCGACCACGGCCCGGGCCGCGCGGGCCAGCATCCACTCGAAGAGGACCTGGTCGCCCGCCTGGTGGAACAGCCGCCCGCCGCGGCCCCACTGCCCGCTGGTGAGCAGCACGGCCAGGCCGAGGTAGCCGGCCACCACCAGCAGGTCCGGTGGGCGCACCGGTAGCCGGCGGCGCCGGCTGGGCGGGGCGTCGGCGGATGCGGTGGTGGTGCCGACCGCCATCAGGCCGGCTGGTCGGTCAGCGCCCGGACGTCCCAGACCCAGACGTCCAGCTCGCGACGGCCGGGGCCGACCAGCTGCTCGACGGTACGCCGCAGCGGCTCGGCGTGGTGCTGGCGCACCGGCAGCACCAGGATCGCCGCCCGCCAGTGCCGCAGCTCGTCCAGCGACCGGCGGCGCTGCCGGTCGTCCAGTTTGGGGGTACGTCCGGTGGTAGCCACCTCCTCCAGCAGCTGCCCGACCCCGCTGGGCCGCCCGCCGAAGCGGCCCGGGTCACCGGTGTTGCCGTTGCGCGGGGCGAGGAAGTAGCCGCCGGGAATCTTGAAGTCCAGGTTGGTCGCGGCCGCCCAGCGCATCCCGTGCGTGTTGCCCATGCTCGGCACCGGGATGGGCACCAGGGTCTGGTCCGGCCCGACGTAGCCGCGCCAGCGGTCCGCGGTGATGAAGTCCGGCACCGGCGGGCGGGAGGTCACCCGCAGCGGCATCGGCGCGATCGGCAGCAGCGCCAGCACCAGCCCGGCGACGGTGAGCGTCCGCACGGTCCGCCGGTCGAGCGGCAGGGACCGGGCCCGTTCGACGGCGATCGCCAGCAGCACGCCGATCACCACACTGGTGATCAGGCCGAACCGGGTGGGCACCACCGCGTCGAGCAGCGGCAGCCGGACCAGCCACTCCCACGGCCCGGTGAACAGCTCCCGGTCCCACCAGGACACCCGCTCGCCGAGGGAGAGCACGGCGAAGAACACCGCGGTCGCGGCGAGCGCCCGGACCAGCGGTTCGCGGCGCAGCCAGAGCACGATGCCGACGGCGAGCAGGGCCAGGCTCCAGCCGAAGAACGCGTTCTCCTCCGAGTAGTTCGGGGCCAGGTTGACGTTGGCCCGCTCGTTGCCGCCGATGGTGGGCGAGCCGGGGGCGAAGAAGGCGGCGATGTCGTTGCCGTAGTCGCGCACCGCGTCGCTCAGGCCGTGGTACGCCATCGGCCCGCCGAACTGGATGTAGAGCGGATACGCGAGCAGCGCCCCGGCGAGCACCGCGCAGACCGCCAGGCCGGTCCCGAGCGGCCGCCACGCCGCCGACCAGAGCGCCGGCCGCTGGACCAGCACGGCGAGCAGGAAGACCCCGCAGGCCAGCGCGGTGAAGAGCAGGATCTCCTCGTTGATGAACGCCTGCGCGGTGACCATCAGGGCCAGCAGCACGCCGTCGCGGACCGGCCGGCGGGACCGGGTGAGCACCAGCACCCGCCACACGATGAACGGCAGCAGGAACTGGGAGATGATGTTCGGGTGCCAGCTGGCGTGCGAGAGCATCGCCGGCGAGAACCCGCAGAACCAGCCGCCGACGACCGCGGCCAGCGGGGTGCGGACGACGTGCCGGGAGAGCATCACGTACCAGGCGGCGGCGGTGCCGGCGAGGCCGAGGGTGACCAGCACCACGAAGGTCACCGCGGGGCCGAAGAGCAGCGTCACCGGCACCATCGGGATGCCCAGCGCGAGGATGGCGGTGTTCGCCATCAGGTTCACGCCGTCGGGATAGTTGAACTGCTCGGTGAAGAACGGGAACTCGCCGTGCAGCACCACCCGCACCGAGTGGGCGAGGAAGAACTGCACCTGGGCCGGGTCGCTGCTGTAGAGCGGGGCGACCCGGCCGGCCGGGTCCAGCCAGATCTGGCTGGTCACCCAGAGCGCGGTGAGCAGGAAGAGCGCGAAGACCGCGAGGTCGGTGCGCCGGCGGCGCCACCACCGCGGCCGGACGGCGGGTTCCGCGGCCGCGGAAGCGGCCGGACCGGTGCCGCTCTCGGCGGGCGCGGTGGCCGGCTCGGCGGGCGCGGTGGCGGGCTCGGCCGGACCCGGTTCGGCACGGGTGATCGCGGGCGCGGCGGGGTCCGTGGTGGACGGGGCCGTGGGGGCGCCGACCCCGGCGTGGGTGACACCGGCCCCGCCGTCCCGCGCGGAGTGGCCGTTCGCCCGGCCGTCGCCGGGGGTCGCCGGTTCGGACGCGGCGACGGCGGATTCCGGCGAGGACTCGGCGCGGGTCTCGGCAGGCGTCACAGTCGGCGGAGTCTACCGGAGCGGGAAAATGTCCCCAAAGCCACCGCGAGGTCCCTTGTGGTGGCTCGTGCCGGGACGCGGCCGTCGCGTTCGGAACGGGCGCGAGGTGCCGTGTCCGGGTGACCGGACATCTCGTACTATGGCGCTTTCACGACGGCAGACCGATTGAGGGGGCGTACAGGTGGCTCCAGTCCGCCGGCGCGGCACGACGGCCACCGCACTGCTGACCCTGCTGCTGACCGCCACGGCCTGCGGCCCGGTGGCCGAGCGGCAGCAGCCCCGACAGCTGCGGGTGGGCTACGACAGCCGGGACGGTTCCCTCGCCGTCTGGCCGCCGCGGGGCGACCTGGCCGGGGACGCCGCGGTGACCGCGGCGATCACCGCCGCGGTCCGCGACTGGCGGTCGCCGGTCGACGACCGGGTGCACCTACCGACCTCCGGCATCCTCTTCTCGGGCGAGGTCGACGGCGTGCCGCTGGCCCTGGTCGCCGCGGACGTGCCCGGCGAGAGCGCCTCCTGGCTGCTGCAGCTCACCCGCGACGGCGACCGGTACGCGGTCACCCGGGCCACCGAGTACACCGACCCCGGCTACCTGGTCTACTCCGACGTGCTCCCGGTGCAGACCGCCGACGGCCGGCGCTACCTGACCTCCGCCCGGGTGCGCCGCCTGCTCGGCCCGAACGGCAAGGCGTTGAGCAGCACCGAGGGCCTCACCGAGTCGGTCGACGTGCCGGCCTGCCGCGCGGTGGCGGTGACCGCCACGCTGCGGTCCACCGAGTCGCTGCCCCGGGGCCGGGCCACCGACCGGCTGCTCGACCTGGGCACCGGCACCACCGACCCGCGCTACCCGCTGGTCCGGGACGAGAGCGGGTCGGGCAGACGCGCGCTGGCCGGCCTGGACACCTGCGCGCTCGCCGGCGAGCAGGGCCCGTTCGGCAGCATCCCCCGCCGGATCGGCGACCGGGACGCACCGCGCTCGGTGCCGTCGTCCTGGCCGATGGCGAAGGTCGCCGTCCGTACCCTCGGCGAGGTGGCGCTCGGCGGTGGCGAGCCGGCCGAACTGCAGCAGCTGAGCTGGGAGACCGCCACCGGCCCGATGACCGCGGCGGTCTACCGCCCGGCCGACGGCGGCCCGCCGGTGGTCTCCCCCGCCGACCAGGCCAGCCCGCTGCAGACGTACCTGCTGCCGGTGCCGGGGCAGCCGCTGGTGGTGCTGAGCTGGCGGGCGACCCGGGACAGCTCGCTGTCGGTGCCCCCGGGCACCCCCCGGTTGGTGGACCGGCCGGGGCTGGCGGTGGTGCCGAAGCCGGTGCGGAGGGAGACGTTCAGCCTGGCCGGGTCGGGCAAGACGCACTACCGCTCGGTCGGCGGTCGCTGACCCGCACCCCGTCCCGACCCGCCGGCCCGCGCGTGGACGGCCGACCCGCCGGCCCACCGTCGCGGCGGAACGGAGGGAACGTCGACGGCGGGCGTCCCGGTGGTCCGGGGCCGCCCGCCGTCGGTGTGTTCAGTTCTGCGCGGCCGCGTCGTCGGCGGCGAGCCGGACCGGCTCCACCGGCTCGACGTCCAGCTGGGAGATCCAGCCGGTGACGTCGCGGGCCACGTCCTGCGCGGTCAGGCCGAGGTCGGCCAGGATCTGCGCGCGGGTGCCGTGCGGGTGCCAGTCGGCCGGTACGCCGAGGTCGCGCAGCGGCACCCGGACGCCTGCGTCCCGCATCGCCTGGGCGAGCGCGTCGCCGACGCCACCGACCCGCACGCCGTCCTCGACGGTGACCACGAGGCGGTGCCCGGCGGCCAGCTCGACCAGCTCGGCCGGGACCGGGCGGACCCAGCGCGGGTCGACCACGGTGACCCCGTAGCCCTGCTCGGCGACCCGGGCGGCCACCTCCATGCCCAGCTGGCCAAAGGCGCCGACCGCGACCAGCAGCACGTCGGTACGCGCCGCCTCGGCCAGCACGTCGACCGGCCCGACCCGCCGCAGGGCCGGCAGGTCGGCGGCCACCGTGCCGGTCGGGAAGCGCACCACGGTCGGGCCGTCGTCGACGGCCACCGCCTCGCGCAGCTCCTCGCGGAGGGTGGCCGCGTCCCGGGGCGCGGCGATCCGCAGCCCGGGCACCACCCCGAAGACCGACATGTCCCAGATGCCGTAGTGGCTGGGGCCGTCCGGGCCGGTGATGCCGGCCCGGTCCAGCACGAAGGTGACCGGCAGCTTGTGCATCGCCACGTCCAGCAGGACCTGGTCGAAGGCCCGGTTGAGGAAGGTCGCGTAGACCGCCACCACCGGGTGCAGGCCGCCCAGCGCGAGCCCCGCCGCCGAGGTGGCGGCGTGCTGCTCGGCGATGCCCACGTCGTAGGTGCGCTCCGGGTACTTGCGGGCCAGCGCGGCGATGCCGGTCGGCTCGGCCATGGCGGCGGTGATGCCGACCACGTCGGGGCGCTGGTCGGCGATCGCCACCAGCTCCTCGGCGAAGACGTGGGTCCACTTCACCGACGGGGCGGCGACCAGCTTGCCGGTCTCGATGTCGAAGGCGCCGCCGGGGCCGTGCAGGCAGTCCGCCTCGTCCTCCTCGGCCGGCCGGTAGCCGTAGCCCTTGCGGGTGACCGCGTGCACGATCACTGGGCCGCCGAAGTTCTTCGCCGCGCGCAGCGACGACTCGACCGCCGCCACGTCGTGCCCGTCCACCGGGCCGACGTACTTGATGCCGAGGTCCTCGAACATCGCCTGCGGGGCGACCGCGTCCTTGATGCCCTTCTTGACCGCGTGCAGCACCTCGTACATCGGCTTGCCGACCAGCGGGGTCGAGCCGAGCGCATCCTTGACGGTGTCGAGCACCTTCTCGTAGCCGGGGTTGAGCCGCAGCGAGGAGAGGTGGTCGGCGAGGCCGCCGATGGTCGGCGAGTACGACCGGCCGTTGTCGTTGACCACGATCACCAGCGGGTTGCCGGCGGTGGCGATGTTGTTCAGCGCCTCCCAGCACATGCCGCCGGTCAGCGCGCCGTCGCCGACCACCGCCACCACGCTGCGCGACTCGCCGCGCAGCGCGTACGCCTTGGCCAGGCCGTCGGCGTAGGAGAGGGCGGTGGAGGCGTGCGAGTTCTCGATCAGGTCGTGCTCGCTCTCCGCCTGGCTGGGGTAGCCGGAGAGGCCGCCGCGCTGGCGCAGCCGGTCGAAGCCGGCCTGCCGGCCGGTGAGGATCTTGTGCACGTACGCCTGGTGGCCGGTGTCGAACAGGAGCCGGTCGCGCGGGGAGTCGAAGACCCGGTGCATGGCCAGGGTCAGCTCCACCACGCCGAGGTTGGGCCCGACGTGCCCGCCGGTGCGGGAGACCTTCGCGATCAGGAAGTCGCGGATCTCGGCGGCGAGGACGTCCAGTTCCTCGGCGGACATCCGCTTGACGTCCTGCGGACCGCGTACGGTGGCCAGCAACCGGCCCTGGATGGCCGGGTCCTCTTCAACACTCATGACCGGAGAGTCTATCGGCCGTCCGGTACTCCGCAGCCCGGGCCGAGGCCACCCCGGCCGGACCGACGGGCTGAGCGCCAGGTCAGGACCGGATCCGCAGCCGGCGCGGTGGGGCCGGCGGGACGGCGTCACGGGCCGGCCCGGCGGGGTCCAGGGGCCCGGCACGGCGCTCGCGTGGCCCCGGTCACCTCCTTGGCCTGCGCCGGCGCCCCCGGCTCGTCGATGGTGCGCAGCCGCCACCGGCCGGCGCCGAGCGCCGCCAGCCGGCGCCGCAGTGTGGGATTGCGCACCCGCCGCCGGCCGCGACGGTGGTGCCGGCCGGCGGCAGCAGCCCGCCGATCTCCACGCCGTCGGGCCGGCGCCACCCGCCGGCCCGACCATCCCACCGGCCCCCCTTTGCTCTGCTTCAACGGACGCAACGACAGTGGCGGGGAAGCTGTGCGTGGGTTGAAGCAGAGCAAAGGGGGCGAGCCGTGGCTCCGGCCGGCGCGCGACACGCCGGCCGGCGGCTCAGTCGGGCCGGCGGCTCAGTCGGGCGGCAGCAGCAGCCCGACCAGCTCGACGTGCTGGGTCATCGGGAACAGGTCGAAGCCGCGCAGCGTGGCCAGCCGCCAGCCGAGCCCGGCGAAGGTGCGCACGTCGCGGGCGAACGCCGCCGGATCGCAGGCCACGTAGGCCACGGCGCGCGGACCGGCGGCGGCCAGCGCGCGGACCACCCGGCCACCGGCGCCGGAGCGGGGCGGGTCGAGCACCACCACGTCGACCGGGCCGGTGATCCGGCGCCGGGCCAGCGCGTTCTCCACCCGGGCCGCCACCACCTCGACCTGGCGCAGGTCGCGCAGGTTCTCCCGGGCTGCGGCGACCCCCTGCTCGGCCGACTCGACCAGGGTGACCCGCCCGCCGGGGCCGACCCGGTCGGCCAGCGCCGCGGCGAACAGCCCGGCCCCGCCGTAGAGGTCCCAGGCCGACTCCCCCGGCCGCGGCTGCACCGCCGCCAGCACCGCGCCGACCAGGGCGTCCGCCGCGGCCGGGTGCACCTGCCAGAAGGCGGACGCGGGCAACGTCCAGTCCCGGCCGGCGGCCACCTCGCGCACCGCGGCCGGCCCGCTGACCGGCGTGACGACACCATCGGCGACGGTCGAGACGGTGACGTCGCCACCGGTGGAGGCGACCGTGTCGACCGCGTCGGCCGTCGGCCAGCGGACCCCGCTGGGGGCGAGCACCGGCAGCTCCTGGATCGCCGGGTGGGCGATCAGGCAGCGGTCGATCGGCACCACCTCGTGCGAG
The DNA here is from genome assembly GCF_056780015.1 of Micromonospora sp. R311. NCBI lineage: Bacteria > Bacillati > Actinomycetota > Actinomycetes > Micromonosporales > Micromonosporaceae > Micromonospora > Micromonospora sp. R311. The sequence continues at coordinate 129,813 of NZ_JBSWCE010000012.1, forward strand.
CGGTGCTTGAGCAGGCCGGCCCGGCCGGCCGCGTCGACCGCGTAGCGGACCCGGGAGCGCCAGCCCAGCGGGCCGCCGGGCAGCGCCTCGACCCGTACGCCCAGCCGGTCCAGCTCGTCCGGGGTCAGCCCACCGAGGCGGGTGAGCTGCTCGCGCACCACCGCGGCCTTCCACTCCAACTGGGCGGCGGGGGCGACGTGCTGCAGGTCGCAGCCGCCGCAGCGGCCCGGCTTCGCGTACGGGCAGGGCGGCTCGACGCGCTCCGGCGCGGCCCCCAGCACGGTCACCGCGTCGGCCCGGACGAAGCCCTTGTGCACCTCGGTGACCTCGACGACCACCCGCTCCCCGGGCAGCGCGTGCCGGACGAAGACCACCTGGCCGTCCACCCGGGCCACGCAGTGCCCGCCGGGGGCGACCGCCCCCACGGTCAGCTCGACCCGCTCGGCCTCCTCCAGGCCCCGCCCCGGCTCAGTCACGGCCGGTTCCGGCGGGGCGGCTGCTCTCGCCCGGCTCCTCGGCGGTCGGCGGCGGCACGGCCGGCGGCAGGGTGCCGCGCGGCGCCACCCGGGGGCCGCGGGCCGGGCCGAGGCTGAGCGTGGCGTCCAGCCGCGCCAGGTTCTTGTTGGCGGTCGACTCGAGCTGCCACGGCACGCTGGTCACCATCACGCCCGGCTCGAAGAGCAGCCGGCCCTTGAGCCGCAGCGCGCTCTGGTTGTGCAGCAGGTTCTCCCACCAGCGGCCCACCACGTACTCGGGGATGAAGACGGTGACCACGTCGCGGGGGGACTCCCGGCGGACGTTGGCGACGAAGTCGATGATCGGCCGGGTGATCTCCCGGTACGGCGAGTCGATCACCGTCAGCGGCACCGGCACCTCCCGCCGCTCCCACTCCTCCTGCAGGTCCCGGGTGTCCTTGTCGTCGACGTTGACGGTCACCGCGGTCAGCGTGTCCGGCCGGGTGGCCCGGGCGTACGCGATGGCCCGCAGCGTCGGCTGGTGCACCTTGCTGACCAGCACCACGGCGTGGTTGCGGGCGGGCAGCACGGCGCGGCCGGCGTCCGACGGGGTCAGCTCCGCCGCGACCCGGTCGTAGTGCTGCCGGATGCCCAGCATCACCAGGTAGATCACCGCCATCGCGGCGATCGCGATCCAGGCGCCGAGCAGGAACTTGGTGACCAGGACGATGACCAGCACGGTGCCGGTCATGACCATGCCGAAGGTGTTGATCGCCCGGGACCGGACCATCCGCTGGCGTGCCTGCGGGTCCCGCTCGGTCTTGAGGTGCCGGTTCCAGTGCCGGATCATCCCCGCCTGGGAGAGGGTGAACGAGACGAACACCCCGACGATGTAGAGCTGGATGAGCCTGGTCACCTCGGCCTGGAAGCCGACGATCAGCACGATCGCGAAGACGGCCAGGAAGACGATGCCGTTGGAGAGGGCCAGCCGGTCGCCCCGGGTGTGCAGCTGTCGGGGCAGGTAGCGGTCCTGGGCGAGGATCGAGCCGAGCACCGGGAAGCCGTTGAAGGCGGTGTTCGCCGCCAGGAAGAGGATCAACGCGGTCGCCCCGGCGACCACGTAGAGCAGCACCGAGCCGGAGCCGAAGACCGTCTCGCCGAGCTGGGTGGTGACCGTCTTCTGCACGTACCCCTCGGGGCCGGAGACGATCTGCAGGGCCGGGTCCTCGACGAACTGCAGCTGCGTGAGCCGGGACAGCCAGATGATGCCGACCAGCATGCTCACCGCGATGGTGCCGAGCAGCAGCAGCGTGGTGGCCGCGTTGCGGCTCTTCGGCGCCTTGAACGCGGGCACCCCGTTGGAGATCGCCTCCACGCCGGTGAGCGCCGCGCAGCCCGAGGAGAAGGTGCGCAGCAGCAGGAAGACCAGGGCGAAACCGGTCACGCTGTGCTCGGCCTGGATCACCAGGTCGGCGCTGGGGGCCCGCAGCTCGTCGCCGAGCACGAAGATCCGGATCAGGCCGGTGAGCAGCATCCCGCCGATCACGATGACGAAGCCGTAGGTGGGGATCGCGAAGGCCGTCCCCGACTCGCGCAGGCCGCGCAGGTTCATCGCGGTGAGCAGCGCCACCGCGGCGACCGCGACGCTGACCTTGTGGGTGGCCACGAAGGGCACCACCGAACCGAGGTTGGCCACCCCGGAGGAGACCGACACCGCGACCGTCAGCACGTAGTCGACCAGCAGCGCGCTGGCCACCGCCACCCCGGCGCGCGGCCCGAGGTTGACCGTGGCCACCTCGTAGTCGCCGCCGCCGGAGGGGTAGGCGTGCACGTTCTGCCGGTAGCTGGCCACCACGGTGAGCATCACCACCACGACGGCGAGGGCGATCCACGGCGAGAAGAGGAACGCCGAGGCACCCGCGATGGAGAGGGTCAGCAGGATCTCGTCGGGCGCGTACGCGACGCTGGAGAGCGCGTCGGAGGCGAAGACGGGCAGCGCGATGCGCTTCGGCAGGAGGGTGTGCTGGAGCCGGTCGGACCGGAAGGGTCGACCGAGGAGCAGCCGCTTGAGCAGCGAGGTGGGACTGGCCACAACCGCCAAGAGTACGACCCGCCGCGCGGACCCGTGGGGGTGGTCGATCACGCCGGCCGCGCGCGGGCGGAGTACCGTCGGTCCCCGCCCGCGCCGGGAACGTGGCAGGCTCGCAGACGACACGCCCGGTCCGGCGGGGCGGGCCGGCAGCTTGGGAGGGCAGCGTGCACGTCGTGATCATGGGATGTGGCCGGGTCGGCTCGACCCTCGCCCACAGCCTGGAGTCCCGGGGGCACTCGGTGGCGGTCATCGACCAGGACGCCGACGCCTTCCGCCGGCTCGGCCCGGACTTCGCCGGCATCACCGTCACCGGAGCCGGTTTCGACGGCGAGGTGCTCCGCCAGGCCGGCATCGAGCGGGCGGACGCCTTCGCGGCGGTCTCCAGCGGCGACAACTCCAACATCATCTCGGCCCGGCTGGCCCGGGAGACGTTCGGGGTCTCCCGGGTCGCCGCCCGGATCTACGACCAGCGCCGGGCGCAGGTCTACGAGCGGCTGGGCATCCCCACCGTGGCCACCGTCCGGTGGACCGCCGACCGGATGCTGCGGCACCTGGTGCCGGAGGGGAACGTGGAGATCTTCCGCGACCCGACCAGCACGGTGTCGATCGTCGAGGTGCCGGTGCACAAGGACTGGATCGGCCGGTCGGTGCGTGCCCTGGAGGACGCGACCGGGGCCCGGGTGGCGTACCTGACCCGGTTCGGCATCGGCACGCTGCCCACCACGACCAGTGCCGTGCAGGAGGGTGACCAGATCTTCATGCTGGTCACCGACGACATCGCGGCCACGGTCACGTCGGTGGCGGCGGCGCCGCCGGAAGGAGTGCACTGAGCATGCGGATCGCCATCGCCGGCGCCGGCAACGTGGGGCGCTCGATCGCGCAGGAGCTGATCGACAACGGCCACCAGGTGATGCTCATCGAGCGCCAGCCCAAGATGCTCCGGCCCGACCGGGTGCCCGCCGCCGAGTGGGTGCTGGCCGACGCGTGCGAGCTGACCAGCCTGGAGGAGGCCAACGTCGCCGGCTGCGACGTGGTGGTCGCGGCCACCGGCGACGACAAGGTCAACCTGGTGGTGTCGTTGCTGGCCAAGACCGAGTTCGCGGTGCCCCGGGTGGTCGCCCGGGTGAACCGGGCCGAGAACGAGTGGCTCTTCACCGAGCAGTGGGGCGTGGACGTCGCGGTGAGCAAGCCCCGGGTGATGGCCGCGCTGGTGGAGGAGGCGGTCACGGTCGGCGACCTGGTCCGGCTGATGACCTTCCGGCAGGGCGAGGCGAACCTGGTGGAGATCACCCTGCCGCCGGCCGCCCCGTACGTCGGCCAGCCGCTGCACGCGGTGCCGCTGCCGCGCGACTCCGCGCTGGTGGCGATCCTGCGCGGCAAGCGGGTGCTGGTGCCCAGCCCCGACGACCCGCTGGAGGCCGGCGACGAGCTGATCTTCGTCTGCACCGCCGAGGTGGAGGACGCCGTCCGCGCCGTGATGCTCGGACCGGACAGCGTGGAACGGACCCGCGAGCGGCGCTGACCGCCCGGGTGGGTCAGCCGCCGGTCAGCGGGGCCGGGCGGGTCTCCCGGGTCACCCGGCGGACCGTCCAGACGGTGATCAGCAGCAGCAGCGCGTACGGCGGGTAGCCCAGCGCCAGCCGGGCCACGCCGAGCGCGGTGTCCTGCTGGGCGAGGTAGAGCCCGGCCTGCACGCCGACCTTGGCCAGCCAGACCACGCCCCAGAGCACGGTCAGCCCGGTGAACGTCCTCACCAGCCGCGGGTCGTCGCGCCATTCGGAACGCCCCTTGGCCACCAGCACCGACCAGATCCACCCCACCAGGGGCTGCCGGATCGCCGCCGAGAGCAGCAGCGCCACCCCGTAGCCGATGCCGTAGAGGATGCCGGGTAGGTAGAAGTCGCGCTCGTCGCCGGTGCGCCAGGCGATCGCCGCGCCGACGGCGATGCCGAAGAGGCCGTTGACCGCGTGCCGGACGGGCCGGCGCTGGGCCAGCCGCAGCCCGGCGATCCCCAGTGCCACGGCCACCGAGGCGATCACCGCGGGGCGCAGCTCGCCGACGATGTTGGCGACCACGAAGACGAACACCGGGATGCTCGACTCCACCAGCCCCCGCCAGCCGCCGAGCTGGTCGGCCATCTGTTCGGCGATGGTGGGCAGCCGCTCCTCCTCCGGCCCGGTCCCCGGCTGCGCCGCCCGGTCCTGTCCGGTGGTCACTTCGGCGACTCCAGCTCGTAGTACGGGTTGTAGATGACCTTGCGGTCGTCCCGGACGGCCACCCGCCCGCGCGCGGTGAGGTGCCGCCCGGGCTCGATCCCGGCGATGTGCCGTTGCCCCAGCCAGACCAGGGTCACCACGTCACTGCCGTCGTAGAGGTCAGCCTCCAGGGTGGGCAGGTTGGTGCGGGGGGTGTAGACCACGGTGCGCAGCCGCCCCGAGACCGACACCACCTGACCCCGGCAGCACTGCCGGGCCGGCACGCCGCCGTGCTCGGCGCTCTCCTTCTGCAGCTCGAGCGCCTCGATCTCGGCTTCGCTGGCCGTGAGCCGGCGCAGCATCCGCCGCAGCGATCCCCGGTCCTCGTCGGTCGTCATGACCTCCGCGTCACCCTTCCCACGCCGGCCGGCCCGCGCCGGCACTGCCCGAGCCCGGCATCACCGGGACCGTTCCGCCAGCGTACGCCGAGCGGGCCGGCCCCGGCGGGCCGGTGGACCCTCGGTCAGGCCTCGCGGGGGCCCGGGGCGGGACGGCCGCCGGCCGCCGCACCGGCCGCGTCGGCCGCCTCGGCGGCGGGACCGGCCTGGTCGGCGACCTCGCGGGGCAGCCGCAGCGGCAGCGGCTCGCGCACCGGCTTCGCCTCCTGACCCCGGTCGACCACCAGCCCGTCGAGGCACTGGCCCAGCGGACCGGCGGCAGCCGGGTCGGTGGCCGCGGCGCCCTGGTAGACGCCGCGGACCATCCAGCGCGGCCCGTCGATGCCGACGAACCGCAGGTCGGTCAGGCCGTCCGGGGTGCGCACCCGGGCACGCAGCTCGGTGCCGTACTCCCCCTCGACCTCCTGGGCGGCGGCGCCGTCGTTGAACAGCGACTGGCGGATCTCCTCGCGCACCTCGTCCCAGATGCCCTCGGAGCGGGGGGCGGCGAAGACGCCGAGCTGGAGCGCGTTCTCGCCGTGCACGAGCACCACCTGCTGGATCACGCCCTGCGGGTCGGCCTGCACCCGCACCTCCACCTCGGGCACCGCCGGGATCTGCAGGCTGCCCAGGTCGAGCCGCTGCACGCCGGCGGGCGCCTCGCTGACGTCGTACGGGCCGCGTGCCGGGACCGGGGTCCGCTCCTCGTCGTAGCTGTCGAGGACCTCGGTGGTCCGCTCGTCGCGGCCGCGCCGCCCGGCGTCGGCCCGCTTACGGGAGAAGATCACTGCGCCAACCCTCCGCTGTTCGCACTCACCCTGACACCTCTTCCGTCCGTCCGCCGGCCCGGTCCACCCGCGGCGAGGGCGGTACCAGCCCGGCATGCCCGCCGGTGGAGCCGTGCCCGCCGGCGCCGCGCCGGGACGCGGGCAGCTCGGCCACCGGCTGGAAGACCGCCCGTTCCACCCGCTGGATGACGAGCTGGGCGATCCGGTCGCCACGGGAGATCTTCGCCGGCACGTCCCGATCATGGTTGATCAGGTTGACCAGGATCTCGCCCCGGTAGCCGGCGTCGACCGTACCGGGCGCGTTGAGCACGGTCACGCCGAGCCTGGCCGCCAGCCCCGACCGGGGGTGGACCAGGCCCACGTACCCCTCCGGCAGGGCGATGGCCACGCCGGTCGGGACCAGTGCCCGACCGCCGGGTGGCAGTTCGACGTCGGCGGCGGCCACCAGGTCGGCCCCGGCGTCACCGGGATGGGCGTACGCCGGCAGCGGCAGCTCAGGGTCGAGCTGCCGTACGGGCACGGGTACGACGTCGGTCACGGTTCCCCTCTTCCGTCCGGTTTCACTGGGGTGACCCTGCCATCCTGCCGGGTACCCGGGCCGTTGTGCGCCGTACCCTCGGACTGTGAGCCTGTCGCCATCCTCGCCGTCGCCGACGTCCCGCCGCGCGGCGCCCGCGGAGCACTCCGAACGGCTCGGCCTGCCCTGGTGGCTCTGGCTGGCCGGGCTGGCCGCGGCCGCCCTGCTCGCCGCCGAGATCTGGATGGGCTACCCCGGGGTCCGGGCGTGGCTGCCGTTCGCGGTGCTGCTGCCGGCGACCGTGCTCGGCCTGGCCTGGCTCGGCCGGGTCCGGGTGGCGGTACGCGACGGCGAGCTGCGGGTGGACGACGCCCGGTTGCCGGTGCGCTTCGTGGCCGACGCGATCCCGCTGGACGCCGCCGGACGGCGCGAGGTGCTCGGGGTCGGCGCGGATCCGCTGGCGTTCGTGGTGCAGCGGCCGTGGATCGGCGGCGCGGTCCAGGTGGTGCTGGACGATCCGGCCGACCCCACGCCCTTCTGGGTGGTGAGCACCCGACGCCCGGTCGAGCTGGCCGAGGCGATCCTGGCCGCCCGCGACGCCGGCTGAGCCGGCTGCTCGCCCGGGTGCGGCCCGCGCTCAGGGACGGGTGGGCTCGCCGGACAGCTCGGGCGGGGCCCCCGGCAGCGCGCGGCGCTTGCGGTGCAGGTCGGCCCGGACCTGGTCGGCCAACCCCCGGGTGGCCCGCCGGTTGAGATAGCTGGCGACCGCCGCCCCGGTGAGGAACGGCCCGAGCGTGGTGAGGTTGCGCCCGAAGCGCCGCAGCAGGGTGTCCCGCAGTTCCCGGCGAGCCGCGGTGCCGAGCACCGCGCCCACCCCGGCGCCGGGGAGCATCGGGTTGATCCCGCGCTGGCTGGCCCAGGAGTGCACCAGGGCGACCGTGCGCGGGGTGCCGTGGACGGGCAGCGGGACGCCGTAGACCTCGTGCAGCTCGCCGACCAGCTTCAACTCGATCGCCACCACGGCGACCGTCTCGGCGGCCAGCAGCACCGGCGCGGAGAGCAGGGTCGGTGTGACCGCCCACTCCACCGCGGCGACGCCGCCGCCGGCGGCGCCCACCCCGGCCGTCGCCCGGGCCGCGTTGCGGACCAGCCGGTCGGCCAGCGCGTCGTCGTCCAGCCCGGGGAAGTGCCGGCGCAGCGTGGCCAGGTCGCGGACCGGCACGTGGGGCGCGATCTCGGCGACCGTGTCGACCATCCAGCGGACGGCGGCCCGAGGTTTGAACAGGTCGCCGAGCCCGCGGGCCCGGGCCTGCCCGACGAGCCGGGTCAGCAGTTGCCGGCGCCGGGCCGGCTCGATGTCGTCGGCGGTGAGCGCGGCGACGGTCGCCCCCAGCTCGTCCGCGCCCCGCTCGCCCACACCCGGCTCGCCCACGCCCGGCTCGTCCGCGCCGCGCTCGCTCATCGAACCGACCTCCCGGGTGGATCGTCAGCCGCCGTGCCGGCTACCCGTCACGAGTCAAGCAGCTCCCCCGGCGCGCCGCACGGTGACTCGGACAGCGGCGGCCCCACGAGGGAGCCGCCGCCGGTGGAGCCTGCCGCGATCAGACGCACTCGCGGCAGATCAGCTCGCCGTTACGCTCGACCGCCAGCTGGCTGCGGTGGTGCACCAGGAAGCAGCGGGCGCAGCGGAACTCGTCCTGCTGCATCGGCAGAACCTTGACCGTGAGCTCCTCGTCGGCCAGGTCGGCGCCGGGCAGCTCGAAGCTCTCGGCCACCTCGGCCTCGTCGACGTCCACGGCGCCCGACTGTGAGTCGACGCGCCGTGCCTTGAGCTCTTCCAGGCTGTCCTCGCCGAGGTCGACCTCGTCGCGACGCGGGGCGTCGTAGTCGGTGGCCATCGGTTTCACTCTCCCATGTCGATGTTGTCGCTTCCGGTTGTAACGCCGGACGACGCTGTTTCGGTTCCGCTGGCCGGCCGCCACTTGTGTCGGTCACCCGACCCGGCGACCGCACGGGCCGGAGCCGCCAGAGGAACTCCCCCAGCGAGCGCGGAACCATACCCCCCCTTTGGGCGAGGCATGTATACCGCCCTCGTGGCTGAGATGTACGCCCCCGCACGCGAAGTTGTTCCCAATGTGACTCAGGCGACACGAAGATAGGGGTAGTAGTACCCCGTTCCCGGATGGCGCGCCGGCATGTCCGGCTGTTTCCACGCGACGGCCGGACAAGCGTTAACCTCAGCGGCGTACTCGACGGCCGGCGGGGCGGCCCGACCGCCGACGGCCGCCGCCACCCACCACTGTCCGGGGAGCGCCCTGATGAGCTTTGCGCGAGTGCGAGCACTCGTTGTCGTCGGCCTGCTGGCGGTGCTCGCCCTGGTCTTCGTGGTGGTCGCGCTGGTGCGCGACACCCAGGGCGCCGCCGGCACCGCCGAGGGATGCCCGGAGGGCTGGCCGTTGGCCGACGTGGCCCTGCGCGAGCCCAAGGACGTCAAGATCAACGTGCTGAACGGCACCGACCAGCCCGGCCTCGCCGCCAACGTCGCGGACGACTTCCGCAACCGCAAGTTCCAGGTCAAGAAGGAAGCCAACGCGCCCAAGCAGATCGACGACGTGGCGGTGCTGCGCTACGGCCCGAAGGGCGTCGGCTCGGCGCACCTGCTGCGCGCCTACTTCCTCAACAACGCCGCGTACGTCTACGACGAGAAGCGCGCCGACGACGTCGTCGACGTGGTGCTGGGCAACTCCTTCCAGCAGTTGGCCACCACCACCGAGGTCAACCAGTCGCTGGGCGACCTCGGCTCGCCGGTCGCGCCGCCCGGCTCCTGCCCGGCGCCGGTCGAGAACTGACGCCACCCCGGGCGGCGGTCACCCCCGCACCACCCGGCCGGCGAGCGGCCTGGTCACCGCCGGTCCGACCGCCTGACCGCGGCCCGCCGCACGGCCCCGGTCGGCCGACGCCGGCCGGGAGGGGCTCCGTGACGCCCGTACGGCCCGTCGGCCGGCCGCGCTGACGTACGCGGCCCGGTCAGCCGGCCGCGCTGGCGTACGGCCCGGTCAGGGGCCGCCGGAGGCGTCCAGGTCGGCCAGGCGGGCGTGCAGCGGCTCGTACAGCGCCGGCGGCGCGGCGATGACCATGTCCGGGCCGGGCGGCAGCCCGCCCAGCCCGCCGACCCGCAGGCCGGCCTCGCTGGCCACCAGGGCGCCGGCGGCCTGGTCCCAGGCGGCCAGCCCCTTCTCGTAGTAGGCGTCCACCCGCCCCTCGGCGGCCAGGCAGAGGTCGAGGGCGGCGGCGCCCAGCCGGCGGATGTCCCGGACGTGCGGGATCAACTCGGCGATCACCCGGGCCTGGTGCGCCCGGCGCCCCGGGTCGTAGCCGAACCCGGTCGCCACCAGCGCCTGGCCGAGGTCGGTCTCGGTCGAGCAGCGCAGCCGCTCGCCGTCGCGCCAGGCCCCACCGCCGGCGGTGGCGGTCCACTCCTCGCCGGTGCTGACGTTGCGCACCACGCCGGCGACCACCTCGCCGTCCACCTCGGCGGCGAGCGAGACGGCGCAGTGCGGCAGCCCGTAGAGGTAGTTGACCGTGCCGTCGATCGGGTCGAGGATCCACCGGACCCCGCCCGGCCCGACCGGCCCGCCGGCGCCCGCGCCGTACTCCTCGCCGAGCACCGCGTCGGCCGGACGCAGCCGGCGCAGCGCGTCCACGACCTGCCGCTCCACGGCCCGGTCCGCGGCGGTCACCACATCGGTGGCGGTGCTCTTGGTGGCCGCCACCGACACGCCCTCGGCCCGCATCCGGTACGCCGTCGCGGCCGCGTCCCGGGCCACCCCGACCGCGATCTCCAGCAGTTCCCGCGGCGCCGGCGCCGTCCGGTCCATCGTCCGTCCCCTTCCCGCACGACCGGGGTGTTCCGGATCCCGCGCGGGTATCATCCTTACAAAGTCCACATCTGCGTCGAATCGGCGGTCCCCACAGCGGGTACGCCGTGCGGCGCAGGATGTTCGCCGCAGACGGCGTTACAATTCACCCCTGCCCACGCGCCACGGACCGCCAGCGACCGGCCGGCCCGGGACACGGGGGTTCCTCAACCACATCGTCCGGCACGGTGCGCCGCTCTGCGCCAGACGACCCGGCCGTGCTCGCTCTTCGCCTCCGGAAGGTCATTCGTGACAGAACCCCGCCAGACCGGCGCCGACGTTCGCTCGCTCACCGACACCCTGATCGCCCACGCGCAGAGCGCCGGCGGCCAGCTCACGTCGGCCCAGCTCGCGCGCACCGTCGAGTCCGCCGAGGTGACTCCGGCCCAGGCCAAGAAGATCCTGCGGGCGCTCTCCGAGGCGGGAGTGACCGTGGTGGTGGACGGCTCGGCCAGCACCCGCCGCCGGGTGGCCGCCGCCCGCTCGGCCACGCCGGCGTCCCGGGCCACCACCGCCAAGACCACCAAGAAGGCCGCCGCGCCCGCCCCGAAGCAGGCGCCCGCCGCCGACGAGGCCCCCGCGCCCGCCCCGCGCAAGGCGACCGCGCGCAAGGCCGCGGGCACCACCGCCGAGGTGGCCGCCAAGGCCGCCGCGCCGGCGAAGGCGACGAAGACCACCCGGGCCACCAAGGCCACGGTCGCCGCGGCGGCCGGCGCCAAGCCGGCCAAGGCCGCCGGCAAGGCCAAGGGCGAGGGCGCCGAGGGTGACATCGACCCGGAGGAGCTCGCCGCCGAGATCGAGGACGTGGTGGTCGAGGAGCCGGCCGAGCTGACCCAGGCCGCCGAGGCCGACGCGGCCAACTCCGCCAGCGACAACGACTTCGAGTGGGACGACGAGGAGTCCGAGGCGCTCAAGCAGGCCCGCCGGGACGCCGAGCTGACCGCCTCCGCGGACTCCGTCCGGGCGTACCTCAAGCAGATCGGCAAGGTCCCGCTGCTCAACGCGGAGCAGGAGGTGGAGCTGGCCAAGCGGATCGAGGCCGGGCTCTACGCCGCCGAGCGGCTGCGCGCGGCCGAGGAGGGCGAGGAGAAGCTCACCCGCGACATGCAGCGGGACCTGCTCTGGATCTCCCGCGACGGCGAGCGCGCCAAGAACCACCTGCTCGAGGCCAACCTCCGCCTGGTCGTCTCACTGGCCAAGCGCTACACCGGCCGCGGCATGGCCTTCCTCGACCTGATCCAGGAGGGCAACCTCGGCCTGATCCGCGCGGTCGAGAAGTTCGACTACACCAAGGGCTACAAGTTCTCCACCTACGCCACCTGGTGGATCCGCCAGGCCATCACCCGGGCCATGGCCGACCAGGCCCGCACCATCCGCATCCCGGTGCACATGGTCGAGGTGATCAACAAGCTCGGCCGGATCCAGCGCGAGCTGCTCCAGGACCTGGGCCGCGAGCCCACCCCGGAGGAGCTGGCCAAGGAGATGGACATCACACCGGAGAAGGTGCTGGAGATCCAGCAGTACGCCCGGGAGCCCATCTCGCTCGACCAGACCATCGGTGACGAGGGCGACAGCCAGCTCGGCGACTTCATCGAGGACTCGGAGGCCGTGGTCGCGGTCGACGCCGTCTCGTTCTCGCTGCTGCAGGACCAGCTCCAGCAGGTGCTGCAGACGTTGTCCGAGCGTGAGGCGGGTGTGGTACGCCTGCGCTTCGGCCTCACCGACGGCCAGCCCCGCACCCTGGACGAGATCGGCCAGGTCTACGGTGTGACCCGGGAGCGGATCCGGCAGATCGAGTCCAAGACGATGTCGAAGCTGCGCCACCCGTCGCGTTCCCAGGTGCTCCGCGATTACCTCGACTGATCCGCGATCGTCAACCCGGCGTGTCGTTTTGGCCACTTGGCGTGCAACGTCGGATGGTGATCGTTCGGTTGCACGATTGTGATCGTTGACGTGGCACCCTGGGTAGACGGCACACTGTCCCTGCCATGTGTGACCTCGGTCCCCCGCGGGCACACAGGGAAGGCAAGGCCCCACAAGGGTGTTGCACGATAGGTGAGCAACGACCGAAGAGATTGTTCATCGGTGACGACCAGAGGAGGAAGGCGATGACCCCGACCCTCACGCCGCCGCCCGAGACGGTGAGCCCCCCGGCCGCCGATGAACGGTGCGACCGCTGCAATGCTGCCGGCAAGCTCCGGATCACTCTGGCGGGTGGGAGCGAGCTGGTGTTCTGTGGGCACCACGCGAACAAGTACGCGGAGGATCTCGTGAAGATCACCGTGCGGTTCGCGACGGACCCGGAGTTCAGCTGGCGTGGCGCCGATCTGATGGCGAACTGAGTCCGCAACCCGACATAGCCGGCCGGAGGCACCCACTGGGTGCCTCCGGCCGGCTTTTCGCTGTCCGCACCCGGTCGGCCCCGCCGTGACCGCCGGTTCGCACCCGGCCACCCCGGTGACCAACGGGCCCGCACCGCCCACCCGACACCCCCCACCCAACCGGTGGATCCACGATCGTCTGCTGCCGGGCAGGCGTGAGTCGGGCTTTCCGCCCTGCTCGCCACCAGACGATCACGGGCACCCGGGGTGCGCCGCGGGAGCGCAGGAGCCGGGCAGGGAACTGGGCCGTCAGAGGGTCTGCACGGTGGCGATGCGTTCCTCGAGCTGCTCGATGGTGGCCTGGGCGCTGGGCGGGCCGCCGCAGAGCCGGCGCAGCTCGGCGTGGATCTTGCCGTGCGGCTGGCCGGTGCGGTGGTGCCGGGCGGCCACCAGGGCGTTCAGCTGCCGGCGCAGCGCCACCCGGCGCTGCGCCGCACTCATCGGAGCCGGTGGCGCCGCGGACGTCTCAGCGGCCGGCTGAGCGCTCCGTTCGGCCGCCCGGCGGCGCTGGGCCGCGAGCTGCTCGGCCTGCCGCTTGGTGAGCAGCAGGGCCACCTGGTCGGCGGTGAGCAGACCGGGCAGGCCCAGGTACTCCTCCTCCTCCGGGGTGCCGGCCTGGGCCGCCGTGCCGAACGAGGCGCCGTCGAAGATCACCTGGTCCAGCTCGGCGGTGGCCGAGAGCGCCGCGAACCGCTTCTCCAGCTCACCGCTGGCCTGCTCGTCGCGCTGGGCACGCTCCAGCAGGTCGTCGTCGAAGCCCTCGCGGTCCTTGGGCTTGCCGAGCACGTGGTCCCGCTCCGCCTCCATCTCGCTGGCCAGCCCGAGCAGGTGCGGCACGCTCGGCAGGAAGACCGAGGCGGTCTCGCCGGGCCGGCGGGCCCGGACGAACCGGCCGATCGCCTGGGCGAAGTAGAGCGGGGTGCTGGCACTGGTGGCGTAGACCCCGACGGCCAGCCGGGGGATGTCCACCCCCTCGGACACCATCCGCACCGCCACCATCCAGCGCTGCTCGGACGCCGCGAAGCTGGCGATCCGCGCGGAGGCACCGACGTCGTCGGAGAGCACCACGGCCGCCTTCTCGCCGGTCACCTGCTCGATCAGCTTGGCGTACGCGCGGGCGGTCTGCTGGTCACTGGCGATGACCAGGCCGGCGGCGTCGCTCATCCCGCCCTCGCGCAGCACGGTCAACCGGGCGTCGGCGGCGCGCAGCACCTGCGGCATCCAGTCCCCCGCCGGGTCCAGCGCGGTACGCCAGGCCTGGGCGATCAGATCCTGGGTCATCGGCTCGCCGAGCCGGGCGGCCAGTTCCTCGCCGGCGTTGGTGCGCCACCGCGTCTCCCCCGAGTACGCCAGGAAGAGCACCGGCCGGACCACGCCGTCGCGCAGCGCGTCCGAGTAGCCGTAGACCGAGTCGGCGCGCGAGCGGAGCAGGCCGTCGTCGCCCCGCTCGTAGCTGACGAACGGGATCGGGTTGTCGTCGGAGCGGAACGGGGTGCCGGTGAGCATCAACCGGCGGACCGCCGGCTCGAAGGCGGCCTTCACCCCGTCGCCCCAGGACCGGGAGTCGCCGGCGTGGTGGATCTCGTCGAGGATGACCAGGGTGCGCCGGGTCATGGTGCGCCGCCGGTGCACCTGCGGCGCCATGCCGACCTGCGCGTAGGTGACCACGGCGCCGTGGAAGTCGGCCGAGGAGTGCAGGTCGGCGTTGCGGAAGGCGGCGTCGAGCTGGATGCCGACCCGGGCCGCCGAGGCGGCCCACTGGGCCTTCAGGTGCTCGGTGGGGGCGACCACGGTGACCGCCTCGACGGTGCCGTCGGCGAGCAGCTCGGCGGCGATCCGCAGGGCGAAGGTGGTCTTACCGGCGCCGGGCGTGGCGACCGCGGTGAAGTCCTCCGTCCGGCGGCGCAGGTACTCCACCAGCGCCTTGCGCTGCCACGCGCGTAGCGCCGGGAACGTCTCGATCGCCGGCAACCGGGAAGCCACCCGAGCGCTCCTCTCCGACCGCGCGTAGGCGGACCCCGGCCGAGGGCCAACGGGTACCGCCGCCCATGAAAACGCCTCCGCGCAGGACATGCCGCGAAGGCCGACTCAGCATAACCAGCGGCGCCCGCCCGGCGCAGCGGACGCCACGCTGGTCACCCCGGTCACACCCGGACCGCCGCCACTGCCACCCTCAGCCGGGCGACGTCAGAGACCCGGGCCGCCGGTACGCGGCGGCCGCAGCGTCGCCACCGGGGCCGACCAGCGCCGGCGCAGCGCCACCAGGCGGATCCCGAACACCAGCAACGCCGCCGCGGTCAGCGGGACGGGGCCGGTGTAACCCAGGCCGGACAGGACCGCCACCACGACCGAGCCGACGAACGCGGCGACCGCGTAGATCTCCCGCCGCAGCACCACCGGGATCTCGGCGGTGAGCAGGTCCCGACCGAGGCCACCACCGATCGCGGTGAGCATGCCGATCACACAGGCGCCGACCGCGGGCACCTGGGCGTCGAGCGCCTTCAGCGTGCCGGTGACGGTGAACAGACCGAGGCCGGCGGCGTCCAGCACCAGCACGGTGGTCCGCAGCCGGGCGAGCTGGGGATGCAGCCAGAACACGGCGGCGGCGGTGACCGCCGCGGTGACCGCGTAGCGCCAGTCGGCGAAGGCCAGCGGCGGGACCTCGTCGATGACCAGGTCGCGGAAGATGCCGCCGCCGAGCGCGGCGACGAAGCCGACGAAGACCACGCCGAAGAGGTCGAGCCGTTTGGCCACCGCCGCGGAGGCCCCGGAGGCGGCGAAGACGGCCACCCCGGTCAGATCGGCGAAGAGCAGCGCGGTGGAGGTGGTCACCGCCGCAGGTTACGTGGGCGGCCGGGCGGGCCGCCCTGGATCACTCGCCCCAGGCGTCGTAGATCTCCTTGCACTTCGGGCAGACCGGCGAACCCGGCTTGGCCGCCTTCGTCACCGGGAAGGTCTCCCCGCAGAGCGCCACGACGAAAGTGCCCATGACGGCGCTTTCGGCGATCTTGTCCTTCCGGACGTAGTGGAACATCTCGGGACCGGTGTCGGCGTCCTTCAGCTCCGGACGCTCGAGAACCTGTGTGCTCACTTTTCCACCTCCAACCGTCAAGTCTGGCAGGTCACCGCGGCCCGGTCCAGTTCAGCCCGGCCCGGCCGGAGCCCGTACCGTGGCCGCCGTGACCAACTTCCACATCCGTTACGGCACCGAGGTGGCCGACGCGCTGCGCGACGGCCGTCCCGTCGTCGCCCTGGAGAGCACCATCGTCTCGCACGGGCTGCCCCGCCCGGAGAACCTGCGGGTGGCCCGGCAGATCGAGCAGGCGGTCCGGGACGCCGGGGCGGTGCCGGCCACCATCGGCATGGTCGGCGGCCGCCTCGTGGTGGGCCTCGACGACGCCGAGCTGACCCGGCTCGCCACCGCCGACGGCGTGACCAAGCTCTCCGTACGCGATCTGGCGGTGGCCGCCGCCACCGGCGCGGACGGCGCCACCACCGTGGCGGCGACCAGCGCCGTCGCCGCCGCGGCCGGGATCGGCGTGTTCGCCACCGGCGGCCTCGGCGGGGTGCACCGGGAGGCGGCCCAGACCTTCGACGAGTCGGCCGACCTGGTCACCCTGGCCCGGACCCCGATCGCGGTGGTCTGCGCCGGGGTCAAGTCGATCCTCGACGTGGGCGCCACCCTGGAGCGGCTGGAGACCCTCGGGGTCGGCGTGGTCGGCTACCGCACCCGGCGGTTCCCCGGCTTCTTCGTCACCGACGGCGGCTTCGACCTGGACTGGTCGGTGGAGAGCCCGGAGCGGGTGGCGGACGTGCTCGCCGCCCGCGAGCAGCACGGGGTGCAGCGCGGCGGCCTGATCGTGGCCAATCCGCTGCCCACCGACGAGCAGCTCGACCCCGACCTGCACGACCGCACGCTCGCCGAGGGGCTGGCCCGGTTGGAGCGCGACGGGGTGACCGGCAAGGCGGTGACCCCGTACCTGCTGGCGCACTTCCACTCGGCCACCGAGGGGGCGAGCCTGGCGGTGAACGTCCGGATCATCCTGCGCAACGCCGACCTCGCCGCCCGGATCGCGGTCGCCGCGGCCGCCCGCCGCGCTGCCGCATGACCACAGGCCGCGTCCTCGTCGTCGGTGACCTGATCACCGACGTGGTGGCGGTGCTGGCCGGACCGCCGGCCACCGGTTCCGACACCCCGGCGGCGATCCGGTTCAGCGGCGGCGGGCAGGCCGCGAACACCGCGGCCTGGCTCGCCGCCCAGGGCGTGCCGGTGACGCTGGTCGGCGCGGTCGGCGACGACAGCCAGGGGCGCGACCGGGTGGCCGAGCTGGCGCGCGCCGGGGTCGACTGCGCGGTGACCCGGCACCCGGACGAGGCCACCGGCACGGTGATCGTGCTGGCCACCGACGACGAGCGGACGATGATCACCGAGCGGGGGGCGAACCTGCGGCTGGCCCCGGAGCACGTCGAGGCCGCGCTGGCCGCCGCGCCGGACGCGGGGCACCTGCACCTGTCCGGGTACCCGCTGCTGGACCCGGCGTCCCGTCCGGCCGGGCTGCGCGCGCTGGCCGCCGCGCGCGAGCGCGGGCTCACCACCAGCGTCGACGCGGCCTCCGCGGCGCCGCTGCGGCGGGTCGGCGCGGCGGCCTTCCTGGCCTGGGTACGCGACGTCGACCTGTTGCTGGTCAACGCGGACGAGGCGACCGTGCTGGCCGGCGGGCTGGACCCGGCGGCCCAGGGGCGGGCGCTGACGGCCTCGGCCCGCCGGGTGGTGGTGAAGCGGGGCGCCGCCGGCGCGGTCTGGGTGGACCGGGCCGGGGCGGTGGCGGTGGCACCGGCCCGCCGGGTGGCGGTGGTGGACGTCACCGGCGCCGGGGACGCGTTCGCCGCCGGGTTGCTCTCCGCCTGGCTGGCCGGGGCCACGCCGGCGGCGGCGCTGGCCCGGGCCGGCGACCTCGGTGCGTCGGCGGTCTCCCAGGTCGGCGCCCGACCCGCGGGCTGAGCGGCCGGCCGGGACCTGACGTCGACGCCGGGACCGGGCGGCCGGGAGACCGCGGCTGGACGGCCGGGTGGCACCCGGCCGGCCCGGTCAGGGCTCGGCGTCGATGACCTTGTGCGGCCGTTCCTCGGCGGTGAGGCTCATCGGCGGCGTCTCGTCCCGGTGCCGCGCCTGGAACCGGCTCATCAGCCGGTGCTCCTCCTTGGGCGGCCGGTCGTTGGCCAGCAGCACGGCCAGCCACGGGATGAGCAGCATGCCCAGGCCGACCAACGGCAGCCAGAGCCAGAGCAGCGGAGCCTGCGCGCCGACCAGGATCGCACCGGCGATCACGCAGGCCACCCGGATGCCCATCATCAGCACGTACCGCTTCTGCCGGCTGGTGAGCTGGTCGTCCTGGCTGCGCGAGGCGTCGGTGATCAGGATCGGCTGGTACGCCTGACGCTTCACCGCGGACCTCCTCGAGGGGATTACGCCCCATCCTGTCACCCCGAGCCCGTGATCAGCGAGAATCGTGGCAAGGAACATCGTGTTACGTCCGTGGTACGCTCGCCGCGTGGGCAGCAGGTTCAGCTTCACCGACGAGGCGTTGGCCAACCTGAGGGTCTACGACGTCACGCCGGGGGAAGTCTGGGAGGCGCTGCACAGCAGCCGGCGGGTCATCCGCCACCTGGGCGACGACGTGATGGTCGTCTACGCCGCCGCCCGCCGGGGGCGTCGACTGGCCGTGCTGCTCGCCGAGGCCGACGGCACCGACAACGACTGGGACATCCTCTCCGCCCGGGAGCTGAGCGACGTCGAGGCCAAGCGCTACGACGAGGCCGTGCGGAGGTCCCACCGACGAGGAGGCGGTGACGATGCACCGTAACGACGCGACCAAGCAGTTCCACAGCGGCGGTGACCGGCTCGCGGAGCTGATCGACGAGAGCCCGCCGGTGGAGCTGCCCACCCCCGACAGCGACACGCCGATGGTGAGCCGCTCGGTCCGGCTGCCGCTGGAGACCTACGAGCGGGTGCGGGCGGCCGCCGACGCCCGGGGCATCGGGGTCACCACCCTGATGCGGCAGTGGATCGAGGCCGGGCTGGCCGACCTCGACGACTCGACCACCGTCTCGCTCGCCGACGTGCGCCGGGCGCTGGCCGCGCTGGCCCACCCGACGGCCGCCTGAGCCGGGCCCGTCACGGGGCCGCGGGGAAGTCCGCTTCCCCGGCCTCGCCGAGCAGCATCGGCGAGGCGGGCGCCTCGGGCGGCCGGCCACGGCTGCGCCACAGGTCGGCGGCCGCCACCCCGGCCAGCACGGCGGCGACGGTCGCCAGCGCCGCCATCGGCGGGCCCAGGGTGAGCGCCGGCGCCAGCAGCAACAGTGCCGCCACGCCGCCCGCCCGCGACCAGGACACCCGGCCGAAGATCTCGTACTCGAAGCGGGCCCGGGCGGCCAGGAAGATCGCCGGGCCGCCGACGACGAAGACCAGCCAGACCGGGTCGATCCGGCCGTACGGGTGCGCGATCACCAGTTCGTAGCCGACGCCGGTGCTCAGCACGCCGACGACGATGGCCAGGTGGGTGGCGGCGACGGAGGAGCCGAGCCGTCCGGGCGACCGGGCCACCCGCAACGCCTCGGCGAGCAGCTGACCCGCCCGGTGGAAGTAGATCCGCCAGAGCAGTGCCGTGGTGACGAACGCCGTGGTGAAGGCGCCGGCCCGGTCGGCGGTGAAGACCGCACCGCTGTAGGTCACGCCGATGACCAGGACGGTCTCCCCCAGCGAGATGAGGAAGATCTGCTGGTACCGCTCGGCCAGGTGCTCGCCGGCGATCAGCCAGCCGGACGCGCGCGCCGGGCCCATCCGGGGCAACGGCCAGCCGAGCAGGAGCCCGGTGCCGTCGACGGCCAGCGCGAGCACCCACAGCGGCAGGCGTAGCTGTTCCGGCGCGAACGCCCCGGCCAACCACGGCACGGCGCCGACCGCCGCCCAGGCGGCGAGCCGCAACGGCACCGTGCGGCGCGGATGGCGGCGCAGTGCCGCGGCGACGACCAGCGGCCGGCCGATCATCACCGCCAGGTACCCGAGCACGAACGGCAGGGCCCGCTCCTCGAACGCCTCCGGCAGCGCGACCGCCATCACCATCGCGCCGAACATCGACCCCACCACGACGAACTGGATCACCGCGCGCTCGGGCTCGTACCGGCTGGTGACCCAGGTGGTGATCGACCAGAGCAGCCAGAGGGCGAGGAAGAGCACGCCGGTGCGCGCGATCTCCACGACCAGCTCCGCGACGGAAGCCCCCGCGGCGTCGATCAGGCGCACCGACACCCGGGTCAGCGCGAAGACGAAGACCAGGTCGAAGAAGAGTTCGAGGAAGCTGGCCCGGGTCGCGCTGACCTCGGGACGCAGCAGCGGCGCGCCGCGTCCGTCCGTCATCGGTTGCCCGTCGCCACCTGCCTACAACGACCGCGGCGACGGCGTGGTTGCGTCAGCGCTGCGCGGACTTCGCCTTCGCGGCCGCCTTCATCTGCTGCTTGTACTCGCGCACCTGGCGCAGCGAGTCGGCGTCGGTTACGTCGGCGACCGAGCGGTGAGCGCCCTCGTCGCCGTAACCGCCCGCGGCCTCCCGCCAGCCCTCCGGTGTGACCCCGAACCGCTTGCCCAGCAGGGCGACGAAGATCTGCGCCTTCTGCCTGCCGAAGCCGGGCAGGTCGGCGACGCGCCGCAGCAGCTCCCGCCCGTCGGCGACGTCGACCCAGAGCCGGGCGGCGTCGCCGTCGTACCGGTCGACGAGCACCCGGCACACCTCCTGCACCCGGGCGGCCATCGCCTTCGGGAACCGGTGCAGCGCCGGTGGCTGGGCGAAGAGGGCGACCAGGGCCTCCGGGTCGTATCCGGCCAGTTCCGCGGCGTCCGGCTCGTGCCCGAGCCGCTGGGCCAGCACGTACGGCGAGGAGAACGCCTTCTCCATCGGCACCTGCTGGTCGAGGACCATGCCGAGGAGCAGGGCCAGCGGGCTGCGCGCCAGCAGCCGGTTGGCCTCGGGATCGATGGGCAGCGCGAGCGTCATGGCAGTCATGCTTCCTCATCCGGGCGCACCGAGGTGAGCCCGGCCGCCCGACACGCCAGGTACGCCGGGTCGATCCGATCGGCGGGCGGTTTCCCAGTGAGGTTAGCCTCTGCTAACTTCTCCCCGTCGGCCGCCGATGGCCGGGAAGAAGGGGTTCTCGTGTCCGTCACTGTCCGCCGGTCCACCGCGACGCTCGTCGCGGCCGGCCTGCTCGGGTTCGGCCTGGTCGCGTGCGGGTCCGGCGACGAGGGTTCCGCCGACCCCGGCAAGCCGAACGACAAGAAGATCACCGTCTACAGCGGGCGCAACGAGCAACTGGTCAAGCCGCTGCTGGAGAAGTTCACCCAGCGGACCGGGATCACCGTGCAGACCCGGTACGCCACCACCGCCCAGCTCGCCGCGCAGCTGACCGAGGAGGGCGGCAAGTCCCCGGCCGACGCGTTCTTCGCCCAGGACGCCGGCGCGCTCGGCGCGGTCGCCAAGAAGGACATGTTCAGCACCCTGCCGGAGGCGGCCACCGCCAAGGTGCCCGAGAAGTACCGGGCCCGCAGCGGCCAGTGGGTCGGGGTCAGCGCCCGCGCCCGGGTGCTGGCGTACAACGCCGACCTGGTGCCCGCCGCCGAGCTGCCGAAGTCCGTCTTCGAGCTGACCGACCCGACGTGGAAGGGCAAGGTCGGCCTCGCTCCGACCAACGCCTCCTTCCAGGCGTTCGTCACCGCGATCCGGGTGCAGCACGGCGAGCAGAAGGCCAAGGACTTCCTGGCCGGGCTGAAGGCCAACGAGCCGCAGATCCGGGACAACAACATCAAGATCGTCGAGGACGTGAACAGCGGCGCGATCCCGGTCGGCCTGGTGAACCACTACTACCTCGGCGAGGTCGCCAAGGAGCAGGGCACCACCCCGGACGCGCTCAAGGCCAAGCTGCACTTCTTCCCCGGCGGCGACACCGGCGCGCTGGTCAACGTGGCCGGGGTCGGGGTGCTCAAGCGCGCCGCGCAGGACCCGGACACCCAGGCGTTCGTCGACTACCTGCTCGGCCCGGAGGCGCAGGCGTACTTCGCCGAGCAGACCTTCGAGTACCCGGTGGTGACCGGCGTCGCCGCGCCGGCGGGCGTGCCGCCGCTGGCCGACCTGGACACCCCGGACATCGACCTGAACGACCTCGACACGCTCGAGGCCACCATCGCCCTGATCAAGGATTCGGGGCTGGTGCCCTGACCAGCCCGTCCGCCACCGTCGGGCCGGCCCCTCCGCGGCCGGCCCGCTCCGGCGTACCTGCCCGGGTGCGGCGGCTGGCGCCGCGGCCGGCGCTGCTCGCGGCCTCGACCGCCGCGGTGGCCGTGGGTCTGCTCCCGCTGGCCTACCTCGCGGTGCGCACCGCCGAGGCCGGGCTGGACCGGGTCGCGGCCGAGCTGTGGACCGACCGGGTCGGCCTGCTCGCCCTGCGCAGCCTCGGGCTGGCCGCGGTGGTCACCGCCGCCAGCGTGCTGCTCGGCGTCGGCACCGCCTGGCTGGTCACCCGGACGGACCTGCCGGCCCGGCGGGCCTTCGCGGTGCTGGCCGCGCTGCCGCTGGCCGTACCCACCTACATCGCCGCCTTCGCCTGGGTCTCCTCCGCGCCGCGGCTGGCCGGGTTCTGGCCGGCCGCGCTGGTGCTCACCCTCTGCTGCTACCCGTACGTCTTCCTGCCGGTCGCGGCCGCGCTGCGCGGCGCGGACCCGGCGCAGGAGGAGGTCTCCCGTTCGCTCGGTCGCGGCGGCTGGCGGACCTTCACCGAGGTCACGCTGCGCCAGATCCGGCCGGCCACCGCGGCCGGCGGGCTGCTGGTCGCCCTCTACGTGCTCTCCGACTTCGGGGCCGTGTCGATCCTGCGCACCGACACCTTCACCCGGGCCATCTTCGTCGCCTTCGACCTGGGCTTCGACCGCACCGGCGCACTGGTGCTCTCCAGCGTGCTGGTGGCGTTGACCGTGCTGCTGCTGGTCGGCGAGACGGCCACCCGCCGCCGCGGCGCCCGGTACGCCCGGCTCGGCGGCGCCCGCCGGCCGGCCACCCGGCTGCGGCTCGGCGCGGCCCGCTGGCCGGCCCTGGCGGCGCTGGTCGGGGTCGCCGCGCTCGCCCTCGGCGTGCCCGCGGTGAGCCTGGCCCGGCGGCTGGCCGACGGGGTGTCCCGACCCGGTGCGCCGGCCGAGGTGCTCACCGCGGCCGGCAACTCACTGTGGATCTCGCTGGCCGGCGCCGCGCTGACCATGCTGCTGGCGCTGCCGCTGGGGCTGCTCACCGCGCGCGCCCCGGGCCCGCTGGCCACCGCGCTGGACCGGCTGGCCTACCTGGCCCACGCCCTGCCCGGGGTGGTGATCGGGCTGTCGCTGATCTTCTTCGGGATCAACGTGGCCTACCCGCTCTACCAGACCCGCTGGCTGCTGGCGCTGGCCTACGCCACGCTCTTCCTGCCACTGGCCGTCGGCGCGGTGGCCGGGGCGGCCGCCCAGTCGCCGCCCGGGCTGGAGGAGGTGGCCCGCTCGCTGGGCCGCGGCCCGCTGGCCGTGCTGCGCACGGTCACGCTGCCACTGACCCTGCCCGGCATCGGCGCGGGCGCGGCGCTGGTCTTCCTCACCGGCATGAAGGAACTGCCGGCCACCCTGCTGCTGCGCCCCACCGGGACGGACACCCTCGCCACCGAGCTGTGGACCAGCACGGCGGTCGGCGCGTACGCCGCGGCGGCCCCGTACGCCGCCCTGCTGGTGGCCATCTCGGCGCTGCCCACCTGGCTGCTGGTCGCCCGCAGCGGCCTGCTCGACAAGGAGGACCGGTGATGAGCGAGGTCGAGCTGACCGGCGTGGTCAAGCGGTACGGCCAGGTCACCGCGCTGGCCGGGGTCGACCTCACCGTGCCGGCCGGGCTGCTGACCGCGGTGCTCGGCCCGTCCGGCTGCGGCAAGACCACCCTGCTGCGCTGTCTGGCCGGCTTCGAACGGCTCGACGCCGGGGAGATCCGGATCGACGGCACCCCGGTCGCCGGGAGCGGCCGGCACCTGCCCGCGCACCGCCGCCGGATCGCCGTGGTGCCGCAGGAGGGCGCGCTCTTCCCGCACCTGAGCGTGGCCGCCAACGTCGGCTACGGCCTGGACCGGGCGGCCCGCCGCGGCGACCGGGTCGACGAGGCGCTCGCCCTGGTCGGGCTGGCCGGGTACGGCGACCGGATGCCGCACCAGCTCTCCGGCGGGCAGCAGCAGCGGGTGGCGGTGGCCCGGGCGCTGGCGCCCCGACCCTCGGTGGTGCTGCTCGACGAGCCGTTCAGCGCGCTCGACGCGGGGCTGCGCGCAGGGCTGCGCCACGACGTACGCGAGGCGCTGCGCGCCGACGGGGCGACCGGGGTGCTGGTCACCCACGACCAGGGCGAGGCGCTGTCGGTGGCCGACCGGGTGGTGGTGCTGCGCGCCGGGCGGGTGGTCCAGGCCGGAGCGCCGACCACCGTTTACCGGGAGCCGGCCGACGAGTGGGTGGCCGGCTTCGTCGGCGACGCGGTGCTGCTCCCGGCGGTGGCCGAGGCCGGCGCGGCCCGTACCGCGCTGGGCACCGTCCCGATCGCCGGCGCGGTGCCGGGCGGCCCGGTGACCGTGCTGGTCCGCCCGGAGCAGATCCGGCTGGCCCCGGCGCCGGGAGCGGTCACCGCGACGGTGCTGCGGCACGACTTCCAAGGGCACGACGCGCTGGTCGGGTTGCGGCTGGCCGACGGCACCCGGATCACCGCCCGGATCCTCGACGACGCCACGCCGGTGCCGGTCGGCGCCGACGTGGCGGTCAGCGTGCAGGGGCCGGTGCGGGCCTGGCCGGCCCGCGACGCCGGCGTCACTCCGGCGACCGCCGACGCCGACCTGCCGCCGGCCGGCGGCCCGGCGGTACGGGTCGAGCCGTCCGCCGGGCCGGTCGGCGTCGGTTGACCACGAAGAGCACCCGGAGCCCGGGTTGGTCACCGGATGTCGCGGGTGGCCCCGCCCGCCGCGGCGGCAGGGGGCAGGATGGCGGCGTGGACGAACACGACATGCTGCTCTCCCCCGCCGGGGTGACGGCGCTGCGGACCGCGCTCACCCGGGCCGGGTTCACCAGCAACGGCATCGCCGCGCGGCTGGGTCCGCAGGCCACCGGCGGGGTGGCCCGCAACGACTTCCGGGCTGCCCTGCGGGCCACCGAGGACCGCGACCCGCTCGGCACCCTGATCCGGGTCTTCATCTGCGAACAGACCGAGCCGGAGGCGGCGGTGGCCGCCGCGCTGGCGCCACTGTCGATCGAGGAGGCGCTCGCCGGCGGCCTGGTCGAGCGGCACGGCGACGGCCTGCGGATGGGCCTGGACCTGGAGCCCTACGGCGACGACTGGTGGGTGCTGGCCGACGTGCCGGCCAGTGCCCGGCCCGGTCGCCCGTTGCACGCCGAGCACGTGCTCGGCATCGGCGGGGCGACCCAGACCCTGATCGGCGCCACCGTCCGACGGCCGGTGGAGACCGCGCTCGACCTGGGCACCGGCTCCGGGGTGCAGGCGCTGCACCTGTCCACCCACGCCCGCCGGGTCACCGCCACCGACGTTTCCGAGCGGGCCCTGCGCTTCGCCGCCACCACCGCCGCGCTCAACGGGCAGGACTGGGAACTGCTCCGCGGCGACCTGGTCGCCCCGGTCGCCGGGCGCCGGTTCGACCTGGTGGTGAGCAACCCGCCGTTCGTGGTCGGGCCGGGCACCACCACGCACGTCTACCGGGACTCCGGCCGGGTCGGCGACGCCATCGGCGCCGAACTGGCCGCCGCCGCGCCGCACCTGCTCACCGAGGGCGGCGCCATGCAGTACCTGGCGAACTGGGTGCACGTCGCCGGGGAGGAGTGGGCCGAGCGGGTCACCGGCTGGTTCGCCGGCACCGGCCTGGACGCCTGGGTGGTCCAGCGCGAGGTGGCCGACCCGATGGCGTACGTCAGCCTCTGGCTGACCGACGTCGCCGAGACGGCCGACCCGCAGCGGATGGCCGACTGGCTGGACTGGTTCGACGCGCACAAGGTGGAGGCGATCGGCTTCGGCATCGTGTCGCTGCGCCGGGGCGGGCACGACGACCCGGTGATCCGGGTCGAGGACCTGCGCCAGCGGGTGGAGGCGCCGATGGGCGACCGGATCGCCGACTGGTTCGACCGGCAGGACTGGCTGCGCGCCCGCGGCACCGACGGCCTGCTCGCCGCGCGCTACCGGGCGGCCGAGGGTCTCCAGCTGCGGCAGGAGGCGACCATGGGCGACGAGGGCTGGGCGGTGGACCGGCAGGTGTTCGCCATGCCGCACGGGCTGCGCTGGACCGAGGAGATCGACCCCCTGGTGCTGGCCCTGGTCGGCGGGGCCGACGGACGGTTGCCGCTGCGCGACCAGCTCGCGCTGCTCGCCGCCGCGCACGACGTCGCCGTCGACGAGCTGGCCGAGGCGGCCGGGCCGATCGTGGCGCACCTGGTCGAGCGGGGCTTCGTCGAGCCGGTGGCCGACTGATGCGGGCGGTGGTGCAGACGGTGGGCCGGGCCGGTGTCACGGTCGGCGGTGAACTGGTCGGTGATATCTCCGACGGGCTGCTGGTGCTGCTCGGGGTGACCCACACCGACACCGTGGAGACCGCGCACACGATGGCCCGCAAGGTGCACGAGCTGCGCATCCTGGACGACGAGCGGTCGGCGGCCGACACCGGCGCGCCGATCCTGGTGGTCAGCCAGTTCACCCTCTACGGCGACGCCCGCAAGGGCCGCCGTCCGAGTTGGACCGCGGCGGCCCCGGCCGAGGTGGCGGAGCCGCTGGTGACCGCGGTCGTCGAGGCGCTGCGCACCCGGGGCGCCAAGGTCGAGACCGGCCGGTTCCGCGCGCACATGCTGGTGGAGAGCGTCAACGTCGGCCCGCGCACCATCCTGCTCGATCTCTGACGGGGGTGGCGGAGTCGCGCCGTGGCGTGACTCCGCCGCCGTCAGCTGTTCACCGGGCCGCGCGACGGCGGTAGAACCGTCGCATGCCATCCCCCACACAGCCCTTCGCCCCCGGCCGGACGAGACGGCGGCTGGTCGCCGCCGCGGCCGCGGTCGGACTGGTCGCGGCCGGCGCCGCCGTGCTCCAGGCGCCCGCCACCGCGGCCGGTCCGACCCCGGCCGCCCCGACCGCGGCCAGGGACACCCACACCGTCACGCTGATCACCGGTGACGTGGTCACGGTGACCACCCTCGCCGACGGCAAGGCCACCGCCGACGTCGACCGGCCCGACCACGCCACCGGCGGCGTACGCGTCCAGGAGAGCGGCGGCGACCTCTACGTGCTGCCCGACGAGGCGCTGCCGCTGTTGGGCGGCGACCGGCTCGACCGGCGGTTGTTCAACGTCACCGACCTCATCGAGATGGGCTACGACGACGCCCGGACCCCGTCACTGCCCCTGATCGCGACCTATCCCCCGGCGAAGGCACGGGCGGGCCGCCCGGCCGCGCCGCGGGGCGCAAAGGTCGTCCGCGACCTGCCCAGCATCACCGGCGCCGCACTGGCCGCCGACAAGAAGCAGGCCCGTGCCTTCTGGTCCACCGTGGCCCCCACGCCGGCCGCCCGGTCCGGGGCGACGCTCGGCGGCGGGGTCGCGAAGCTCTGGCTCGACGGGCGGGTGAAGGCCACCCTGACCGAGAGCGTCCCGCAGGTCGGCGCCCCCGTGGCGTGGGCCGCCGGGTACGACGGCACCGGGGCGACGGTCGCGGTGCTGGACACCGGCATCGACGCCGGCCACCCCGACCTGGCCGACCAGGTCGACGAGACGGTCAGCTTCGTGCCCGGCGAGGACGTCTCGGACGTGCACGGGCACGGCACCCACGTCGCCTCGACCATCGCCGGCACCGGCGCCGCCTCCGGCGGCGACCGCAAGGGCGTCGCGCCGGGCGCCGACCTGATCGTCGGCAAGGTGCTCGACAACGCGGGGTACGGCCAGGACTCCTGGATCATCGCCGGCATGCAGTGGGCCGCCGAGTCCGGGGCGGACGTGGTCAACATGAGCCTGGGCGACGCGTCGCTGACCGACGGCACCGACCCGATGACGGCCGCGGTGAACACCCTCACCGCCCAGCACGGCACGCTCTTCGTGGTCGCGTCGGGCAACGCCGGACCGCAGACCATCGGCGCACCCGGCACCGCCGCGAGCGCGCTGACCGTCGGCGCGGTGGACAAGCAGGACGAGTTGGCCTGGTTCTCCAGCACCGGCCCCCTGGCGGGCACCGGCGCGCTGAAGCCGGACATCACCGCGCCCGGCGTCGGCATCGCCGCGGCCCGCTCGCAGCACACCACCGGCGAGGGCGCCTACCAGAGCATGGACGGCACGTCGATGGCCGCCCCGCACGTGGCGGGCGCGGCGGCGATCCTCGCCCAGCGCCACCCGGACTGGTCCGGCCCGCAGCTCAAGGAGGCGCTGATGAGCAGCGCCAAGGGCCTGGCCGAGGGCTACCACCCGTACCAGGTGGGCACCGGGCGGCTGGACGTGGCGGCGGCGGTGCGCGACGCCGTACGGGCCACCGGCTCGGCGTTCTTCGGCACCTTCGACTGGCCGCACGAGGCGACCGACGCCCCGGTGACCCGGCAGGTGACCTTCACCAACTCCGGCGCCACCGCGGCGACCCTCGACCTCACCCTCACCGGCGCCGGCCCGTTCGCGCTCGGCGCCGCCTCGGTGACCGTGCCGGCCGGCGGCAGCGCCGACGTCGCGGTGACCGGCGACCCGCGGACGGACGCCCACGGCCAGCTCACCGGCTACCTGGTCGGCACCGACGCCGCCACCGGCACGCCGGTCACCCGGACCGCGCTCGCCCTGCTCAAGGAGGACGAGCGGTACGACCTGACCGTCAAGCTGACCGGCCGGGACGGCGAGCCCGCCAGCTCGATCGTGGTGGTGAAGCGGGCCGGCGACTTCTACCCGTGGCAGTACCCGGTCGACGGCGAGCGGACGCTGCGGCTGCCGCCGGGCACGTACACCGTGGAGGCGGCGCTGGACGTCCCGGGTGCGGGGCCGGACCGCCTCGGCTTCGCCCTGCTGGTCGACCCGGAGACGGTGCTCGACCGGGCGGCCGAGGTGGTGCTCGACGCCAGCCGCGCCCGGCTGCTCGACACCACCACGCCGCAGCGCACCGAGGACCGGCAGCGCAAGCTCGACTTCGAGATGCGGTACGCCGACGGTGACCGCTTCCGCCAGGCCTACCAGCTGCCGGTGCGGTACGACGACCTCTACGTCATGCCGACCGAGCCGGTCGCCAAGGGGTCGTTCGCCATGGCGGCCCGGTGGCGCAGGGGCGAGCCGATGCTGAGCCTGCGCGCCGCCGGCCTGCCGCCAGTCGACGCCACCGTGCAGCCGGGCAGCACGCTCACCGCGGGCGGCGAGACGCTGCGCCTGGTCCACGCCGGCACCGGCACGCCGGCCGAGTACGCGGACGTCGACGCGAAGGGCAGGGTCGCGGTGGTGACCCGCAGCGACGCGATCGGCGCGGCGGACCGCGCCGCGGCCGCGGCGGCCGCCGGGGCGAAGCTGCTGCTGGTCGTCAACGACGGCCCGGGCATCCTCAACGAGTGGGTCGGCGAGTCCCCGATCCCGGTCGCCACCGTGCACCAGGACGCCGGGCAGCGACTGATCGAGGCCGCGCGGGCCGGGACGCCGAAGCTCACCGTCACCCGGGTGCCGTACGCCAGCTACGTCTACGACCTGACCCGGGTCTGGCCGGGACAGGTGCCGGACCAGCCGCTCACCTACCACCCGGGCCGCGACGACCTGGCGCGGATCGACGCCCGCTACCACGCCGTGCAGGACACCGCGGGCGCCGGCTACCGGTACGACATGACCTTCAGCCCTTCGTTCGGCTTCCGGGAGAGCGAGTGGCACCCGGGCACCCGCACCGAGTGGGTCACCCCGGACATGGTCTGGCACGAGGTGCACGACCAGGGCTCCTGGACCGACACGGCGTACCTGAACACGTACGCCAAGGGCACGAGGACGCGGCTGGACTGGTTCGCACCGGCCGTCCGGCCGGCGTTCAACCGGGCGTTCGCGGTCCGCAACAGCCGGTACCGGGACTTCATGACCCTCAACGTGCAGGCCTGGAGCCCGTCGGACGACATCCTGGAGCACGGCGGCAACCTGGACTGGGGGTCGGTGCCGACCACCGTGAAGCTGTACCAGGGCGACACCCTGCTGCACCAGAACGGCTACTCCTCGGACCTGCAGTGGAAGGCGGTGCCCGCCGGCACCCTGCCGTACCGCCTGGTGCTGGACGCGTCGCGGCCGGCGGAGGAGTGGCGACTGTCCACCCGCACGCACACCGAGTGGGACTTCGTCTCCAGCTCCAACGAGGCGGACGACTTCGTCCCGTTCGCGCTGCTGCAGCTCGACTACGCGCTGGAGACGGACCTGCGGGGTGACGTCAAGGCGGGCACCAGCCAGCAGATCAGCGTCAAGGCCCGACCGCAGCCGGGCGGCACCGGCACCGGCACGGTCACCTCGGTCGAGCTGGAGGTCTCGTACGACGACGGCTCCACCTGGCGGCAGGTGACCCTGAGCCGGGGCGCAGACGACCGGCGGGTCGGCTCGCTCAAGCTGCCGAAGCAGCCGGGCGGCTTCGTCTCGGTGCGGGCCGCCGCGAAGACGGACGCCGGCTTCGGCATCCGGCAGGAACTCATCCGGGCGTACGGCCTGCGGTGAGGGGACCGGCGGGGTCCTGGGACCGGCACCGTCCCGGGGCCCCGCCGGGCACCACCCCCTGTTCAAGATCGATCAACATGACCCATACTCTCCGTGCCGTCAGCGGCGGAGGGAGGCGGCCACCGATGCTCGGCGCGTTGGGTCTGAGCCCGGACGACGAGGCGGTCTACGGGCTGCTGGTCCGCCGGGGACAGGCCGGTGCGGCCGAACTCGCCGACGCCCTGCGGCTGCCGGTCGGGGCGGTCGACGCGGCACTGTCCCACCTGGCCGCGTCCGGGCTGGTCAAGTGCGGGCCGGACGACGGGTTCTCGGTGGCTCCGCCCGCGGTCGCGCTCGGGGCGCTGATCAGCGAGCAGCGCAGCGCCCTGCGCAGCGCCGAACTGGCACTGGTCACGCTCGCCGAGGAGTACCGCGGCGCGATCGCCGGCCGCGCCATCGACGAACTGATCGAGGTGGTCACCGGCGTGGAGGCCGTCCGCCACCGGTTCGCCCAGGTGCAGCACGCCGCCCGGACCGAGGTCCGCAGCTTCGTCACCACACCCTTCATCGCCGTGCCGCCGGGCACCAACGCGGTGGAGTCGGTGGCGGTGAACCAGGGCGTCCGGTTCCGGGTGGTGATCGACCGCCCGACGCTCGCCGAGCCGGGTGTGGTCGCCGAGACCCTGGAGTCGCTGCGCGACGGCGTCCAGGTGCGGGTGGTCGACTCGTTGCCGATCAAGCTGATCCTGGCCGACACGGAGCTCGCCCTGGTGCCGCTGACCGCCACCCCCGGGGGCGAGCCCGGTGCGGTGCTGCTGCACCGCACCGGGCTGCTGGCGGCGATGGACGCGCTGTTCGAGATCGTCTGGCGGGACGCCCACCCGCTCGACGTGACCGCCGCCGGTGGCGTGACCGAGCGCCCCGACGGCGACGGCGGCACCGAGCCGACCGAGCTGGACCGCCGGATCCTGGCGCTGCTGCTGGCCGGGCTCACCGACCAGGTCGTCGCCACCCAGCTCGACCTGTCGTTGCGGACCCTGCAACGGCGGCTGCGCCACCTGATGGACCTCGCCGGCGTGCAGACCCGGATGCAGCTCGGCTGGCACGCCGCGCGGCACGGCTGGACCTGACCGGCCGGCGCGGTCAGGAGAAGAGACCCCGGCGCTGCAGCGACTGGCGCAGCCAGCCGTCCAGCTGGGCCACCCAGTCGGTGCGGTCCATGGTGGCGTAGTCGACGGTGAACCGGCCGAACGCGTCCCGGCCCTCGGTGAGCAGCCCACCGCGCTTGTCCAGCTCGAGCACCACCTGCATCTGCCGCGGGTCGGCGACGAAGGTCACCTCCAGCTGGTTGATCGCGCGGGCGTACTGCGGCGGCGGGTAGAACTCGATCTCCTGGTAGAAGGGCAGGGTCTGCCGTACCCCGTAGATGTGGCCCCGCTCCACGTCGGCGCGGCTGAACCGGAAGCCGAGCCGCAGCAGCGCCTCCAGCAGCCGCTCCTGGGCCGGCAGCGGGTGCACCGCCACCGCGTCCAGGTCGCCCTTGTCGACCGCCCGGGCCACCTCCAGCTCGGTACGCAGTCCCATCGTCATCCCGTGCAGGTGCTGCCCGTACAGCTCGGTGACCGGGGTCTCCCAGGGCACGTCGAACCGGAACGGGATGTCGTGGCGCTGCCCCGGCTCCAGCCGGAACGTGCCGGTCACCTGCTGGC
Source organism: Micromonospora sp. R311 (assembly GCF_056780015.1). Taxonomy (NCBI): domain Bacteria; kingdom Bacillati; phylum Actinomycetota; class Actinomycetes; order Micromonosporales; family Micromonosporaceae; genus Micromonospora; species Micromonospora sp. R311. The sequence goes on from NZ_JBSWCE010000012.1 coordinate 162,052, forward strand.
GGTGGAACTCCTGGGTGGTGTTGTACTCGTTGTCGCCGCTCTCCACCTCGACCCGGGTGACCAGGCCCAGCGCCACGTAGCTGACCTCGACCTGGTGGTCGCCGCCGGCCACGTGGACGGTGCCCTCCAACTGGCCGCCGGGCCGGCAGTTGGGGTTCGCCAGCACGGTTTCCACCGACGGGCCACCCACGCCCATCGCCTGCATGAGCCGCTTGAAGACCACGACGCCCTCCGTTGCCTGTCCGCGCCGGCCGGCGCGATCGGCCCCGCTGGCCGACCGCTGGCACGGTAACCGGGCCCGGCAACCGCCACCGGCCGACACACCCCGGCATCCGACGTTTCCGGCCAGATTGGTGTCGGTTCCCCGATCGCCTCACTCCCGTTTCACGCCCCGCCCGCCAAGCTGTGTGTCACACCGGCACCACTGGGCCGGACGAGCGGTACAGACGTGGACACGGGGAGAAGAGATGGCCCTGCAGATGACGGAGCACCGGATGCGCCCGGCCGGCACCATCGAGGCCGAGCACGGCACCGACACCCTGACCGACCTGGACGCCACCGACGAGCGCGGCGTCTCCACGGACCTGGTCCGGGCATACCTGAACGGAATCGGCCGCACCAAGCTGCTCACCGCCGCCCAGGAGGTCGACCTGGCCAAGCGGATCGAGGCCGGGCTCTTCGCCGAGGAGAAGCTGGCCACCTGCACCCCGGTCTCCGCGGCGCTGCGGGCCGACCTGGAACTGGTCGCCGCCGAGGGCCGCGCCGCCAAGGACCACCTGCTCGAGGCGAACCTGCGCCTGGTGGTCAGCATCGCCAAGCGGTACACCGGCCGCGGCATGGCCTTCCTCGACCTGATCCAGGAGGGCAACCTCGGCCTGATCCGCGCGGTCGAGAAGTTCGACTACACCAAGGGCTACAAGTTCTCCACCTACGCCACCTGGTGGATCCGCCAGGCCATCACCCGGGCCATGGCCGACCAGGCCCGCACCATCCGCATCCCGGTGCACATGGTCGAGCAGGTCAACCGGATGGTCCGGGCCCGCCGCGAGCTGTCGGTGACGCTGGGCCGCGAGCCGACCGTCGCCGAGGTCGCCCGGGCGCTGGACATCCCGGAGTTCCAGGTCATCGAGCTGATCTCGTACGACCGGGAGCCGGTCAGCCTGGACCAGGCGGTCGGCGAGGACGGCGAGAGCGCGCTCGGCGACTTCGTCGCCGCCGTCGACCCGGGCGCCGAGCCGGGTGACGCGGCCGCGCAGGGCGAGCTGCGCAACGAGGTGAGCATCGTGCTGGCCACCCTCTCCCAGCGGGAGCAGGCGGTGATCCGGCTCCGGTTCGGCCTCGACGACGGCCGCCAGCGCACCCTCGACGAGGTGGGGCGGGAGTTCGGCCTGTCCCGGGAGCGGATCCGGCAGATCGAGAAGGTGACCCTGCTGAAGCTGCGCGCTCCGGAGCGGGCGCAGCGCCTGGAGGCGTACGCCTGCTGACGGTGCGTGCGTGTCGCGGCCCCGGCGGTTCGCCGGGGCCGCGGAGTGTCCACGGCCGAGGGTCTTGACCTGGCCACCGATCCACGCTAGAACCAAATGGTTATAAAACCAGGAGGTTATCGACGGTGGCCACGGAACTGTTGGACGCGACCTTCGCGGCGCTGGCCGACCCGACCCGGCGGGCCATCCTCGCCCGCCTGGCGGCCGGCGAGGCGACGGTGACCGAGCTGGCGGAGCCCTTCGCGATGAGTCAGCCGGCCATCTCCAAACACCTGAAGGTGCTGGAACGCGCCGGACTGGTCAGCCGGGGCCGGGACGCCCAGCGGCGGCCCTGCCGGCTGGAGGCCGGGCCGCTGCGGGAGGCCACCGCCTGGCTGGCGAACTACCGCGACTACTGGGCGGAGAGCTACCAGCGCCTCGATGCCCTGCTCGACGACCTCCAGGCCGCCGACCGGACGCCCCCGCAGCGGGACGGCACCCGGGGCGGCGAACGGTGACCGGCCTCGGCGACCCGCCGGTGGTGGCCACCCCGGGCGACCGCGAGATCGTGCTGAGCCGGCTGTTCGACGCGCCCGCGCACCTGGTCTTCGCCGCCTTCACCCGCCCGGAGCTGCTCGTCCGTTGGTACGGCGCACGCGGCTGGCGGCTGGTCGAATGCGAGGTGGACCTGCGGGTGGGCGGGCGCTGGCGCTACGTCTCGGCGGGCCCGGGCGGCGAGCGGATGGGCCAGGGCGGGGTGTACCGCGCGGTCGAGCCGCCACACCGGCTGGTCTGCACCGAGCTCTTCGACGACCAGTCCTACCCGGGCGAGACCCTGGTCACCCACGAGTTCACCGAACTCGTCGGGCGGACGACGGTCACCACCACGCTGCGGTACGCCACTCCCGAGGGGCGCGAGGCCGTGCTGCGTTACCCGATGACCCGCGGTGTCGGCGAGAGCTTCGCGCGGCTCGCCGAACTGCTGCACCAGACGACGAGGCGAGGAGAGACACCGTGAACTGGACCCTGGAAGTGGTGATCGTGCCGGTCTCCGACGTGGACCGGGCCAAGGCGTTCTACGCCGACCAGCTCGGCTTCACCGTCGACCACGACACGGTGATCAGCGACGACGCGCGGATCGTGCAGTTGACCCCGCCCGGCTCCGGCTGCTCCATCGTGATCGGCAAGGGCGTGGTGCCGCAGATGCCGCCGGGCTCGCTGAAGGGCCTCCAGCTGGTGGTGCCGGATCTGCGCAAGGCCCGGGCCCAGCTGGTCGAGCGGGGCGTCGAGGTCAGCGAGATCCAGGTGGTGGGCGAGAACCCCCGGCCGGTGCCGGACCCGCTGGACAACGTCGGCTTCGTCTTCTTCACCGACCCGGACGACAACGCCTGGGGCGTCCAGCAGATCTCCAGCCGCGGCTGACCGGCTACAGCCGGCGTGGGCCGGTGTCCGGGCGGTCGGCGGCGGAGCCGGTCCGCACGGTGGCGTGCAGCACCGAGAGGCCGTCCGGCCGGACGAGCACCGGGTTCAGCGTCGCCGACCGCACCCGGGGCTGCTCGTCGGCGAGCCGGCCGACCCGCAGCAGCAGGTCGGCCAGGGCCGCCCGGTCCACCGGGGCGGCGCCCCGGTGGCCGCGCAGCAGCGGCGCCGCGCGGGGCTCGTCGACCAGCTCGGCGGCGTCCAGGTCGGTCAGCGGCACGGCCCGCCAGGCCCGGTCGCCGAGCAGCTCGGTCGCCACGCCGCCGAGACCGAAGCCGACCACCGGCCCGAACGCCGGGTCCTCCACCAGCTCCACCACGCAGGCCACGCCCGGCGGGACCATCGGTTGGACCAGCACGTCCGCGCCGAAGACCGCCGACATCTCGGCGTACGCGCGGCGCAGGGCGGCCGGGTCGGGCAGGTCGAGCCGGACGGCGCCGAGGTCGAGCCGGTGCCGCAGGCCGGGGGCGGCCGCCTTGAGCGCCACCGGGTAACCGAGCCGGGCCGCGGCGTCCACCGCCTCGTCGGCCGAGCGCGCCGGCACCGACTCGACCACGTCGATGCCGTACGCGGCGAGCAGCCCCGCCGGGTCGGTGGCCTCCGGGCGCAGCGCGGCCTGCGCCGCCTCCCGGTCGACGGCGGGCAGCTCCGGCAGCGCCCCGGACGGGCGACGCAGCCAGTCGGCGTACGCGGCGACCCGGGCGAGGGCGCGGACCGCCTCCTCCACGCTCGGGTACGCCGGCACCCCGGCCGGCGCCCGGCCGACCAGGAACGTCGCCACGGTCGGCTTGCCGGCGGCGAGGGCGCTCGGCAGCGCGGCGGTGAAGTCCGCCTCGGCGTCGGGGAGCTGGCCGGGCAGCGGCGGCGCGAAGACGACGACGAGGGCGTCGACCCGGTCGTCGGCGGCGGTGTCGGCGAGCGCGGCGGCGAACTCGGCCGCCCCGGCGCGCGGGCCGACGTCGCGGGGGTAGCCGGCGGCGACGGTCAGCCCCTGGCCGGCGCAGGCGGTGGCGGCCAGGCCGGTCAGCGCCGAGGAGTTGCCGACCACCCCGACCCGGCGGCCGGCCGGCAACGGCTGGTTGGCCAGCAGCACCCCGACGTCGAGCAGTTCGGCCACGGTGTCCACCCGGATCACGCCGGACTGGGCGAACAGCGCGCTCACCGCGACCTCGTCGGGGCCGGCGGTGTCGCCGACGCCGGGCGGGCGGGCCGGCGAGGCGAGCGCCAGCACCGGCTTGTCCCGGCCGATCCGGCGGGCCAGCCGGGCGAACTTGCGCGGATTGCCGAACGTCTCCAGGTACAGCATGATCACGTCGGTGCCCGGGTCGTCCTGCCAGTACTGGAGCAGGTCGTTGCCGGAGACGTCGGCCCGGTTGCCGGCCGAGACGAAGCTGGACAAGCCCAGCCCACGCCGGTCCGCCTCGGCGAGCAGGGCCACCCCGAACGCGCCGGACTGGCTGAAGATGCCCACCCGGCCGGGCACCGGCAGCCGCGGCGCGAGGGTGGCGTTGAGGCGTACCGCCGGGTCGGTGTTGGCGACGCCCAGGCAGTTCGGGCCGATCACCCGCATGCCGGCGGCGTGGGCCGCGCGGACCAGGGCCCGCTGCGCGGCGGCGCCCGCTGCGCCGGCCTCGGCGAACCCGGCGGAGATCACCACCAGGCCGTGCACCCCGGCGGCGGCCGCGTCGGCGACCACCGCCTCCGCCGCGTCCGGCGGCACCGCCACCACGGCCAGGTCGACCGGCAGGCCGGCGTCGGCCGCCGACGGGTACGCGGGCAGCCCGGCGACCGTCGCCGCGCTCGGGTGCACCGGCACCACCGACCCGGTGAAGCCGAAGTCGCGCAGGTGCCCGAGCACCGCCGCGCCGACGCCCTGCCCGGTGGCGCTGGCGCCGTAGACCGCGACGCCGCGCGGGGCGAGCAGCCGGGCGATGGAGCGGGCCTCGGTGCGGTGCTCCCGGCCGCGCTGCACCTCCAGCGTCGCCTCGGTGGGCGCGATGGGGAAGCTCAGGTGCACCACGCCGTCGGCGAACTCGCGCTGCACCTGGTAGCCGAAGTCGGAGAAGACCCGCAGCATGGCGCCGTTGGCCGGCAGCACCTCGGCGACGAAGCTGACGATGCCGATCCGGCGGGCCGCGTCGGCCAGGTGCTCCAGCAGCACCGAGCCGATCCCCCGGCCCTGGTAGGCGTCCTCGACCACGAAGGCGACCTCGGCCTCGGGCGCCGCCGGGCCGAGCCGCTCGTAGCGGCCCACGGCGACCATCCGCTCGCCGGCCAGCACCACGAACGCCTCCCGGTCGCGGTGGTCGACGTTGACGAAGCGTTGCAGGTCGCGCTCGGGGATCCGCGGGTACGGCGAGAAGTAGCGCAGGTAGCGGGTGCGCTCGGAGAACCGCGAGTGCATCGCCACGATGTCCGGGGCGTCCGCCGGGCGGATCTGTCGCAGCTGGACGGTGGTGCCGTCGCTGAGCAGCACGTCCACCGGTTGCGGCGCGGTCGCCACCGGCCCGGCGGCGGCCGGTTCAGTCACGGGGGTCGTGCGGGTCGAGCCCGAGCAGCGGGAAGACCGTCTTGCGGGTGGCCGCGATGGCCCGGTCCACCGCGGTCGGCTCGCCGGTCGGCTGCCACGGCTCGTACGCGGGGTCGACGTCGTCGGTCATCCGCAGCGGCACCTCGCGCCCGGGACGGCGCGCGGTGGCCAGTTCCCGCCAGGCCGGCGGGGTCAGCGTGGCCGGGTCGAGCGGGGCGCCGGTGGCGATCGCCAGCAGGTGCGTCCACGCCCGGGGCACCACCTCGACCAGTGCGTACCCACCGCCGCCGGTGGCCACCCAGCGGCCCTCGCAGAGCTCGTCGGCGAGCGCCCGCAGGGCCAGGTAGGTGGCCCGCTGCCCGTCCACGGACAGGTGCAGGTCGGCCAGCGGGTCGAGCCGGTGCCCGTCCGCGCCGCACTGGGTGACCAGCAGCTGCGGCCGGAACGCGCGCAGCGCCGAGGGCACGATCGCGTGGAACGCCCGTTGCCAGCCGGCGTCGTCGACGCCCGGCGGCAGGGGGACGTTGACCGCGGTCCCCACCGCCTCCGGGCCGCCGGTCTCGTCGGGGAACCCGGTGCCGGGGAAGAGCGCGAGCGGGGTCTCGTGCAGGCTGACCGTGAGCACCCGCGGGTCGTCCCAGAAGATCTGCTGCACCCCGTCGCCGTGGTGCACGTCCACGTCCACGTACGCGATCCGCTCGGCGCCGAGGTCGAGCAGGCGGGCGATGGCCACCGCGGGGTCGTTGTAGACACAGAAGCCGGCGGCCCGGGCCGGCATCGCGTGGTGCAGCCCGCCGGCCACGTTGACCGCGCGGCGGGCCTCGCCCCGCCAGACCGCCTCGGCGGCGGCCACGCTCGCGCCGGCGACCAGCGCGCTGGACTCGTGCATCCCCGGGAAGACCGGATTGTCCGAGGTGCCCATCCCGAACCCGGCGAAGAGCGGGTCGCTCGGCGCCGTCCGCACCGCCTCCACGAAGCGCGGGTCGTGCACCCGGGTCAGCAGCGCGTCGTCGGCCGGTTCCGGCTTCACCAGCCGCACCCCGGGGCGTTGCAGGACGCCCAGCTCACGGGCGAGCGCGATGGTCAGCTCGACCCGGACCGGGTCCAGCGGGTGGTCACCCATGTCGTAGGCGAGCAGCGACTCGTCCCACACCACCACTGTCTCGTCGGACATGGCCTCATCGTCGCACGAGGACCGGCGGACCCTCGTCGCACGCGCTGCTCACGCGCCGGGTGTCGCCCCGGTGGCCACCGGACGGGCCGGGTCGGCCACCCAGTTGCTCCACGAGCCGACGTAGAGCGCCGCGTCCGTCCGGCCGGCCAGGTGCAGGGCGAGCACCGCCTGCGCCGCGGTCACCCCGGAGCCGCAGTAGGCCCCGATCGGGCGGTCCGGGCCGACGCCCGCGGCGGCGAACCGCTCGCGCAGCGCGTCGGCGGCCGGGAACCGCCCGTCCGGACCGACGTACTCCGGGGCGGGCAGGTTCGCCGCACCCGGCACGTGCCCGGCCACCGGGTCGATCGGCTCCGTCTCGCCCCGGTAGCGGGGCGCGGCCCGCACGTCCAGCAGCACGCCGTCACCGGCGGCGAGCCGGGCTGCCGCGCCCGCGTCGAGCACCGGCAGCTCGCCCGGCCGGACGGTGACGTCGCCGGGCGGCGGGGCGGGCAGCTCGGTCGAGACGGGCAGCCCCGCCGCCGCCCAGGCCGGGAAGCCGCCGTGCAGCAGCCGTACCTCGCGGTGGCCGGCCCAGCGCAGCGTCCACCAGGCCCGCGCGGCGGCCATGCCGTCGCCGCCGTCGTACACCACCACGGGGTGGCCGGTGCGGACGCCGGCGGCCCGCAGCGCCGCCTGCAGCGCGGCCGGGTCGGGCAGCGGGTGCCGGCCGGCGGCGCCGGGCGGCCCGCAGAGTTCGGTGTCCAGGTCGACGAAGACCGCGCCGGGCAGGTGGTCGGCCGCGTAGTCGTCCCGGCCGGGCGGGCCGGCCAGCCGCCAGCGGACGTCCAGCAGGGTGGGCGGGTCGGCGCGGTCGAGCTCGGCGGCGAGCCGGTCGGGTTCGACCAGAAGATCATCGGTACCGGACATGGCGTCCAGTGAACACCATCCGGGCAGCCGTCACGCGGTTCGGCGGCGGTCAATTGTCGGAGGTCCGGGGTAGCATCGAGCACCGGAGGGCCGCTGACGATATGAAGTCTCACGACCTGGTCGACACGACCGAGATGTACCTGCGCACCATCCTCGAGCTCGAGGAGGAGGGGGTGCCGCCGCTGCGCGCCCGGATCGCCGAACGGCTGCGGCAGAGCGGCCCGACCGTCAGCCAGACCGTCGCCCGGATGGAGCGCGACGGCCTGCTCACGGTCGAGGGCGACCGGCACCTGGCGCTCACCGAGCAGGGCCGGGCCACCGCGGTCTCGGTGATGCGCAAGCACCGGCTGGCCGAGCTGCTGCTGGTCAACGTGATCGGGATGCCCTACGAGGAGGCCCACGACGAGGCCTGCCGGTGGGAGCACGTGATGAGCGACGCGGTCGAGAAGCGGGTCTACGACCTGCTCAACCGGCCCACCCGCTCGCCCTACGGCAACCCCATCCCCGGGCTGGAGGAGCTGGGCTCCCCCGAGCCGCAGGCCACCGAGCCGGCCGAGGGTGAGCGCAACCTGGCCTTCCCCGGCCTGACCGGGCCGGTGGTGGTGCGGCGGATCTGCGAGAGCGTGCAGACCAACGCCGACGTGCTGCGCCAGCTGCACGCGGCCGGCGTCGACCCGGGTGCCAGGGTGACCGTGGCGCAGGAGCGCGACGGGGTCTCCATCGACCGCGACGGCGGCCGGATCCGGCTGCCCCGCGAGGTCGCCTCCCGGGTCTTCGTCGCGGCCGGCTGACCAGTCCGCTCCCGGCCGCGCCGGTCAGAGAGCCCGGGTGTCCACCGTCTTTGCCAGCGCGACCAGCGTGGTGCCGAGGTCGTCGACCGCATCCCGGTCGGTGCCCTTCGGGCTGGTCCAGCGCAAGGTGGCCAGCCGCCCTCCGCCGGCCAGCCAGCCCACCTCGGCCACCGGGCCGTGACCGCCGGCGGCGGCGCTGGTCCGTCGGTAGGCCTTCTGGCCGAGCCCGGAGACCTTGGCCGCCTTCTCCGGCACCACGTCCTCGGTGAACGTGGCCGGGTCGATCGACGTCTCGCTGACTGTCAAGGTCAGCTCGGGCAGGCTCGCCGTCCCGGACCGCACCACGCAGGTGTGACTGTCGCCACGCGCACTGGCCGCCGCCACGTCGAAGCGGACCTGCGCGTGCTCCTCGATCACCGCGAAGTCGAGCAGCCGGCACGCCCCGCCGGACGAGGCCGCCGGCACGTCGATCGAGATCGGCGCCGCTGGCGGCAGCGCCACCGGTTCCGCCTCGGCGGCGCAGCCCGCCACCAACAGCACGGCCACGCCGGCGACCACGCTCCGCCCGTGCACGATTACTCCTCCGGTGTCCGACCCGACGTGTCCGCCGGACACCGTACGGGCTCGCCCGTCCGGGCGGAAGCCCTCAATCGTCCACGTACGGGCAGTGCCGGCAGCCGCGGCCGCAGCAGGTGCCACGGCGGGCCAGGAAACCGGCGCTGAGCACGAAGAGACCGGTGGCCGGGTCGAGGTAGCCGGCCTCACCGGCGGCCAGCGCGGCGGCGTGCGCGGCGAGGATCCGGCTCCGGTCGGGGTGCTCGGGCGGCAACCGGGACGGGTGCGGCTCGGTCAGCGGCCGGGCCGCCAACGGTCGTCGCTCTCCGGTCACCGGGGCAGTCTAGAGACGCCGTCAGCCGTGCCGGGCCAGGGCGGCGGCGATGGTGTCCCGGCCCGCACCCGCCGCGAGCAGCAGCCGGAGCAGCACCTTCGCCTTGTACGGGTCGAGCAGCCCGCCGTCCAGCAGCCCCCGCCGCCGCAGGTCGGTCTCCGAACCGACCGCCCCGTAGGTGTTGCGCAGCACCGAACCGGCCCCGGAGCGGGAGGTGAGCACCACCGGGATCCGCCCGGCCAGCGCGCCCAGCGCCGGGGCGAGCGTGGCGGGGACGTGCCCGACGCCGAAGCCCGCGACGACCAGCCCGTGGTGGGTGCCGGCGACGCCGCCGAGGAGGAGCCCGTCGTCGTCCAGGGTCACCGTGTGCAGGCCGACCCGGGTGCCGTCCAGCCGGGCCGGGTCGACCGGCGGCAGCGGCGCCGGCCGCTCCGGTCGGACCAGCAGCCGTACCCGCCCCTCGATCACGTGCCCGAGTGGGCCGGTGTTCGGCGAGGCGAAGGTGGCCGGGCTGGTGCTGTGCGTCTTGCGTACCCAGCGGGCGGCGTGCACCTCGTCGTTGACGGCGACCAGCACGCCCAGGCCCCGGGCCACCGGTGCGGCCGCCACCCGGGCCGCGGCCAGCAGGTTCGCCGGCCCGTCCGGGCCGGCCAGCGTCGGGTTGCGCATGGCGCCGGTGAAGACCAGCGGCGCGTCGTGCGGCCAGACCAGGTCGGCCAGGAACGCCGTCTCCTCCAGCGTGTCGGTGCCCTGGGTGACCACCACGCCGGTGGCGCCGGCGGCCACCGCCCGGCCGGCGGCGTCGACCAGGTCGAGCAGTTGGCGGTACGTCAGGTGGGCGCTGGGCACCGCGAGGGTGTCCCGCACGTCCAGCGGCGGGTCGAGGTCGGCGAGCCCGGGGACGGCGGCGGTGAGATCCGCTCCGGTCAGCCGGGCGACCACCCCGGGCCGGCCCGGATCGAACCCGCCCATCGCGATCGTGCCGCCGAGGGTGAACAGGGCGATGGACACGTGCGACCTCCCGTCGGCGCCGCGGCTCCGCGGCCCACCGACCGTACCGGCCCGGCCGGAAATGGCTGGCACGGGTCGGGGCGGGCCGGCAGGCTGGCCCGGCTCCCGACAGCAAGGACAGCACGTGACGCTCGGCACCTGGAGCGCGTCGCTGTTCGTGGTCTGCTCGCCGCTGCGCCGGATGCGCGACGTGCCGCCGGCTGTCGCACCGGTCGGGAATGCTGTGAGCTGACCGGCAGCCGATCGCGAAGGAGCACCGACGATGCGGAAGATCATTGTGCACATGAGCGTGTCGCTGGACGGGTTCTTCGAGGGTCCGGACGGCGACCTCAGCTGGCACATGGTCGACGACGAACTGCACAACCACTTCAACGCCGAACTGCGCACCATGGGGGCCTTTCTCAACGGCCGGCGGACCCACGAGCTGATGGCCGCGTTCTGGCCGACCGCCGACCAGGATCCGGCGAGCAGCGGGCCGATGAAGGAGTATGCCGGCATCTGGCGCGACATGCCCAAGATCGTCTACTCGCGGACGCTGGAGCATGCCGGCTGGAACACGACGGTGGTCCGGGAGGTCGTGCCGGCGGAGGTGCGGCGGCTGCAGGCCGAGCCGGGCGGCGACCTCACGCTCGGCGGGGCGGACCTCATCGCCACCTTCCTGCGCCACGACCTGATCGACGAGTGGCGGATCTACGTCCACCCGGTCATCCTCGGCCGGGGGCGGCAGCTCTTCCCGGCCTCGGGCGACCGGCGCCCGTTGCGGCTGGTCGGCACCCGCACCTTCGGCAACGGCGTGGTGCTGCTCTGCCACGAACGGGCGCGGGACTGAGCGGGGTCAGACGCCCGGGCCGGGTCACGGGCGGCGCTCCACGCTGGACTCGATCACCCGAACCAGGTCATCACCTGCCCGTGCGAGCGGGTCCAGGCGAGCGGCTTCCCGTCGAGCGACAGCACGTTGTACAGCGCCTCGCCCGGCGGCTCCGGCAGCCCGTCGTGGGGCAGCACGTCCGGGGCCTCGTTCGCGATCCAGTGTCCGGGCAGCCCGCGTACCACCTCGGCGAAGGCCGCCCGGCGCGGCGCCGGCACCTGATAGAGCACGGAGGTGTGGAAGACCACCAGCGTCGCGCCGGCCGGCGCCCGCGCGGCCAGTGCCGGCAGGTCGTCCACCAGGTCGCCGCGGGCGAGCAGCGGCGGGTCAGCCGCGGCGACGGCGGCGGCCGCCCGCAGCCGGGCGCGGCGGTGCGTCTGCTCCGGCCAGATGAGGGCATCGAGCCAGGCGACGTCGGCCGGGTCGGTCACCCGCAGCGGGTTCAGATCCAGGCCGGCCCGCCACACCACCTCGGGTAGCCGGTCCGGCGGCGCGAGGCCGGTGGCCGCGCAGTCGAGGACCGGATCGCCCGTGCCGAGCCGGTGGTCGCCGTAGCGGTAGGCGTACCGGTCGGGGTAGAGGCAGAGCCCGGCGGACGCGCCCACCTCAATCAGCGCGAGCGGCTGCGGCAGCGCGGCGAGCACCGGCAGCAGGACGGCACACCGCCCGGGCTCGTTCGTCTGGACGGCCCGGGTGCGCAGCTCCGCCTCGATCGCCGGCCAGTTCGCCACCGTGAAGCCGCGGAACCCGGCCGGGTCGTCGACCGGCCCGCCGAGCAGCCGGACGACGCCGAAGAGCAGGTTCGGCTGCCGCTTGCCCGGCGGGAGCGTCTCGACGAGGGTGAGCAGCTCGTCGTCCCGGGAGACCGCGAGGGACAGGCGCTCGTACGCGGGCGACACCCCGCGCGCCTCCCGGGTACCGAACTCGACGTAGCTCTCGGCGATCGTCATGTTCCGATGATCGCGGTCATGGGTGGGCTCCGCTACGGCGGGCAGACGCCGGCGGCGAGGTGCCTCGACGCTGAGCATGGCGAGCGTGATACCACCGAGTCATATTTATGGGTCTTGTGACGGATGTGTGGGTTGGTGGTCATCGGTGGGGTAGCTGGGGTCGGTGGCCGCCGAGGCTGAGCAT
>NZ_JBSWCE010000013.1:0-170907 GCF_056780015.1 Micromonospora sp. R311
CCAGAACCTAGGCAGGACAACGGCGTGCCCCATAAACGACGCGCCCGACCACCCACAGACACGTCACAAGATCCATATTTATGCCTCCCAGGTATCAAGCTCGTCGGGAATGTGGTCCGCCGACCGCACGAGACCGCCGCCGGCGCAACCGCCAAGCCGCCGCCGGGCACATGCACCGCCCGGCGCACGCACCCCCCGGGCGCAAGCACCGCGGGCGCAAGCACGGTCCGAGGCAAGCACGGTCCGAGGCAGGCACGGTCCGGGGCAAGCACCGCGGGGCAAGCAGGGTCCGGCGCAAGCATGGTCCGGCAGCTCAGGCACGGGGTGCCGGCAGGGCCAGCGGTAGGCTCGGGCAGCGGATCAGCCGGTAGGCGACAGCAGGCTCAGAAGTCGCCGCCCCCGAAGTCACCGCCGCCGAAATCTCCACCGCCGAAGTCACCGCCGCCGAAGTCACCGGCCTGGTCGGCGCCGACGTCGCCACCGGCGTCACCGCCCGCGTCACCGCCCTGGTCGCCGTGGTCGGCGCCATCGGCATAGCCCGCCTCGTGGCCGTAGCCCGGATCGGCGAAGGCCGGCGAGAAGAGCGCGTCGGCGATCAGCAGGCCACCGAGCACGCCGGCGCCGGCGCCCAGCGCCGTCTTCCACCACGGGGTGGAGTACCAACCCGCCGGCACCGGGCGACCCTGGAACCGCCCGCCGGGGTAGTAGTAGGGCGTGTCCCGGCCCGGCTGCGGGCCCGCCTTGAACGTCTGCCCCTGCACGTCGACCTGGCGTTCCTTGGTGAGCTGCCCGGCGCCCTGCATGGCGGCCAGCGGGGGCAGCTCCGGGCCGGGGTCGATGCCTAGCGCCACCCGCGCCGCCCGCGCGTACGCGAGCCCTTCCAGCGCGGTCTCCCGGGCCAGCCGGTACTGCTGGACGGTGCTGGCCTGCTCCAGCTGGCCGCCGGCGGCGTTGTAGCGCTCGCCGGCGTCGACCAGCGCCTGGCGGACCGCCGGGTCGTCGCCGTGCAGGTTCATCACCTGGCCGCCGAGCCGCTCGTACCACCGCTGGGCGTCGGCGCGCACGTCGGCCAGGTCCCGCGCCTGGCGGGCCGCGGTCTCCCGCCGCCACCACAGGAACGCTCCCAGCAGCAACGCCACCAGGATCACCACCAGCAGAAGTTCCATGGCACGAAGGTACCCGCGCCGGTTGAGTCGTACTCGTCTGGCAAGCTCCGGTGGTGGACTTCTCGACGCTGGCCGTGGTGGTCGTCTGCCTCGCCACCGGCGGCGCCCTGGGTTGGCTCGCCGCCCGGTCCCGCGCCGCCGCAGAGATCGCCCGGCTGGACGCCACGCTGCGCGCCACCCGCGAGGGCGAGGGCCGGCTGGAGCAGTCCATGCGGGCGTTGAGCTACGAGGCCACCGCCCAGTCCCAGGAGGCGGTCGCCCGGGCGGTCGCACCCCTGCACGACACGCTGCGCCGCTACGAGCAGCGGGTCGCCGAGCTGGAGCGCGACCGCGTCGACGCCTACGCCGAGCTGCGCGAGCAGGTCCGCGCGATGAGCACCGTCTCCGGCGAGCTGCGCACCGAGACCAAGCAGCTGGTGGCGGCGCTGCGGGCGCCCCAGGTGCGCGGTCGCTGGGGCGAGCACCAGTTGCGCCGGATCGTCGAGGCGGCCGGCATGCTGGAGCACTGCGACTTCGCCGAGCAGGTCACCGCCGCCACCGACCACCAGGGGGTCCGTCCCGACCTGGTGGTCCGGCTGCATGGCGGCCGGTCCGTGGTGGTGGACGCCAAGGCGCCCTTCGACGCCTACCTGACCGCGATGGAGGCGCGCGACGAGCGCGGCCGCGACACCCACCTCGACGCGCACGCTAAGCACCTGCGGGGGCACGTCGACGCGCTGGCCGCCAAGTCCTACTGGGCGGCGTTCGACAGCACCCCGGAGTTCGTGGTGCTCTTCGTGCCGGCCGACCCGTTCCTCGACGTGGCGCTGCAGCGCGACCCGACGCTGCTGGAGCACGCGTTCGCCCGCAACGTGGTGCTGGCCACCCCGGCCACCCTGGTCGCGCTGCTGCGTACGGTCGCCTACTCGTGGCGGCAGGAGGCGCTGGCCCGCAACGCGGTGGCGGTGCACTCGCTGGCCCGCGAGCTCTACGGCCGGCTGTCCACACTGGGCGACCACGTCGGCAAGCTCGGCGCCTCGCTGAGCGGCGCGGTCACCGCGTACAACCGGGCGGTGGGGTCGCTGGAGGCGCGGGTGCTGGTCAGCGCGCGCAAGCTCGCCGAGCTGGGGGTCTCCGACCAGGAGCTGACCGCGCCGGCGCAGATCGAGCTGGCGCCCCGGCAGCCCCAGGCGCCGGAGCTGCTCGACGGCCCCGACGCCGAGGTCCCCCCGCGCCGCGCGCCGCTGGACTGACCGGCCCGGTCAGCCGCGACGGGCGGATTCGACCACGAAGGGGGTGCCCTGCTGGCAGGTGGTCATCATGCCGGGCTGGGCGCGGCCGGTCACGGTCACCTTCGCGCCGGCGGTGAGCACGTCGCGCGGACCGCCGATCAGCAGGTAGCCGTCGAGCAGCAGGCAGTTGGGCTCCACCCCGGCGGTGACCGTGCCGGTCAGCGTGGTGTCACCGGCCGGCGGCGGCTTGGTCGGCCCGCCCGGGCGCGTGGTGCCCAGCGGCGGCGGGTCGGGCACCGTCGGGTCGACCGGGTCGTCCGGGACCCGAGTGCTCGACGACCCGCTCGGGCTCGCCGGATCCGGCTGGGGTGGGGTGGTCACCGGCTGCGCTCCCGTCGGAGTGGGGGTGGGGGTGCCGTCGCCGCCGTCCTGGCCGCCGCAGGCGCTCAGCGCCACGCAGACGACCAGCGCGGAGAGGGCGAGCCGAAAGGTCCTCATACCCGTATCGGACGCACCGGCGCCGGCCACCGTTCCCGGGCCGGGCCGGTAGCCGGCCGACCCGTCCCGTACCGGGCACCGGTGGCGCCTCGGCCACCGGCGTCAGCCGCGGGCCGCCGCGGCCTTCATGTCGCGCTTGAGCTCCTGCGGCAGGGAGAAGGTCAGCCGCTCGTTGGCGGTGACCACCTCCTCCACGTCGGTGAAGCCGCGCGCCGCGAGGTGGGCCAGCACGTCCTGGACCAGTTCGTCGGGGACGCTCGCGCCGGAGGTCAGCCCGACCGTCCGGGCCCCGGCCAGCCACGCGTCGTCGATCTCGTCGGCGAAGTCGACCAGGTGGCCGGCGCGCGCGCCGGCGTCCAGGGCGACCTCGACGAGGCGTACCGAGTTGGAGGAGTTGCGCGAGCCGACCACGATCACCACGTCGCAGTCCGGGGCGATCTCCTTGACCACGTGCTGGCGGTTGGAGGTGGCGTAGCAGATGTCGTCGCTCGGCGGCGACTGGAGCAACGGCAGCCGCTGCTTGAGCCGGGCCACCGTCTCCAGGGTCTCGTCGACCGAGAGCGTGGTCTGGGAGAGCCAGACGACCTTGCTCGGGTCGCGGACGGTGATCTTGTCGGCACCGGCCGGGCCGTCCACCAGCTGGATGTGCTCCGGGGCCTCGCCGGAGGTGCCGATGACCTCCTCGTGCCCCTCGTGGCCGATCAGCAGGATGTCGTAGTCCTCGGCGGCGAACCGCTTGGCCTCCTGGTGCACCTTCGTCACCAGCGGGCAGGTCGCGTCGATCGCCTTCAGGGAGCGCGCCTTCGCCTGCTCGTAGACCTCGGGGGCCACGCCGTGCGCGGAGAAGATGACGGTGGCGCCCTCCGGCACCTCCTCGTTCTCCTCCACGAAGATCGCGCCCTTGGCCTCCAGGGTGCGCACCACGTGCTTGTTGTGCACGATCTGCTTGCGCACGTAGATCGGGGCGCCGTAGAGCTTGAGCGCCTCCTCGACGGTCTGCACCGCGCGGTCGACCCCCGCGCAGTAGCCGCGGGGCTTGGCCAGGAGCACGCGCTTGCCGGTCCGGGAAGTCGCTTCAGCCTGAGTCACCCGCCCATCGTACGTGCCGGCCCGGAGACCCACAGCGGCTGCGACCGTCACCACAGCCGCCGCCGGACGCGTTCGAGCTGATGGCCCGGGCCGGCGCCATCCTGGCCGAGGTGCACGAGGTGCGCCGGGTCGATCATGGGTTGGCGGCACTCTTCGAGATCGACATCGCCGTCAACCCCATGATCGACGAAGGCCCCGTCGGGGGTGGGCCGTAGGGTGGGCGGGTGAGTACGGGCGAGGTGGGGCGGAGCACGTCCGAGGAGCCGTGGCCGGTCCGGGTGGTGAGCCAGAAGGTCAGCGCGTGGATCTCCCGGCTCGGCTGGGTGTGGGTGGACGGGCAGGTGGCCCAGATCAGCCGCCGCCCGGGTGCCACCACGGTCTTCCTCACCCTGCGCGACCCGTCGGCCGACCTGAGCCTGACCGTCACCACCAACCGCGACGTGCTGGACGCCGGCGCGCCCGAGCTGCGCGAGGGCGCCCGGGTGGTGCTGCACGCCAAGCCCGAGTTCTACGCCGCCCGGGGCACGCTGAGCCTGCGCGCCGACGAGATCCGCCAGGTCGGCCTGGGTGAGCTGCTGGCCCGGCTGGAGAAGCTCAAGAAGCTGCTCGCCGCCGAGGGGCTCTTCGACCGGGCCCGCAAGCGCCGCCCGCCGTTCCTGCCCAACCGGATCGGCCTGATCACCGGCCGGGCGTCGGCGGCCGAGCGCGACGTGCTGACCAACGCCCGCCGGCGCTGGCCGGCGGTGGAGTTCCGCACCGTCAACGTGGCGGTGCAGGGGCCGAGCGCCGTGCCGCAGATCGTCGACGCGCTCAAGGTGCTGGACGCCGATCCGAGCATCGACGTGATCATCATCGCCCGGGGCGGCGGCAGCATCGAGGACCTGCTCCCCTTCTCCGACGAGGCGCTCTGCCGGGCGGTCTTCGCCTGCCGTACGCCGGTGGTCAGCGCGATCGGGCACGAGACGGACGCGCCGCTGGTCGACTACGTCGCCGACCTGCGCGCCTCGACGCCCACCGACGCGGCCAAGCGGATCGTGCCCGACCTGGCCGAGGAGGTACGCCTCATCGGCCAGGCCCGGTCGAGGCTGGAGCGGGCCGTCCGCAACCTGGTCGACCGGGAGCAGCACCGGCTGGACCTGCTCCGCTCCCGCCCGGTGCTGGCCCGGCCCCAGGTGATGGTCGACCAGCGGGCCACCGACCTGACCGCGCTGCGCCAGCGGGCCGGGCGCTGCCTGGACCACCGCCTCGGCGCGGCCGGCGAGGACCTGCGGCACACCCTGGCCCGGCTGCGCGCGCTCTCCCCGGCCGCCACGCTCGACCGGGGGTACGCGATCGTGCAGCGCGCCGACGGCCACGTGGTGCGGGCCGCGTCCGAGGTGGGCAAGGGTGACCCGCTGCGGGTGCGACTGGCCGAGGGCGAGCTGGCCGCCACGGTCGACGGGTGAACCGGGGTCGGAGGCGCGATGTGGTGGGATGGCAGCGATGACTGACGAGAAGAACGACGAGCGGCTCAGCTACGAGCAGGCCCGCGCCGAGCTGGCGTCGGTGGTCGAGCGGCTGGAGGCCGGCGGCACGTCGCTGGAGGAGTCGCTGGCGCTCTGGGAGCGCGGCGAGGCGCTCGCGGTGATCTGCCAGCGCTGGCTCGACGGCGCCCGGGCCCGCATCGACGCCGCCCGCCAGGACGCCACCTCCTGACCCGCAGGTCATGCGGTTGTGGTGGACGGTACGGGACGCTTCGCGCCGGCCGTCGCCCACCACAACCGCATGACCGTCAGAGCGGAGTGGCTCAGTTGAAGAGGTTGTAGAGCTCCGGCGGGGCCTCGACCACCTGGTCCGCCGGGGGCTTCTGGGCGGCGGCGGCGTTGCCGTAGTCGGAGTACGTGATCCGGATGTCCTGCGCCGTGCTCTGGCCGGCGGCCGGGAGCTGGATCACCAGCTCGCTGAGCCGCCCCTGCGGGTCGAGCTTCGCGGTGAACGGCACCGACTGCGCCTGCGCGCCGAGCGCGGTGATCACCGCGGGGTCGATGGACCCGGCCTCGGCGGCCTTCGACACGTCGATGGTGCCGGCGTAGCTGCCCTCGCCGGTCTGCCGTACCTCGGTGATGCCCTGGGTGAGCACCTCGCTGCCGGCCGGGTCGAGCTTGTCGAAATCGAAGCCGAGGTTCCGGTTGCCCCTGATCCGGGTCTGGTCGAGGTGCTGGTACTTGCCGAGGTTGAGCTTCTGCACGGCCGGCAGGCTGCCGGCGGTCTTGCCACCCAGCTCCAGCTTGACCCAGCTGTCCGGCCGGGCGTGGATGAGATCCAGCTTCATGAACAGGTCGTCGGTCGGCGCGCCGACGGTCACCCGCATCTCGGCGCTCTGGCTCGGCTCGTGCACCTGCCCCTCGGCGGTGGACCCGGCGCCGGACATGCTGAACCGGAAGTTGCCGTTGCTGATCTCGCGGGTGGAGTCGAGCAGCGCCTGCTTGGCGTCACCGGGCACCGGGGACGCGGCGCCGGAGGCGGTGCCGGACGCCGACACGGTCGGGGTGGCGGACGAGCCCGCCGAAGGGGTCCCGGTGGCGTTGCAGGCGGCGAGACCGGGAGTGAACAACGCGGCGGTCACCAGACCGGCGCTCAGTCGTCGAACAGTCATCTGTGTCTCCCAAGGGGGTCACCCGACGCACCTGGCGGCGGCCGGAAACCGGGCGGCGCAGCACCACGGCCGGCTGCGTCGCGCGGGCCCCGAGCCGCCCGTGTCGGCCGGGTCCGCTCCTCTCCTGTTCCCTGCCGTCGCGTCGCACAATCACCGGTCTGTCCGGTTGTCCCGGCCGGGTGACCCGGGGCGGAAGCCGCGCCGCCGTGCCGGGCGCGCCACCCGTCCGCTCCCAACCTGCGGAAACGGCCTCCGGAACGCGAGAACGGGGCGGCCGCGGCCGCCCCGTTCCCCGTCGTAGGACCTACTTGAACATCTCGTACGTCTGCTCGGAGGCCTCGACCACCTTGCTCGCCGGCGGCTTCTGCGCGGCGGCGGCCTTGCCGTAGTCGGCGTACGTGATCTTCACCTCGTGGGCCTCGGCGTCACCGGCGGCCGGGACGGCGACGGCGATCTCGGTGAGCCGGCCCTGCGGGTCGACCTTGGCCGTGAAGGGCAGGGCCTTGGCCTGCGCGGCGAGGGCCTTGACGATCTCCTCGTCCAGCGCGGCCGACTCGGTGGCACCGGTGATGTCGATCTTGCCGGAGTAGCTGCCCTCACCGGTGCGCTGCACCTCGGTGACGCCCTTGACCAGCGCCGCGCTGTCGGACGGGTCGAGCGTCTCGGCGTTGAGCTGGAGCCCCTTGGCGCCCTCGATCTTGGACTGGTCGAGGTGCTGGTACTTGCCCTTGTTCTTGTCGGCGCCCATGGCCTCGAACACCTTGCCGCCGAGGTCCAGCTTGACCCAGCTTTCCTTCTCGATGTAGATGAAGTCGACGTCCATCGAGACGTCGCCGGTGCCGTCGTCGAACTTCATCGTGAGCTGGGCGCTGTTGCTCGGCTTGTGCACCAGGCCCCTGCCGGTCGTCTGGTGGCCGACGATGGCGAAGGTGAAGTTGCCCTTGCTGATCTCCTGGGTGGAGGCGAGCAGTGCCTCCTTCGGGTCGGCCGGGGTGGTGGCCGACCCGGAAGCGCCGGCCGCGGCCGGCTCGGCGGCCTCCGACTTGCAGGCGGCCAGGCCGGGGACCAACAGGGTGGCGGCGAGCACGCCGACGCTCCAGCGTCGAATGTTCACAGAATTTCCTTTTCACACAACGGATTCGCCCGGCCGACAGGAGTCGGGGGCGGTGAGCCGGGGCAGCCTATCCGACCCGACCGACATCCCCGGCCGTGGTGACGGCGGGTCAGCGCAGCGAGGTGGCGAGGTGCCGCAGCTCGTTGTCCCGCGCGTCGCCGACCACGATCACCGTCCGGGTCGGCTCCAGCAGCACCAGCGCCTGCTCGTTGCCCCGGGCGGTGTACCGCTGCCAGGTGCGCCCGCCCAGGTCGGTCTGCCCCTGCGGCTGCCCCTGCTCGGTCAGCTCGGTCGGCAGCAGCCGCTCCGCGGGCACGCTGCTCTGCACCAGCTGGGCGCCCCGCCCCTCCGGGGTGAGGTAGCCCAGGCGCAGGGTCGACCCGCCGCCCTCGACGGTCTGGAAGTTGGCGCTGACCGTACGCCAGCCGTCGCCGAGGTCGGCCGGGACGGCCACCGGGAACGCGTTGGCCGCCCGGGCCGACTCGATGGCCGGCGCCGGGTCGACCGTGACCGGCTCGTCGCCGCCGAGGAAACCCCGGTAGAAGGCGAGCAGCAGGGCGATCGGGATCAGCAGCACCAGCAGCGAGATCGCCATGTCCTTGGGCGAGCGTTCCGACTTGCCCGCGTCCACCCGGGGCGGCGGGGCGGGAACCTCCCCGGTCTCCGCGGCGCCGACGGTCGGCGCGCCGGGGCCGGCTGCCGGCTCTCCCTGCGGTACGGGGGCGGCCGGGCCCGGCTCGACCAGAGCCGGCTCGCCGGCCGGGGCGGCGGCGGGGGGTCGGCCGCCCTCCGGTACCGGCGGCTGGCCGTCCGGCGGGGTCGAGTCGGCGGGTACGCGGTCGGCAGGCTGTGCGGGTTCCACCCCGCCATCTTCCCGCACCGCCCGACCGGCGGTATCCGGGCCATCACCGCCCCGCCCCGGCGCCGGGTCGGCCATCGTGTGAGGATCAGCGACAAACCGACAGCGGCGACACCGAACGCTGCCGACCCACCCCGCACCGTCGCGAGGAGGAGCCGTCATGACGAACACCAGGACACGGATCCCACAGGATCTCGACCGCAACCTTGCCCTCGACCTGGTCCGGGTCACCGAGGCCGCGGCGATGGCCGCCGGCCGGTGGGTCGGTCGGGGCGACAAGGAGGGCGGCGACGGGGCCGCCGTCGACGCGATGCGCAAGCTGATCAACTCGATCCCGATGCGGGGGGTCGTGGTGATCGGCGAGGGCGAGAAGGACAACGCGCCGATGCTGTTCAACGGCGAGGAGGTCGGCGACGGCAGCGGCCCGGAGGTGGACGTCGCGGTCGACCCGATCGACGGCACCACCCTGATGAGCAAGGGCATGCCCAACGCCCTGGCCGTGCTCGCGGTCGCCGAGCGGGGCGCGATGTTCGACCCCAGCGCGGTCTTCTACATGGAGAAGCTCGCCGTCGGCCCGGTCTACGCCGACGTGGTGGACATCAACGCCGGGGTGGCCGAGAACCTGCGCCGGATCGCCAAGGTCAAGGGGACCGACATCTCCGAGGTCACCGTCTGCGTCCTCGACCGGTCCCGGCACGACGACCTGGTCGCGCAGATCCGCCGGGCCGGCGCCGGCATCCGGTTCATCTCCGACGGCGACATCGCGGGCGCCATCGCCGCCGCCCGCGGCGAGTCCGACGTCGACGTGCTGATGGGCATCGGCGGTACGCCCGAGGGGATCACCGCCGCCTGCGCGCTCAAGTGCATGGGCGGGATGATGCAGGCCAAGCTCTGGCCGCGCGACGACGAGGAGCGGGAGAAGGCGCTCGCGGCCGGGCACGACCTGGACCGGGTGCTCACCACCGACGACCTGGTCACCGGGGACAACTGCTTCTTCGTGGCCACCGGGGTCACCTCCGGCGACCTGCTGCGCGGGGTGCGCTACCGGGCGGGCGGGGCGTACACCCAGTCGATCGTGATGCGCTCGAAGAGCGGCACCATCCGGGTGATCGACTCGTACCACCGGCTGGAGAAGCTGGCGCTCTACTCGGCCGTCGACTTCGACGGCCGCCCGCTGGCCGAGCAGGAGTGAGCGCCGCCGGGACGACGGTCCGACCCGTCCTGCCGGCGAGCCGCCGGATCCTCGGGGTGGGACTGGCGACCGCCTCCGGGGTCGCCGTGGCCGTGCAGTCCCGGATCAACGGCGAGTTGGGCGTACGCCTGGCCGACGGGATCGCCGCCGCGGTGGTCTCCTTCGGACTGGGCCTGCTGGTGCTGCTGGTGCTGGTCCCCGCCACCCCGGGTGCGCGGCGGGGGCTGGCCGCCCTGCGGCGTGCGCTGGCCACCGGCGAGCTGCGGCCGGTGCAGTGCCTGGGCGGGGTCTGCGGCGCGTTCCTGGTGGCCACCCAGGGCCTGACCATCGGCGCCCTCGGCGTGGCCGTCTTCACCGTGGCGGTGGTCGCCGGCCAGTCCGGCAGCAGCCTGGCCGTGGACCGGGCCGGGGTCGGCCCGACCGGCCGGCAGCCGATCACCGGCCGGCGGCTGGCCGGTGCCGGGCTGACCGTGGTCGCCGTCCTGCTCGCCGTCGGCGACCGGTTCGGCGACCCGGCCGCACTGGCGCTGGCCGTGCTGCCGCTGCTGGCCGGGGTGGGCATCGCCTGGCAGCAGGCGGTCAACGGCCGGGTGCGGGTGGCGACCGGCAGCGCGCTGACCGCCACCCTGGTCAACTTCACCGCCGGCACGCTGGCCCTGCTCGTCACGCTCGCCGTCGACGTGGCGGTACGCGGCCGACCGGCCGGCGGGTTCCCGGCCGAGCCCTGGCTCTACCTGGGTGGCCCGATCGGCATCGTGTTCATCGCGGTCGCCGCCGCGATCGTCCGCTTCACCGGCGTGCTGCTGCTCGGCCTGGCCACCATCGCCGGGCAGGTCGTCGGGGCCGTCCTGCTCGACGTGCTGCTGCCCACCGAGGCGTCGCACCCGGGGCCGGCCACCCTGACCGGCGCCGCGCTGACCCTGGTGGCGGTGCTGGTGGCCGCGCTCGGCCCGGCGCCCCGCCGCTGAGCCCGGGCGGGCTCGCGGCGGGTGAGCCCGGCGCGGATCAGCGGCGCAGTGCTCCGACCGTCTCCTCGATCGCCCGGTCCAGCGCGGTCGGCTCGACGCCGAGGGTCGCGGTGGCGGCGGTCGAGTCCATCAGGAACGGCCGGTCGAACTGGTAGGCGGTCTCGCGCAGCTCCCGGGCGAACGGGTTGGCCAGGCCGCCGAGCCAGAGCACCGGGTAGGGCATCCGGGTCAGCTTCGGCGCGGGTGCGCCGACCAGCGCCGCCGCGCGGGTGGCCAGCTCCCGCATGGCGGCGGCGGGCGCGCTGGGCACGTGCCAGGCCCGACCCCAGGCGCGGGCGTCGGCGGCGGCGGCGACGAGGGTCCGGGCGACGTCCGGGATGTACGTCCAGGTGTGCGGGGCGTCCCAGTCGACCGGGAGGAAGACCCGCTGCCCGGCGATCACCCGGGGCAGCACCAGCATCGCCAGGGACATGCCGTCGGCGCCGAGATAGTCGGAGCCGCGCACCTCGGTGACCCGGGCCCGGCCGGCCCGGTGGGCGGCCAGCGCGTCGGCCCACATCCGGTTGCGCACGCGGCCTTTGGTGCCGGTGGCCGCGAGCGGGGTGCGCTCGGTCATCGGGGCGTCGACCGGCCCGTAGCCGTAGAGGTTGCCGACGGTGGCGAGCACCGCGCCGGTCCGCTCGGCGGCGGTGAGCAGCGCGCCGGCCAGCGGCGGCCAGTCGGTGGCCCACCGGTGGTATGCCGGGTTTGCGCAGTTGTACAGCGCGTCCGCGCCCTCGACGAGCGCGGTGAGCCGGTCGGCGTCGGCGGCGTCGGCGGCGACCCGCTCGACCGCGGGGTGTTCCGGCCCGGCGCCCCGGCGGGTGACCACCCGGACGCGCTCACCCCGCTCGGCGAGGAGACGGGCGGTGGCCGTACCGACCGGACCGGAGCCGACGATCACGTGCAGCGACATGGGGATGCCTTTCAAAGCGGGGATACGAACCGAGAGCACCGCTCTCGCTTGCCGCCACCAGCATGACCGCTCACCCCATGCTTGGTCAAGAGCAGTGCTCTCTATTTTGATTGCCGCTCCGATTCGTGGCAGAGTGGTCCCATGCCCGCTTCCTCGATCCGTGCCCGGGTCCGCGCCGAGATGATCGACGAGATCAAGGCGGTGGCCCGGCGGCACCTGGCCACCGACGGCGCCAACCTCTCGCTGCGGGCGGTGGCCCGCGACATGGGCATGGTGTCGTCGGCGATCTACCGCTACTTCCCCAGCCGCGACGAGCTGCTCACCGCGCTGATCATCGAGGCGTACGACGCGCTCGGCGCCGCGGTGGAGGCGGCGGACGCCGGCTGCGACCGCCTCGACCTGCGCGGGCGCTGGCATGCGGCCTGCCGGGCGGCCCGCGGCTGGGCGCTCGCCCACCCCGCCGAGTACGCGCTGCTCTACGGCAGCCCGGTGCCCGGCTACGCCGCCCCGGACGACACCGTCGGGCCGGCCCAGCGGCCACCGCTGACCCTGGTCGGCATCCTCCGGGACGGGTGCGCCGCCGGCCGGATCGATCCGCCGCCGGCCACCGAGCCGGCCGGCCCGCTCCGCGCCGACCTGGCGGAGATGGCCGCGCTGCTGGGCGGCGACCTGCCCGAGGCGCTGCTGGCCCGGGGCATGGCCGGCTGGACCCAGCTCTTCGGGCTGATCAGCTTCGAGCTGTTCGGCCGGATCAACCGCACGCTGCCGCACCGGGACGACTACTTCCACCACCAGATCGCCCTGATGGCCGACCTGATCGGGCTGCCACGCTGAACCCGGCCGTCGGCCTCAGGTGCCGTCGGAGGAGTGCCCGGGGAAGAGGTGCGCGCTCGGGTCGATGACCACCGCGGCGTTGTTCACCGCGGTGGCGGCCTCCCCGAAACCGGTCGCGATCAGCCGCACCTTGCCCGGGTACTCGGTGATGTCGCCGGCCGCGAAGACCCGGGGCAGGTTCGTCGCCATCGCGCTGTCGACCACGATGTGCCGGCGGTCCAGCCGCAGCCCCCACTCGGCGAGCGGCCCGAGGTCGGCGGTGAAGCCCAGCGCGGCGATCACGACGTCGACCGGCAGGGTCTCCGCGGCGCCGCCACGTACGGTGATCTCGGCGCCGGTCACCACGCCGTCGCCGTGCAGCCGGGTCACCTCGGCGTTGACCACCACCCGGACCGGCAGCGCCAGCACCCGGGCGACCGTGCCGGCGTGCGCCCGGAACTTCTCCCGGCGGTGCACCAGGGTCACCGACCGGGCCAGCGGCTGGAGGGTCGACGCCCAGTCGAAGGCCGAATCACCGCCGCCGACGATCAGCACGTCGCGACCGGTCAGCTCGGCCGGCTGCGGTACGAAGTAGACGATCCCGGCGCCGACGAAGTGCTCGGCGACCGGCAGCGGGCGAGGCGTGAAGCTGCCCAGCCCGCCGGTGATGAGGACCGCGCCGCAGCTCAGCTGCTCGCCGCCGGCCAGGCCGAGCACCGGGCGCTCACCGGCGTAGCTGAGCTTCTCGGCCCGGGTGCCGAGCAGGTAGAGCGGGTCGAACGGGGCGGCCTGGGCGACCAGGTTGGCCACCAGGTCACGCCCCTTGACCACCGGAAAGCCGGCGACGTCGTAGATCAACTTCTCCGGGTACATGGCGGTGATCTGGCCGCCGGGCTCGGGCAGCGCGTCGACCACCGCCACGGAGAGCCCGCGGAAGCCGGCGTAGTAGGCCGCGAAGAGACCGGCCGGACCGGCCCCGATCACCGCGACATCGACCTCGCGCATGGGCGTACCGTCGCTTTCCGCTCACGGATCTACGCGTGCTGATCCCGACCGTAGGGCCGCCGGCGGATCCGGGCAAGCACGTCCCACCCGCCGCGCGGATCGCGCTTGGCGGACGGCTCAGGGCAGGGTGAGCGAGGACTCGGAGTGGTACGGGCCGCCCAGGTCGGGGCGGCGGCGCCGGAAGACGATCGCGGCCACCACCCCGCCGAGCAGCCCGAACAGGTGGCCCTGCCAGGAGATCCGCTCGTCGGTCGGGAGGATGCCGACCAGCTGCCAGCCGTAGAGGAGGCCGACCAGCAGGAAGACCGCGAAGTTCCACCAGCTGCGTTCGACGATGCCCCGGGTGAGCAGGATGCCCAGGTAGCCGAAGATCACCCCGCTGGCGCCCACCACCACCGAGTCGGACGAGCCGGTGAACCACACCCCGAGCCCGCTGACCAGCACGATCACCAGAGTGGACCAGAGGAACCGGCGGGCCCCCGCGGCGAGCACGAACGTGCCGAGCAGGATCAGCGGGATGCTGTTGCTGTAGAGGTGGTCGAAGCCGTGGTGCAGGAACGGCGAGAAGAAGACCCCGTCCAGCCCGTCGATGCGGTGCGGGATGATGCCGGCGGCGGCGTCGAGCCCGAAGGCCAGCCCCTGATCGGCGGCCTCGACGAGGAAGAGGAACGGCACCACCGCGCACATGGCGACGAAGGCCCGGCCGAGCGCGGCGTAGAACGCCTCGGTGCCGAACCGGTGCGGGTCGCCGCTTCCGGGGAGCAGGGTCACCCTCCAATGGCTATCAGCAATCGCCGGCCGCCGCCACTCGCGGCCCACCCCGCGGGCGGGAAACGGCGGCGGGGCGGGTGGTAGGCCACCCGCCCCGCCGACCGCGGTCGATCAGTACCAGCCCACGTCCTGTGAGTGCGCCCACGCCTTGCACGGGGTGCCGTAACGGCCCTCGATGTAGCCGAGACCCCACTTGATCTGGGTGGCCGGGTTGGTCTGCCAGTCGTCGGCGACCGAGCCCATCTTGCTCCCCGGCAGTGCCTGGGGGATGCCGTACGCCCCGGAGGAGGAGTTGCGGGCCTTGTGGTTCCAGCCGCTCTCCTTGTCCCAGAGCTTGTTCAGGCAGGGGAACTGGTCGATCTCGAAGCCCGCCTGGAGCATCAGCGCGCACCCGACCTCGCGGTTGCCGCTGAACTCCGCGCAGGACGCCGGGATCGGCCCGTCGTACGGCTTGGACTCCGCCGCCTCGCGGGCGGCCTCCTCCCGGGCCTTCTTCCGGGACGCCGCGGCGGCCTCGGCCTCGCGGGCCCGCTCGGCGGCCTCCTTGGCGGCCGCGGCGGCCCGCAGCTTGGCCTGGTACTCGGCGGCCCGCTGCTTGGCGGACTGCATCTGGTGGGCGGCCTGCCGCTCGCGCTGGTAGTCGAACTCGGCCTGCTCGACCGCGGCTCCGGCCTGCGCGGTCAGGCCCTGCTGCTGGATCTCCCGGTCTTCGCCCAGGTAGAAACCGCCGGCAACGCCCACGGAAAGCAGCGCGACAGCGGCCGTGCGGGCGCCGAACCGGCTCCACAGCCGACTCACGAAGTGGTCCCTTCGTCGGGTGCAAGGACACGGCACGAAGTCGCCCTGCTCGGGCGGTCCACGCCGTGAGCGCCGGCGGCCCTGCGCCGGTGGCAACCGGCTCGCCGGGCCGCACCGCCGGGGCCGTCCGCCGTGTGACGAACGATCACCAACGATCTTTCCGGTGCGTGGGCGCTCGTGGGACACGATCGCGCACAGTGAGGCTGATGGGAAACCAAGAGCCCCGATTGTGACTTGCGCCACTAAAATAATGCGGACAAGGTACTACGAAACGGTCATCAGGTGGGGATGTCTTCCAGCAGATCCGTCACCATCGCGGCAATCGGAGAACGCTCCGAACGGCTGAGCGTGACGTGGGCGAAGAGCGGATGCCCCTTCAACGCCTCGATGACCGCGGTCACCCCGTCGTGCCGGCCGACCCGGAGGTTGTCCCGCTGGGCGACGTCGTGGGTGAGCACCACCCGCGACCCCTGGCCGATCCGGGACAGCACGGTCAGCAGCACCCCGCGCTCGAGCGACTGCGCCTCGTCCACGATCACGAAGGCGTCGTGCAGGCTGCGGCCCCGGATGTGGGTCAGCGGCAGCACCTCCAGCAGGCCGCGCGAGGTGACCTCCTCCAGCACGTTCTCGTGCACCACCGCGCCGAGGGTGTCGAAGACCGCCTGCGCCCAGGGCGACATCTTCTCCGACTCCGAGCCGGGCAGGTAGCCCAGCTCCTGGCCGCCGACGGCGTAGAGCGGCCGGAAGACGATCACCTTCTTGTGCCGGCGGCGCTCCATCACCGCCTCCAACCCGGCGCAGAGGGCGAGCGCCGACTTGCCGGTGCCGGCCCGGCCGCCCAATGAGACGATCCCGATCGACTCGTCGAGCAGCAGGTCGAGGGCGATCCGCTGCTCGGCCGAACGGCCGTGCACGCCGAACGCCTCCCGGTCGCCGCGGACCAGCCGTACGGTCTTGTCGGGCAGCACCCGGCCGAGCGCCGAGCCCCGCGCGGAGTGCAGCACCAGGCCGGTGTGGCAGGGCAGGCCGGCGGCGGCGTCCAGGTCGAGCACCTCACCGGCGTAGAGCCGGCCGATCTCCTCCTCGGCCAGCTCCAGTTCGGACATCCCGGTCCAGGTGGGGTCGCTGGCCTGGCCGTGCCGGTACTCGTCGGCGTGCAGGCCGACCGAGGCGGCCTTGACCCGCAGCGGCATGTCCTTGCTGACCAGGGTGACCTCGCGCCCCTCCGCGGCCAGGTTCAGCGCCACGGAGAGGATCCGGGCGTCGTTGCTCTCGGTGCGGAAACCGGGCGGCAGCACGCCGTCGTCGGTGTGGTTCAGCTCGACCCGCAGCGTGCCGCCGGCGTCGTTGGCGGGCACCGGCCGGTCCAGCCGGCCGTGCCGCACCCGCAGCTCGTCCAGCATGCGCAGCGACTGCCGGGCGAACCAGCCCAGCTCGGGATGGTGCCGCTTGCCCTCCAGCTCGGAGATGACCACGAGCGGCAGCACCACCTCGTGCTCGGCGAACCGGTGGAAGGCCGCCGGGTCGGAGAGCAGCACCGAGGTGTCCAGGACGAAGGCCTGGCCTGCTGGTCGGGGCTCCTCGGGGTCGGCCGGCGCGGCGGCCGCCGTGCGGCGGCTCCGGGTGGCGCGGCGGGTCGTGGCAGTCGCGGCCGGGGTCTGGTCGGCACCGGCGGTGGTACGGCGAGTCGTCACAGGCCTGCTCCGGCGGATGGGCACCCGGCCACCCGCGTTCCGCCTCGTCCGGTGCCCGGGGACACGGGGTCGGATGCGGGCCCCGTGTGCGAGGTCGCAGGTCCGGGCGGGCCGGCTGGCCCGGGACAACCCCGTGCCATGCCTAGACGCTAGCGGCGTGCGACCGTCCCGGCTAGGGGGCGATCGTGGATCTCTGGTAACGCTCCCGTCAACGACGTGTGACCCCGGGCGCACAGCGGCACGGCGGGCCGACCCGGGCGAGCGGGCGCCGACGGCAGCGCGGCGCGGGCGCCGGAGCACGGCGGAACCGGCCGGGATGCATGCCCCCTGCGCGCATCCCGGCCGGCGGGACCACCGTCACCGGTCTGACGTGGCCCCGACGGTGCGTGTCCGCCGCGGACGACGCACCGTGCCCTGGGTCCGGCCGGCGGGGCTCTCGGGTGCCCCGTCGACCGGGCTCAGCCGGTCCGTCGGACGAGGGTGCCGGTCGGGTGCCGCCCGGTGACCGGAGCGGCCGGCGCCGTGAACGACGAGCCGGTGTACGTGGTGCCGGGACGGACCACCGTGGCGCTGACCCGGGTGGTCGGCGGCGGTGTCGGCGGCGGGGTCGACAGCGCGGAGGCGATGGCCGCCTGGGCGTCGCGGCGACGCCGGTTCCAGGCGCCCCGGTCGCCGTCGAAGTAGCCCTGCCGGTAGCCGAACCGGTAGCCGATCCGGTAGCTGAGCTGACCGTGCAGCCGCCCGGCCGCGTAGCTCGTCGAGCCGAGCAGGAGGACGAGGAAGACCGCGAGGAAGGGGCTCATCGGGCGGCTCCGGCCGGCCGCGCGTACCGGGTCATCGCTCCTCCGGCTCTACCGAGGCGGGATCGGCGACCAGGAGCCGGTCGAGGTCGTCCGTGCTGACCTCCTCGACCAGTTCGACGCTGATCCGGCAGCCGTCGAGGACCACCTCGGCCACCGACGAGCGGCGGATCTCGCCCCCGGCGTCGTACACCCGCACGCTGAGTTCCGGGCAGCCGAGGTGGGTACGCCAGGCGTTCCACTCGGCCCGGTCGGCGACGCTGAGGGAGAGAAACCGGCAGCCCCGGGCGAGGTAGAGGCGCCACGGCGCGCTCAGGCCCGCGGCCACCCCGTCGGCGATCAGGGCGAAGGCCTGGGCGCGGGTAGCGAGCTCGGTCACCACACCCCCCTCGCGCCGGGGGCGTGACGCATGTGAGCACTGATCGTCTCAAGCACGTGACACACCGTAGGTTGTCTCATGAGCGTGACAGTATCAGCTTTTCGTCCGGTTACCCCCGCACCTACGGTCATCTATTCTGCCCGCGTGACACCCCTCAAGAACGGCGCTGGATCGTTAACCGGAAACCTGAAGATCCCGTCACGTCCGCGTGACAGGAGCGCGCCGGGTCGCCCGCCGGCGGCGAACTCGCCGTACCGTCACGAGGTGACCGAGACGGCCAACGCACGGAAGATCGCCTTCGCCACCTTCGTCCGCCGCGCACTCGACGAGGCGCGGGCCACCCGGGCCTGGAGCGGCACCGAGGTCTCCCGACGCACCGGAGTCTCCCGGCAGACCATCAACCGGTGGGTGCGCGGCGACTGGGCCAGCGACCCGGAGGCGGAACGCGTGGTGGCGTTCTGCGAGGGGCTGGGCCTCGATCCGGCCACCGCCTTCGCCGCGCTCGGCTGGGACCGCGCCGCCCGCCCGCGCAGCACCCCGACCCCGCCGCCGATGGACCCGGACGTCGAGGCGTTGCTGCGCCGGCTGGTCGACCCCAACGTCTCCGACGCGGAGAAGTTCCACATTCGGGAAACCATTCGTTACCTCGCATACCGGCCGACCCTTCCGGTCGATGTCCGAAAACGAGGTAAACAAGTCGGCTAGTTCCTCAGATGGCGAAAGAACAGCAGGTCAGACTCATTCGTTTCGCTCCGGGGCCGGAACGGGCGCGCTAGCGTCCCTATTCGTACTGCTTGGGCTCGTCGTCGGCGGGGGGACGGGACAAGGCCGAACCCAGCCCTGCGGGACAGAAGGAGGGGTCTGTCCATGACCCTGAAATGGTTGGCAGTCGTAGTGGCCACCGTGTCGTTGACACTGTGCGCGACCGGGAACGCGGTGACCCTCGCGGTCGACGGCGGGCAGCTTCCCCTGCTCGTCAATCTCTTCGCGCTCACCACCGCCGGCACCGCGGTCATCCTGGCCGTCGTCGCCGAGCTGCACGACCGGCTGAACGACCGGGTCAGCGCGCTCACCGAGTTCATGGTGGCGCGACTCAACGAGATCGAGGCACACACCGGCGACCGCAACACCGGCTTCGTGGAGGGCTACCTGCTCAGCCACGGCCAGGAGGCGGCCGTGGTGCCGTTCGGGCGCCGGGGACGGGGAGCCGCCGAAGGCTGAGCTGAATCGCGCCAGGCCGCCGTTCCGGCCGAGGAATGACCCCTCGGAGCCGGGGTACGCTGTCGCGCGTGCCGCCGTTGAATCTGGGCAACCAGCAGCCGAGGACCCCGTTGGACGTCGACCAGGCGTGGCGGACGACCGCCCCCCGGGCGGCCGAGACCGTGCTCTTCTTCGACTTCGACGGAACCCTCGCCCCGGTGGGCGACGACCCGACCGCGGTGCGGCCGGCGCCGAAGGTGATCGAGGCGATCGAGGCGATCGCGCCGGCGGTCCGGCGGATCGCGATCGTCTCCGCCCGCCCGGTGGAGTTCCTCCGCGACCACTTCGGCGGGCTCACCGGCGTAGACCTGTACGGCCTCTACGGGCTGGAGCACAGCCACTCCGGCGGTGGGACGGTGACCGAGCCCGCCGCGCTGCCCTGGGTGCCGACCATGGCGGAGCTGGCCGACCAGGCCCGGGCCGAGCTGCCGCCGGGCGCCCTGGTCGAGTACAAGCGCCTCTCCGTGGCGCTGCACTACCGCACCGCGCCCCAGCTCGCCGCCGTCGTGGAGGAGTGGGGCCGGGCCCAGGCCGAGCGGCTCGGGCTGCGGATGCAGGCCGGGCGGATGGTGCTCGAGCTCAAGCCCCCGGTCGACCGGGACAAGGGCATGGTGATCGGCGAGGTGGTCCGGGATGCCGGGGCGGCCTGGTACTTCGGCGACGACGTCTCCGACATCAAGGCCTTCGCGGCGCTGCGCGCCCGCAGCGCCGCCGATCCGGCGTTCTTCGCCGTCTGCGTCGCCGTCGCCAACCCGGAGACCGGGGACGAGGTCGCCTCCGCCGCCGACCTCACCATCGACTCCCCCGCCGCCCTCGGCGACTTCCTCACCCAGGCCGCCCACCACCTGGCCTGACCGCACCCCGCCGTCCACCGGCGGGGCCGGGCGCGCGGAGGGTCAGGCGCCGTAGCGGCGCTGGCGGTTGGCGTACGAGCGCAGGGCGCGGAGGAAGTCGATGTGCCGGAAGTCGGGCCAGTTGAGTTCGCAGAAGTAGAACTCGGAGTGCGCCGACTGCCAGAGCATGAAGTCGGAGAGCCGCTGCTCGCCGCTGGTGCGAATGACCAGGTCGGGGTCGGGCTGGCCGCGGGTGTAGAGGTGCTCGGCGATGTGCTCGACGTCCAGCACCTCGGCCAGTTCCTCGATGGTGCCGCCGGCGGCGGCGTGCTCCAGCAGCAGCGAGCGCACCGCGTCGGTGATCTCGCGCCGGCCGCCGTAGCCCACCGCGATGTTGACCTCGGCCCCGCCGCTGCGCTCCCGGGTGCGTTCCTCGGCCGCCTTGAGCGAGGCGGCGGTCTGCGCCGGAAGCACGTCGAGCGCGCCGACCATGCGCAGCCGCCAGGGATTGCCCTCCTCGGCCAACTCGACCACCAGGCGCTCGATGATCTCCAGCAGCGGGTCGAGCTCGCTGGCCGGCCGGCGCAGGTTGTCGGTGGCGAGCAGGTAGAGCGTGACGTGCGCGATGCCGGCCTGGTCGCACCAGCCCAGCACGTGCTTGATCTTGGCGGCGCCGACCCGGTGCCCGTCGTTCGGGTCGACGAAGCCCATCTCCTTGGCCCAGCGACGGTTGCCGTCGCACATCACGCCGACGTGCCGGGGCACCGGCTTGCCCGCGAGCTTCGCCGTGAGCCGGCGCTCATACACCGAGTAGATAAGGTTCCGCAGCGTCATCACTTGCAGCGTAGCGACCCACCGGGCCGATCACGGCCCCGGAGCCCGTTCCCACGCCGGCAGACCGATGCCGATCATGCCCAGCGTGCGGGTGTCCAGCCGGCCGTCACCCAGCCCCAACTCGACGATGCTGCGGTAGACCCGGTCGTCGCGGCGGGCCGCGCGGACCGCCGCGTCGACCACCCGGCGGCGCCGGGCCAGCCAGGCCGCGACCGAGCTGTGCCGCAGGTGGGTGCCGAGGCGGCGGCGCAGCGCGGCGGCGTACCGGCGGGCGGCCTGCTCGGGGGCCCCGGCCGCCGCCGCGCCGGCCAGCGCTCCGGAGAGCAGGGCGTAGAAGATCCCCTCGCCGGTGAACGGATTGATCAGCGAGAGCGCGTCGCCGGCGAGCACCACCCGGCCCCGGCCGGGCGGCGGGCGGTGCGTCGACAGCGGCAGGTGGTGGGCGCGCAGGTCGGTCACCGCGCCCGGGTCCGTCCCGGGCAGCAGCGTGCCGAGCCGGTCGAGCAGGTGGGCCCGGGTCAGCGGCTCGCCGCGCAACACCTCCCCGTACCCGACGTTCGCCCGTCCGTCGCCGATCGGGAACGACCAGGCGTACGCCGGCCAGCGCGGCGAAGAGGTGACGATGAGCTGCTCGGGCGGGCCGGGCAGCGCCGGGGCGTACCCCCGGATGGCCAGCGCGAGGTGCCGGTCGGGGTTCACCGGGTGCCCGAGGGCCCGCCGGACCACCGACCCGGCGCCGTCCGCGCCGACCACCGCCCGGGCGGCCAGTTCCCCGTCGAGCACCACCCGGTCGGCGCGGACCTCGACCCGACGCACCGCGTGCCGGCGCAGCCGCGCGCCGGCCGCCACCGCCGCCGCCACCAGCCGGGCGTCGAAGACCGTCCGGGGCACCGTGTACGCCGGCCGCGGCAGCGCCCGGGCCACCGCGCCGCCACCGGGACCGACCAGCCGCAACGCGGGCAGCGGCGGGTACCCGGCGACCGCGTCGCGCACCCCGAGATCGGCGAGCACGTCCAGCGCGTGCGCGGCGATGCCGTCCCCGCACGCCTTGTCCCGGGGGAAGTCGGCCCGGTCCAGCAGCAGCACCCGGGCACCGGACCGGCGGGCTGCCAGGGCCGCGGCCGCCCCGGCCGGGCCCGCCCCGACCACCACCACGTCGAACTCGTCGCTCACCGCGCCCGCCTCCCTCCGGCCCGCGACTCCTCGACACCCGGGCCCGCTGCGCTGGGATCACGTCGCCCGCGTCGCCGGCTCCCACCGGCCATCCTGCCTCGCGCATACTCGCGATCGCTGATAGCGCACCGGGGCCGTGTCCCTTCTTCCTCCGATCGGCACGCCCCGTGCGGAGGCTGTCGAGCTGCCCCATCTGTAGGGGCGTGCAGCGCGGATCGCGAACGCGGGGACCGGTCGTCAACCGGTGGTCCCACAAACGGGGCAGCTCGACAGCGCACCGACCGCATGAGCCCCGCCGGGTCGGCGGGGTCGGCCGGGACGAACCGGGGCTGTCCGCCCGCACCCGGCGGCACGCCACGGCGAGGCCGTCCCGCCGCCTTTCAGGCCGGGGCGGCGCCCTCGGCGCGGGTGGCGCGCCACAGCCCGTACAGGGTCAGGCCGGCCGCCGCGACCAGCGGCCCGCCGTCGCGGACCAGGCCGTCGGCGCCGAGCAGCCAGCCGCACAGCGGCAGGTCGACGGCGAGCACGACCAGGGTCACCACGACCAGCAGGGTGCGGGCCCACCGCTTGCCCCGCATCAGGAAGGCGGTGCAGAAGAGCACCGCGTAACTGGTCGCGATGCCGGCGCCGAACCAGAACAGCACCGCGGGCGCGGCGATCAGCCGGCCGTCCAGGATGGCGGCGGCGGCCACCAGCGCCGGGACCAGCATCAGCGGGCTGTAGGTGAAGGCGGCGACCCGGCTGGTCAACAGCCAGCCGCTGACCTGCGGGTGGCGGGGCGGGGTCTCCCGCCAGGAGATCCCGGCCCGGTCGATGACCAGTCGGGGCCGGTGCCGCACCAGGTGCCCGGCCAGCGCCGGTGAGCGGTGGAGCAGCCAGACCACGCTCGCGCAGAGCACGGTGAGCACGGCGAAGCCGACCAGCCCGGGCAGCGGCGGCACCCCCTGTCGGGGGACGACCAGCCGGCCGACCGCGAAGACCGTGGTCACCGCGAGGATCAGCCCGAACGGGCGGGCCACCGTCCGGCCGCGACGGACGTGCCCGATCAGCAGCAGGAAGCCCAGCGACCGCAGCATCGCCCAGCCGGTCCGGACGGCCAGACCGAAGCCCTGCTCCGGGGCGTACCACCAGTTCAGCAGCTCGACCACGACGGTGGCCGCCGCGGTCAGCGCCAGCAGCGCGGTCAGCGCCCGGACGGCGGACGGCCGCCGGACCTCGGTCTCGGCGGCCGTCCTCATGGGATCCGATGGTGCCCGGTACGGGCAACCGTCACACCTACTTCCGCGGCTGCTCCGCGTCCAGCCGGGCGCGCAGCGCGTCCAGCTCGGCCCAGAGCACGCCGGGCAGCTTGTCGCCGAACTTCTCGAACCACTCGGTGACCAGCGGGAGCTCGTTGCGCCACTCCTCCGGGTCGACCTTGAGCGCGATCCGGACGTCCTCCGGAGTCATGTCCAGACCCTCGACGTCCAGCGCGTCCGGCGCCGGCACCATGCCGATCGGCGTCTCCACCGCGTCGGCGCGGCCCTCGATCCGCTCGATGACCCACTTGAGCACCCGGGAGTTCTCGCCGAAACCGGGCCAGAGGAAGTTGCCCTCCGGGTCCTTGCGGAACCAGTTGACGTAGTAGATCTTGGGCAGCTTGGCCTCGTCGCCGTCGACGCCCTTGCCCATCTCGATCCAGTGCCGGAAGTAGTCACCGGCGTGGTAGCCGATGAACGGCAGCATCGCCATCGGGTCGCGGCGGACCACGCCGACCGCGCCGGAGGCGGCGGCGGTGGTCTCCGAGGAGAGCGTCGCGCCCATGTAGACGCCGTGCACCCAGTCGCGTGCCTCGGTGACCAGCGGTACGGTGTCCCGGCGGCGCCCACCGAAGAGGATCGCGTCGATCGGCACGCCGTTCGGGTCGTAGTAGTCCTCGGCGAGGATCGGGCACTGGGTGATCGGGGTGCAGAACCGGCTGTTCGCGTGCGAGGAGAGGCTGTCGCTCTCCGGCGTCCAGTCGTTGCCCTTCCAGTCGATCAGGTGCGCCGGCGGCTCGCCCATGCCCTCCCACCAGATGTCCCCGTCGTCGGTCAGGGCCACGTTGGTGAAGATGGAGTTGCCGCGGTCGAGCGTGCGCATCGCGTTGGCGTTGGTCTTCCAGTCGGTGCCCGGCGCGACGCCGAAGAGGCCGTACTCGGGATTGATCGCGTAGAGGCGGCCGTCCGGGCCGAACCGCATCCAGGCGATGTCGTCACCGATCGTCTCGACCTTCCAGCCCGGGATGGTCGGCTCCAGCATGGCCAGGTTGGTCTTGCCGCAGGCCGACGGGAAGGCGCCGGCGATGTGGTAGACCCGGCCCTCCGGGGAGGTGATCTTCAGGATCAGCATGTGCTCGGCGAGCCAGCCCTCGTCCCGCCCCATCACGCTGGCGATCCGCAGCGAGTAGCACTTCTTGCCGAGCAGCGAGTTGCCGCCGTAGCCGGAGCCGAACGACCAGATCTCCCGGGTCTCCGGGAAGTGCGAGATGTACTTCGTCTCGTTGCACGGCCACGCCACGTCCTGCTGGCCGGGGGCGAGCGGGGCGCCGATCGAGTGCAGCGCGTGCACGAAGTCGGCGTCGTTCCCCATCGCCTCGAGGATCTTCGAGCCCATCCGGGTCATGATGCGCATCGAGGCGACCACGTACGGGCTGTCGGTGATCTCCACGCCGAACATGGGGTTCTCGGCCTCGACCGGGCCCATGCAGAAGGGGATGACGTACATCGTCCGGCCGCGCATCGACCCGCGGTAGAGCTCCGTCATCGTCTGCTTCATCTCGGCCGGCGCCATCCAGTTGTTGGTGGGGCCGGCGTCCGCCTCGTCGACGGAGCAGATGAAGGTGCGCTCCTCGACCCGGGCGACGTCCGACGGGTCGGTGCGCGCGTAGAACGAGTTGGGCTTCTTCTCGGGGTTGAGCCGGACCAGGGTGCCGGCGTCGACCAGCTCGTCGGTGAGCCGACGCCATTCCTCGTCGGACCCGTCCACCCAGACCACCCGGTCGGGGGTGGTCAGTTCGGCGACCTCACGGACCCAGGCGAGAAGTTTGGGGTGGGACGTCGGGGCCTGATCGATACCCCGAACGGTAGCCGGAGCAACCATGACACATCTCCTTGTGGTCGACGCTGACCGGTCTATGGGATGCACGAGTCTCGGCGGCGCGATGCGTCACCTTCGTGGAAACCTGGGATTGGGCTCAGCGTAAACCGGTGGACCTCGCCAGTCAGTGGTACTGGTTGTGAAGAACTGCACAAGGTACGGCCACGCTGCGGCATCACGAGCTAATACCCGCTTTCGCGCGCAGTTTCACGCAAATCCTGTCGCGCACCCTCGGCCGGCGGCGGATCGCCGGACCCGCCGGGCGTCGCGGTACGACCCGGACCACACCCCGTTGATACCCGCGAACCGGCTCAGGATTCCCCTCCGGACGGTTACGCTCCGCTCATCGACATCGCACCCGCCGAGGCGGCTCGCCGTTGCTACCCGTGCCAGGTGACGGCAGCCGGTACGCTCGCTCCGTGGCCGCGACGATGACCGGGGAGCCGAGCTCCCGGCAGACCCGCCCGGGTCTCGCGCGCTCGCTGCTCGACCGGTTCGGTCATCTGGTTCGGGAGCTGAGCAAGTTCGCCACCGTGGGCGGGATCGCCTTCCTCATCGACTTCGCCCTGTTCAACTACCTGACGGGCCTACGCGACGTCGAGCCGGTCATCGGGAAGACCATCTCCACCGTCATCGCGGCCAGCGTCGCCTTCCTCGGCAACCGGTTCTGGACGTGGCGGCACCGCCGGGGGGCCAACCCGGCGCGCGAGTACGCGCTGTTCTTCTTCTTCAACGGGGTGGGCCTGGGCATCGCGGTCGCCTGCCTCGCGGTGAGCCGGTACGGGCTCGGCAGCATCTGGCCGGAGGTGTTCAAGACCCCGCTGGCGGACAACATCGCCAGCTTCATCGTCGGCACCGGCCTCGGCACCCTGTTCCGGTTCTGGTCGTATCGACGGTTCGTCTTCGTGGCAGCGGGAACTCCGACCGTTCCGGAAGTGACGCACGACCGACCCGGGGCGTGACCTGCCGCCCACCTCGTCCGGCCGGCCCCTGCCGGCCCCGTCAACTGGCCTAAGGTGTTCCGCATGCGTCTTGTCCGTCTGCTGCCCGAGCGCTGGCAGAAGTTCATCCACGAGGCGCTCAAATTCGGCATCGTCGGCGGCATCAACACCATCATCAATTACGCGGTGT
Organism: Micromonospora sp. R311; assembly: GCF_056780015.1. NCBI lineage: Bacteria > Bacillati > Actinomycetota > Actinomycetes > Micromonosporales > Micromonosporaceae > Micromonospora > Micromonospora sp. R311. Next base: position 26,296 of record NZ_JBSWCE010000013.1, read on the forward strand.
TCAATGCCCTGGCACTCACCGTTTTTGTCGACGGGCAACTGAAGGCGACGGTCATCGCGACGGTGGTGGCGACGATCACGTCGTATCTGATGAATCGTCACTGGACGTACCGCGACCGTCCGAAATCGGCCCTACGGCGCGAATACGTCCTGTTCTTCCTGTTCAATGCGACCGGCCTGCTCATCGAGTTGGGCGTGCTCGCCGCGGCCAAGTACGGCCTGGGCGTGACCAGCCTGCTGGCGTTGAACGTGGCGAAGACCGGCGGCGTGCTGCTGGCCACGCTCTTCCGGTTCTGGTCGTACCGCACGTTCGTCTTCCAACCCGCGCCGGCCGACGCCGAGGAGACCTGGCACAGCATCCCGCGCGACGAGTGGGACGCCATGGCCGAGCTGGACCCGGTGGCCGACCTGGCCGAGTCGATCTCCGAGCTGGAGGAGGCCCAGCCACCACCGTCCGGCGATCGACGCGACCCGGCCGCGGCGCCGGCGCACGGGCTGGGCGCTCCGGTGCAGGGCCGACCGGTCCCGCTCGACGCCGGCCTCGGCGCCTCTCTGGACCGCGAGCTCGAGGCCGAACTGGCCGCCGAACTCCAAGCCACCCCCCGCACCCCGCGCCGCTGACCGGGCCCGGCCCCGATTCGATCGGCACCGGACCCGGGTGGGTCAGGCGGTGGGGTCGCGCAGGGGCTTGCCCTCGTTGAGGTCGGCGAGGATCTCCCGCATCTCGGAGTCGCCGAGCGAGTGCTTGTCGTGGTGCGCCTCGACCAGCTCGTAGAGCTTCGTCTGCACCTGGCCGACCCCGGGCACGTCGGAAAGCACGGACTGGCCCCGCTCGCCGGCCGACTCGATGGTCAGCGTGCCGCAGCCGAGCAGGCGCTCGACGAAGCGCTGGCTCATCGCGTGGTCGTTGATCCGGGTGAGTGGGATGTCCCGCCGGTCCCGGGAGAGCACCCCCTGCTGGAGCAGCACCCGCTCGTTGGTGAACAGATAGTGCGTGGTGCGCCAGACCAGAAACGGCCAGAGCGCCAGCCAGAGCACCGCCACCAGGGCCAGCACCCCGATCACGGCGAGCGCGATCGAGCCACCCCCGCCGGACGGCAGCAGGGCCACACCGGCCACCACCGCGGCGACGGCGAGCACCAGCACGGCCACCGGCCGGATCAGCGCCTTCCAGTGCGGGTGCAGGTGCAGCACGACGTGCTCGTCCTCGGTGAGCACGTCTTCGGGGAACGCCACGGGAACCTCCTCGCAGGAACGGACGCGCTGACCGTAACCGGTCAGCGCGCACCCGGACATCAGCCGCACGCACCCACTCGCGCGATCTTGCACTTTCCGCCCCTCGTTCGCGGCTCGCACCCCTTTCGCCGGGGCGCCAGAAGCAAGTTCGGGGGGTCAGCGGAGGTGGAGGACGTCTCCGGCGGCCAGGGAATGCTCACCGGTGGCGGTGCGGACGAGGAGGTGGCCGTCCGGGTCCACGCCGGTGGCCAGGCCGGCCACGTCCGTCCCGTCCGGCAGCAGCACGCGTACCTCCCGGCCCACCGTGACGCAGGCGGCCAGGTAGGCGTCGCGCAGCCCGCTGGCCACCGGGTCGCCGCCGGCGGTGCGCCAGCGGTCGTACCAGTCGGCGACCGCACGCAGCAGGGCCCGCAGCAACGGGTCCCGGTCGGTGGCCGCCGCGCCCGCCAGCTGCAGCGAGGTGGCGGGCAGCCCGGTCGGGTTCGCCGGCAGCTCGTCGGCGCGCAGCGTGACGTTCAGCCCGATGCCGAGCACGATCGCGGGCGGGTCGCCGGGCCCGGCCGCCGGCACCGCCTCGGCGAGGATCCCGGCGCACTTCGCGTCACCGACCAGCAGGTCGTTCGGCCACTTCAGGCCGGCGTCCAGCTCGGCCAGCCGGGTCACCGCCTCGACCAGCGCGACGCCGGCCAGCAGCGGCAGCCAGCCGTACCCGGTGGGCGGCGCCGGCGGCCAGCGGCGCTCCGCGACGGCCTCGCCCGGCCGCAGCAGCACACTGGTCGCGATGCCGGCCCGGGGCGGCGACTGCCAGTCCCGGCCGCGCCGGCCGCGGCCGGCGGTCTGCCGCTCGGCGACCACCACCAACCCCTCGGGCTCGCCGGCCCGGGCCGCCTCGGCCACGTCCGCGTTGGTCGAGCCGGTCTCGGCGCGCAGCTCCAGGCGGGACCACGGGCCGTAGGGCGCGACCAGCGCCCGCCGCAGCCGCGCCGCCGAGAGCGGCGGGCGGTCCAGATCGGTGTACGGCGAGCCCGGCATCCCGTCAGCCTACGGGCCGGGTCGACGGAGGGTACTGAGGTGTACTGCACAGCGGCACCGGCCTGAACCATCGTTATATTCCCTGGGTGACTACCGAGACCGGGATCAACATCCACAGCACCGCGGGCAAGCTGGCGGACCTGGAGCGCCGGGTCGACGAGGCGGTGCACGCCGGATCGGCGCGCGCGGTCGAGAAGCAGCACGCGCGGGGCAAGAAGACCGCGCGGGAACGGATCGAGCTGCTGCTCGACGAGGGCTCCTTCGTCGAGCTGGACGAGCTGGCCCGGCACCGGTCCACCAACTTCGGGCTGGAGAAGACCCGGCCGTACGGTGACGGCGTCATCACCGGCTACGGCACCATCGACGGCCGGCAGGTCTGCGTCTTCGCCCAGGACTTCACCGTCTTCGGCGGCTCCCTCGGCGAGGTCTTCGGCGAGAAGATCGTCAAGGTGATGGACCTGGCCATGAAGATCGGTTGCCCGGTCATCGGCATCAACGACTCCGGCGGCGCCCGGATCCAGGAGGGCGTGGCCTCGCTCGGCCTCTACGGCGAGATCTTCTTCCGCAACGTCCGGGCCAGCGGCGTCATCCCGCAGATCTCCCTGATCATGGGCCCGTGCGCGGGCGGCGCGGTCTACTCCCCGGCGGTCACCGACTTCACCGTGATGGTCGACCAGACCTCGCACATGTTCATCACCGGCCCGGACGTCATCAAGACGGTCACCGGCGAGGACGTGGCGATGGAGGACCTGGGCGGCGCCCGGACGCACAACACCCGCAGCGGCAACGCGCACTACCTCGCCAGCGACGAGGAGGACGCGGTCGAGTACGTCAAGGCGCTGCTGTCGTACCTGCCGTCGAACAACCTGGACGAGCCGGTGGTCTACTCCGTGGATGTCGACCTCGACGTCACGGACTCCGACCGGGAGCTGGACACGCTGATCCCGGACTCGGCGAACCAGCCGTACGACATGCACCGGGTGATCGAGCACGTCCTCGACGACGGCGAGTTCCTGGAGGTCCAGCCGCTCTACGCGCAGAACCTCATCATCGGCTACGGCCGGGTCGAGGGGCGGCCGGTGGGCGTGGTGGCCAACCAGCCGATGCACTTCGCCGGCACGCTGGACATCGCCGCCTCGGAGAAGGCCGCCCGGTTCGTGCGCACCTGCGACGCGTTCAACATCCCGGTGCTGACCTTCGTGGACGTTCCCGGCTTCCTGCCCGGCACCGGCCAGGAGTGGGACGGCATCATCCGCCGGGGCGCCAAGCTCATCTACGCGTACGCCGAGGCCACCGTCCCGAAGGTCACCGTCATCACCCGCAAGGCCTACGGCGGGGCGTACGACGTGATGGGTTCCAAGCACCTGGGCGCGGACCTGAACTTCGCCTGGCCGACCGCGCAGATCGCGGTGATGGGCGCGCAGGGCGCGGTGAACATCCTCTACCGCTCGGAACTGGCCGCCGCCGAGGATCCGGCCGCGGTGCGCGCGGAGAAGATCGCCGAGTACGAGGACACCCTGGCCAACCCGTACATCGCGGCCGAGCGTGGCTACGTCGACTCGGTGATCCCGCCGCACGAGACCCGCGCCCAGATCGTCCGTGCCCTGCGCGTGCTGCGCACCAAGCGGGAGACCCTGCCCCCCAAGAAGCACGGCAACATCCCGCTCTGACGCCCGCGCCGCCGCGCCGCCGCGCCGCCGCGCCGCAAGATCCGCGCAACTTCGGGGAAGTTGTCCCCTCCCGGTCCCGGGAGACCACACTTTCCCTGAAGTTGCGCGGATCATGACCGGGCGTTGAGCGGTCAGCAGGCCGGGTTGGCGGCCGCGCACATCCGGCGGGCCGCGGTCTTGCCCAGCGCCTCGAGGTCGGCGTGACTGAGGCGGCCGGGACGGGCGCCGGCAACCGTGTCCTCTAGGGTGTCCGGGCCGGTCGCGACCACGCTGACCAGGTCACCGACGCGCACCACCATGGTGACCTCGACCGGCGGGTTCGCGGGCACCGGCTTCCCGCCCGCACGGTCACGGGGCGCCAGCGACACGTGGCGCACCATCACGGACTCGTCGCCGGCGAAGTCGCTGACCGACATCTCCCACCGGTGCGTGTTCACGGTCGGCACCAGCCGGCCGTCCAGCACGGCGGATCCGCTGGACTGCCACTCGGCACAGGCGTGCAGCAGCAGCTTGACGAGGCCGAAGACCAGCGGGCTCTGGCTCGGTTCGACCCGGTAGACGTCCTGGGTGAGCACCGGGTACCGCCTCGTCGGGTCGGCCGCCGGCCGCAGCAGGGTCTGCGAGCGCGAATAGCGGGACGTGGGCGCGGTCGACGGCATCCCCCGCTCACGGCCGCAGGACTCCAGCACCGGGTCGACCCGCACCGGCTCCCGCAGGCCGGCCTCACCGAGTCGGGTGCCGGTCTTCAGCGGCACGTCCCCGGGGGTGAGCAGCGCCTCCTGCGGGACCTCGGCCAGCGCGACGGCCGCCGGCGGGCTGGGGGTGGCGGCGACCACGGGCGGCGGCGGTGCCGGCCGCCCGGCCGTCACGTACGCGGAGCCCGACATCACGGCGAGCACGGCGGTCGCCGCCAGCACCGCGGTGCGCCGGCTGCGCCGGCGCGCCCGGGCCCGGATCTCCTCCGGCTCCGGCCAGCGGACGTCCCGCAGCTGACGGCGCAGCTCTTCGACGACCAGCAGATCGTCACGCATCGGCGGCCTCCTCCAGATCAGAGACGGCAAGCAGCCCGGCGAGCGCGGCCCGCCCCCGGGAGAGTCGGGCCTTGACCGTGCCGACCGGGGCGGCCGTCTCCCGGGCCACCTCGGCGACCGGCATGCCGAGCAGGTAGTAGAGCGCGATCGCGGTGCGCTGCTCCTCGGGCAGCCGGCGCAGCGCGGCGACCACCTCGACGGTGTCGGTGTCCGGCCCGGGGACGCTCTCGGTGGCGCCGTGCCGCAGGTAGGCCCGGGCCCGGCTGCGCAGGCTGCGCCACCGGCTGACCGCGATCCGGCTCGCCACCACCCGCACCCACGCCTCCGGTTCGTCGTACCGGCTCACCGTCGACCAGCGCTGCCAGGCCCGGATGTACGCCTCCTGAACCGCGTCCTGCGCCTCGGCGAGATCGCCGGTGAGCACGTAGACGAAGCCGAGCAGCCGTTGCCGGCTGCCGCGGTAGAACTCGTCGAACCCGTCGACGTCCGGCACCTGGTTACCTCCCCCGTGGCGGTCGCAGGGGACACGCACGAACCGGTGCCACCGGTTGCCGGCTCAGCCGACCAACTTGGTCAGCTCGGCGAGGGGGAACCCGCCGGCCGGGATCCGCTCCCGCACCGCGCGGCGCACCGCGACCTGCACCGCCGCGTTCACCGGCGTCGGTACGCCGTGCAGCCGGCCGAGCAGGACGATCTCGCCGTTGATGTGGTCGGCCTCGGCCGAGCCGGCGCCCCGGGCCAGGCTCTGCCAGGTGGAGCCGCCGGCCCGCGCCTCCCCGCCGACCGGCCGGTGCTGGACCAGGTCGCCCCGCTCGGCCGCCTCCTCCGCCCGGGCGGTGTGCGCGATGCCGGCCGCGGCGAGCGCCGCCTCGCCCTCGGCGCGGGCCCGGGCGGCCAGGTCGTCGGGGATGTCCCGGCCGAGCAGCGCCTGGAGGCCGTTGCCGAGGTTGACCAGCAGCTTGCCGTACTTCCAGCGCATCACGTCGTCGCGGACCGGGGCGACGAAGCCGGCACCGGTCAGGTCGGCGGCGACGGCCCGGTCGACCGCGTCGGAGCCGGCGGGGTAACGACCCAGGTGCAGCATCCCCGGGTGGGGGTGACCGTTGGCCACCACCACGCCCGGCTCCAGGTGGGTGGAGGGCAGCCAGACGCAGACCGGGTGCACGTCGGCGAAGAGCCGCAGCGCCGCCGGCTCGTTGGCCACCCCGTTCTGCGCGGTGAACAGCGGCAGCCGCTCCCCCGCCGTACCGCCGCCGACCACCGGCGCGTCCGCCCAGGCGGCCAGCGCGCCCGCGGTGTCCTGCGACTTGACCGTCAGCACCAGCACGGTGTCGGCGGGCAGCGGCCGGTCGTCGGGACCGGCCACGGCGGGCAGCCGGGCGGTCTGCTCGCGCTCCGGTTGGCGCAGGGTGAGACCCCGCTGCCGGATCGCGTCCAGATGCGCGCCGCGGGCCACCAGGGTGACCTCGTGGCCGGCCGCCGCCAGCCGTACGCCGATGGTGCCGCCGACCGCGCCCGCTCCGATGATCACATACCGCACGGCCCCATTCTGCCTGGTGCGCCGGCCCGGGTTAGCCGGCGGTGATGGCCAGGCAGGCCAGCCACGGCTGGCCGGCCGGTGAGCTGTCTCCCGCCCAGCGCAGCGGGGTCAGGCCCGCGCCGGTGAGCAACGCCTCGACCTCCGGACGGCGATAGCGGGCGAAGAAGCGGTCGGCTTCCTCGCCGGGCCAGCGTTCCCAGCGTTCCCCGTCGCCCTCCTTGAGGCTGAGCAGCAGCGGGCCGCCCGGTCGCAGCACCCGCCGGACGCCGGCCAGCGCGGCCGGCGCGTCGGCCTTGGGCAGGTGCAGCAGCGCCGCCGAGCACCAGACGGCACCCAGGGTGGCCGGCCGGAACGGCAGCCGGAGCAGGTCGCCCTGCACCAGCGGGGCGCCGGCCCGGGCGCGCGCCCGCGCCAGCATCCCGGCCGACAGGTCCAACCCGATGCCGGTGAGCCCCCGCTCCGCCAGGAAGGCGAGGTCCCGCCCCGGCCCGCAGCCCAGGTCGAGCACCGGCCCGTCGACCCGGGCCCGGAAGTCGTCGACCAGCGCCCGGTAGGTCGCCGGCACCTCCCGGTTCCGCGCCTCGAACTCCGCCGCGATCCGGTCGTACGCGGCCCGGTGCCGCTCGGTCAGCTCCGTCATCCTGCGTTCTCGCCGTCGCTGTCGATGCTCACCATGTGAGCCCGGCGTCGGTGAGGATCGGGCCGGCCAGCAGGAGCGCGCCGGCGGCCAGGGTGGCCAGGTTGACCAGCGCGAAGACGGTCACCCAGAAGAACGCCGGCAGCGGGGTGATCCCGGCCAGTTGGTCGGCGTCGGACTCCGGCATCCGGCCCCGGCCGCGCAGCCGTTGCAGTTCCAGCACCGGGCGGACGCCGCCGAGCAGCAGGAACCACACCCCGGTGTACGCGAAGGCGGCCTGCACCTGCGGCTCTGCGTACCACGAGACGGCGAGCACGATCCCGCCGGTGACCAGCAGCGACAGCACCCCGAACACGTTGCGGATCATGACCAGCATGGCGAGCAGCAGCGCCACGGCGACCCAGAGCAGCAGGGTGATCCGGTTGCCGCCGAGCAGCCACGCCCCGGCCAGGCCCACCAGCGGCGGGGCGACGTAGCCGGCGAGCAGGGTGAGGATCATCCCGGGGCCGGTGGGCCGGCCGGCCGAGAGGGTCAGCCCCGAGGTGTCCGAGTGCAGCCGGATGCCGCGCAGCTTGCGGCCGGTGAGCAGGGCGGCCAGCGCGTGGCCGCCCTCGTGCGCGATGGTGACCGCGTTGCGGGCGATCCGCCAGGGCAACCGGGTGGCGACCACCACCAGGGCGACGGCGGCGGTGATCAGCACCAGCAGCGGCGGTGGATCCGGCTGCGCCCCGAAGAGGCGGTCCCAGAGCCCGGTCAACCCGTCGATCGACACCATGGGGCGCGAGCCTACCGGCACCGCTCGGACGGTGGCCGCCCACCGATCCACCGATACCGATCGTGTCGATCCGAACACGTTGGGCCCACCGGATGCGGCCCACAGCCATCCAACGTCTAACATCTATGTAGATTTCTTTAATGCCTCTTGCGATCGAGGGCACTTACCTCCAAAGATAGGCGTCAATCCCATCGGCGTCCTTGGAGGCATCCATGACCCGTACCAGATCACCGCTGCGCCGACTGCTCGCCGCCGGCCTCACCGTGCTCGCCACCGCGGCGGCCGGGCTCGTGGCCACCGCGGCCCCCGCGCAGGCCGCCACCGTCCCCGGCATCGACGTGTCCCACTACCAGGGAGCGATCAACTGGACCAGCGTCCGCAACGCGGGCATCCAGTTCGCCTTCATCAAGGCCACCGAGGGCACCAGCTACAAGGACCCGAGGTTCAACACGAACTACGTGGCCGCCTACAACGCCGGTGTCATCCGCGGGGCGTACCACTTCGCCCGGCCGAACATCTCCTCCGGCGCGGTCCAGGCGAACTACCTGGCCTCCAACGGCGGCGCCTGGTCGGCCGACAGCCGTACCCTCCCCGCCGCCCTGGACCTCGAGGCCAACCCGTACTCCGGCGGCTACTGCTACGGCCTGAGCACCACGGGCATGCGGAACTGGGTGCAGGACTTCCTCAACACCTACCGATCCCGCACCGGCCGCTACGCGGTCATCTACACCACCACCAGCTTCTGGAACACCTGCACCGGCAGCTGGAGCGGGCCGTGGGGCAACCACCCGCTGTGGATCGCCCGGTGGGCCAGCTCGCCCGGCACCCTGCCGCCCGGCGCGCCGTTCTGGAGCTTCTGGCAGTACACCAGCACCGGCAGCGTCGCCGGCATCGCCGGCAACGTCGACCGCAACTACTGGAACGGTGACCGGACCCGGCTGATCGCGCTGGCCAACAACACCTGATCCGCCCGGGAAGGCAGTTGGCGGCAGCGGGATCGGCTGTGACCGTACGGTCGACAACCGGTCCGGCTGCCGCCACGCCACCCGTCCGGAGTCAGACCCGTCGCCGGCCCAGCACCGGCACCGGCACCGGGGCGTCCTCACGGGCGAGGGCGCCGCGCCGCGACAGCCGCCAGACAGCCACTCCGGCGACGGCGACGGTCACGACGCTGAGCAGCGCGACCAGCACCGGCAGCCCGGCGCTGAACAGGACCAGGACGATGTCGCCGAGCGCGACGAGCATCCACAGCGCCACCCGGGGCCGGGCGTTCTTCCGTCGGTAACCCATGTCGTACCTCCTTCCGTCGTGCCGGTTGAGGTACCCGGGAGATCGGCAGGTCATGCCGATCAATTGGTGACCCCTACCGAGGCTGGGAGATCGACGCGCGGTTGATGTAGGCGACCTGGGCGGCGAAGGCCAGCAGAGCCAGCGCGGCACCGACGCCGATCGCCAACCCGGGCGACGGCCCCGCGAGCCCGACCAGCAGCGTCACCGCGAGCCCCACCAGCAGCGCGTTCACCGCGCCGACCATCGCCGCCGTGGTCAACAACAGCTGCGCCCGCCGCGGCGCGTTACCGACCGCCGCCCAGGTCGCCCGCATGATGCCCTCGCCCTGCACCGCGTCGGCGAAGAAGTCGTGCTCGCCGGCCAACCGGCGGTGGTAGTACGCCCGGATGCGCTGGATCCGGGCCAGGTCCAGCTCGTTCTCCACCATGTTCTGCACCAGCCGCAGGAACGTCAGCAGTCCGGTGACCACCAGCGCCGGCAGCACCGCCCCGAGGTACGGCCGGACGAGCGCGGTGTTGCTGGCGACGAAACCGAACCCGATCAGCGCGGCGGAGAGCATGGACAGGAAGACGGTCGCCCGGCCCACCGACTCGGTGACCGTCGCGCTACGCGAGGTCTGGAGCACGAAATGCTCGGTGGTCAGGGCGGTGAGCAGCGCCTGCTCGCGTTCCCCGTCGTCCATCCACCTACGATGACCTGCTCGATGCGGCGCCGGACGGAAGTTACGCGGATCAGTCCCGGCGGTCGGGCACGAAGCCCTTCGCGATCAGCTCGAAGTTGGGCAGGTTGGCCTGCCAGTCCTTGTCGGCGACCTCCCAACGGAGGGCGTAGCCGCGGTTGCTGGCCGTGACGAAGCCACGGTTACGCACCCGGATCCGGGTGTTGTCCCGGGTTTCCCGCCAATCCCAGTCCGCGCAGGTCTTCCAGAAGTCACACCGCACGATGTCGATGTACTCGTAGTCGTTGACGACGTTCTTGCGGGCCGGCTCGATCCGCTTCCAGTCGGCGTACGCGTCCGACTTCGGCGTGCTGGTCCACTGGACGAGCAGCTCCCGGACCCCGCCCGGCTCCTGGAACACCACCGTGTTGCCATCGGGCTTGCTGCGGGTCCAGCCCTCGGGCAGCGGCAACGTGAAACCGGCCGGATCCCTGTGCAGCCTCCAACCCGCGGGCAGGACCAGGCCGGCCGACGCCGACGCGGACGGGGTCGCACTGGGGGCGGCGCTGGTCGGCGGGGGCGCGGCGGGCGCCGACGTCTGCGGCGCCTGCGAGGTGGCGGGCGCGCTGGTCGGGCCAGCCTGCGGGGGGTCGCTGCCGTTCTTCCCGTCGCCGTTGCTCACCAGCGGGACGATCACCACGAGCCCGAGCAGGAGCAGCGCCACCACGACGCCGATCAGCACGTTGCGCCGGGTGTGGTCCGGCTTCGTACCGTCGGCCGGCAGCACCGGCGCGCGCCCGGACGGCGGGCTCACCGGGGCGGGCATGACGGAGGTCGGGTTCACCGGCTTGCGTGTGTCGGCCGGCGCGCCACCGGCGGCCGGCGGGTCCACCTTCGTGGTGGGGCCGGCGTCCACGCTGGTCGGCGGTTCGACCTTCGCCGTGGGGGCGACGTCCGAGGCGGGCGGGACCTTCGCGGTGGCGTCCTCGGCGGCAGCACCGGCCGCGGTCGCGGCGGCCGCCTGCGGCGCCCGGGGCGCTGGCGGGCTGACCGGCTGGTCGCGGCGCTCCGCCGGCCGCGGCGCGGGGACCAGGGGCGGGCGCGGCTCACGCGGGCCGTTCGGCCCCGGCCGGCGTACGCCGTCGAGCAGCGGGATCGTCCGCGACCGCCTGCCGCCGGCCCGGCGCAGCAGCCGCTCGGCGACCTCCGCGGTGATCCGGTCGTTCGGGTCCTTGCGCAGCAGGCCGTTGAGCACCGGCTTGAGCGGCCCGGCGTTCTTCGGCGGCGGCATCGGCTCGGTGGCGAGCGCGGCCAGCGTGGCGATCGCCGACGGCCGGGCGTACGGCGACTTGCCCTCCACCGCGGCGTAGAGGGTGGCGCCCAGCGACCAGAGGTCGGCCTCCGGCCCGGCGGTGCCGTCGCGGGCCCGTTCCGGCGCGATGTAGGCGGGCGACCCGAGCACCATGCCGGTGCGGGTGACGTTCGGGTCGCCGGGGATGGTGGCGAGGCCGAAATCGGTCAACACCACCCGGCCGTCGTTGCCGAGCAGCACGTTGCCCGGCTTCACGTCCCGGTGCATCACGCCGGCCTTGTGCGCCGCCTTCAGCGCGCCGAGCACGCCGAGCCCGATCTCCACCGCGCGGGCGGGCGGCACCGGACCGTCCTCGGCGAGAGTGTCCTGCAGGGACTTCGACGGCACGTACTCCATGACGATCCACGGGTCGCCGTCGGTGCGCAGCACGTCGAAGATGCGGACGACGTTGATGTGGTTGAGCCGGGCGATGGCCCGCGCCTCGCGCAGCGAGCGCTCCCGCATCTCGCGGCGTTCGTCGTCGGTGAGGCTGGGCGGCGGGACCAGTTCCTTGATCGCCACGTCCCGGTGCAGCACCTCGTCGCGCGCCTTCCACACCCGACCCATGCCGCCCTGACCGAGCGGCGATATCAGCCGGTATCGGTCAGCGACGAGTTGGGGAAGCGCGTTCGACATCGCAGAGACGGTACCCGGCTGCCACGACAGTCACACCGGCGGCACGCCACTGTGCGGCGTAGGTCAACTTCTGGACGCGTACGCTGACGGCATGTCTGCCGAAGAGCCGCTGTTCCGGGTCGTCCGCGGCGTGCCGACCGCCGAGGAGCTGGCCGCCCTGGTGGGCGCGATCGCCGTGCGGTCCCGGCCGGCCGCCGCCCCCGCGCCGGCCGCCGTCTCGGCCTGGGCGCGCAGCGCGCGCCCGGCCGGCGCGGCCCCGGTCGCCGGCCCCGGCGGGTGGCGCGCCTCCGGCCTGCCCCGCTGACTTTTCCGGGTACGGATCACCGCAGCTGGATCGCGGTGCCCCGGCCGCCAGGTGACCGATGTCGACGGCGTTGGGGCTGCCGCCGCCGTCGCGCAGCCATTAACCTCACTCAGGGAAACCGCGCCGTAACAGGTAGGGAGGGGCCGATGATCCCCGAGGAGGACCGTCCAGCGTCCTGGCTCCGCGGCTACGGCGGCATCGAGGCCGACATCCGCAAGATGCGCGAGTTCGCCGACAAGCTCCAGGCCGAGGTGGAGCGCAACTACGCACCGCACCTGTCGTACATCGCCGAGGACATGACGGCGAAGCTGCCCAACCCGGCGGACGCCTTCATCGAGCTGGTCGACTTCCTGCGCGCGCACCACGAGACCCAGCAGGCCACCGCCGACATGGTGTGGGGCGTGGGGGCCGCCACCGGGCACCTCGCCGCCGCCGCCGGCACCGTGGCGGGGCAGTACGCCGGCTCCGACGCCTTCTCCTCCGCCCGGGTGGTCGACGTCGAGCGGGCGCTCGCCGCCCCGGGCCCGACCGGGTCAACCGCTCCGGCGCCGGCGCTGCGAGATCCGAGCGGGCCCGAGGGCGGGCCGGTGGTGCTGCCGTGATCGAACGGGGCAACGGCCGGACGTCCGGCCTCACCGACTGGCGCCTGATGGACGTGTCGAGCATGTGGGCCTGCCTGCAGGACCACGACACCACCAACCACTGGAAGCAGGTCGCCGGCTGGCGCAAGGTCTGCGACCTGGCGCAGACCCACCTGAGCCGGCTCCAGGAATACCGGCGCGGCCTGGCCGAGGCGTGGCCGCCGGAGACCAACGAGGCCGCCCGCGCCTACCTGCGCGAGCTTGACGAGCTGATCGACAAGGTGCGGCGCACGCACGACGCCGCCGCCACCAACTACACCGCGCTCTCCGCCGCCACCCAGGCCATCGGCAGCAGCCGGGCCAAGCTCGAAAAGCTCCACCAGGAGTACGCGGTCAAGCTCCAGCAGAAGCAGGCATACGAGGCGACGGCCGCCGACCCGAAGGCGGCCATGGGCAGCCGGGTGCCGGACCAGCCGGTGACGGACGCCGACCTGGAACGGCTCAACGTCCAGGCGCGCGGCATCATGTACGGCCTCAGCGGCGAACTCCAACACGCCCAGGTAATGCTCCAGAAGCCTCCTGCGGTACGCCCTCCCCGACCGGGCATCGATCCTGCGACCTCAGACGTCTACGGCAGCGGGACCCCGCCACTGATCCCACCAATCGCCCCTGTCCCCATCGCTGCATCGATCCCCGCGGCTTCGAGCAGCAGACGACCCGCTGCCGCTGCAGGGCCAGTCCCGACGCCCAAGCCGCCAAACGTTGGGCCGGTATTGGGAGGAGCAGGAACCGGCTTGGCGGCCACGCCAACCAATACCGGGCTACAAGGCATAGCCCCAGTTACATCTCCCAGTCCAGCGCCAAACATCGTCCCCCCGTCGCTGCCCACAGGAGGTAGCCGGCCGAGCACGTCACGGCCACTGGGCAGCCAGCCGGGTCAAATAGGGCCGGGCCAGACGCCACCTGGGACCGCCCGCATCCAACCTCACGTGACACCGCCCGCTGCGCCTCGGCCGATGCCTCCAGGTGGATTGATTGGCGGGACGCCTGGCCTGGGACTTGGTCAGCCAGGCGTAGGTGCCTCTCAGCCACGGCGGGTCAACCCGATTGGTGGCGTCATCGGAGGAGGCGGGGCTGGCACGGCACCGGCCGGCGGCGCAGGGTCTCGTCCTGGCGGCGGTCGAGCTTTCCAGGCGATGCATGGCCTCCCACCGATCGGCGGCAGTCCGCCAGCTCCCAGCCCCAATATCGGCGGTGCAAACGGATTGCCCGGTCGACTTGGGCAGGCCGGCCGGAGCAGCGAGGAGCTACGCCGCTGGGACCCCGATCACCCATGGGAGACGGATCGGGGGGTGACTCCGATCGTCCGGCCACCTGACGAGGAAGGTCCGATTGACCCAGGCCCAGCAATCGGCTTTACCCGGTGAACTTCCGCCCGATTCACGTAATGCTTGCACTGCTGTCTTCGATTGCCGCACTTGTGCCAACAGCGGCTCTAGCCAATCGTGTTCATGTGACGCCAGCGCCTGCCGGCTCTGATCGGGTTCGGAGCGATCAGTGGCATCTGCGATACCTAAAGATAAGTGAAGTTCATCGGATTTCACGGGGGGAAGGCGTTACGGTCGCGGTGCCAGACACAGGTGTAGACGCACATCCCGACTTGCGCAATAATCTCTTACCCGGAAAGGATATTGTTCCAGGAGGTAGCGGTGACGGGCGAGCCGACGGCAACGGGCACGGCACCGGCATGGCAGGTCTGATCGCCGCACACGGCCGATCCGGACAGTCCGGCGCACTTGGCATCGCCCCCGAGGCCAAAATCTTGCCAATAATGTCATCGTCTCCCAACAACCTTGGGGACGCAGACGATCTAGCCCTCGCTATCGAATTCGCTATCTCAAATGGGGCCGACGTAATAAGCGTATCTAGCGGCGGCGGCTCCAGTCCGCGCCTTACGGAAGCGGTACGGGCGGCACTGTCGGCGAATATAGTGGTAGTTGCGGGAGCCGGCAACGTCCCTTCCGACAAGTCAATGGCTTACCCAGCAAGCGAGCCCGGGGTAATCGCAGTCGGCGGCATCGGCCAAGATGGCTCACACGCCGCCATTTCCGTCACTGGCCCTGACCTTGATGTGGTCGCGCCGGCGGTAGATATTTACAGCACGAGCATCGACGGCAAGTATCGGAAGGGTACCGGCACCTCTGACTCGACTGCCATCGTGGCGGGGGCGGCGGCTCTGATCCGGTCCAAGTACCCGTACCTGCCCGCGTCCGAGGTGGCGCATCGGCTTACGGCTACCGCTGTCGACAAGGGCCCGCCGGGGCGCGACGACGAGTACGGGTACGGAGTGATCGACCTGGTGGCGGCGCTGACGGCAGACGTACCGCCGCTGGGTTTTGAGTCGGCGACGGCGAGCGCACCCGCCGGCTCCGCCCCAGGCACGACGGCCGCAGCTCAGCCCGACGACGGGAACGGCAAGGCGACCGCGCGCGGGCTGGTGACGCTGGGCGTGATCTTGGCGGCCGGCGCGGGGTGGGTAGTGATCGCCCGACGCCGCCAGCGCGGCGAGGATCCGCCGCCTCGGGTAAGCCGCTGACTTCGATGCAGTCGTGGCCGACGCACCTGCGCCGGTACTGGTCCAGGGGAGGCGAGCGAACCTAGCCGGTGGTCGGTGTGGACGGTTACGGCGTGAACGGCGACACTGGCTCGAGTATCGACGTCAGGAAGTCCGTGATGACCGGCGGCAACGCACGCCCGGGGCGAACCCGCTCCAAGCCTGTTGTGGTGGCTGAACACCTGGATATGCTGCGCGGCCCGACCACCGGCGTGGTGCGCCTACCGCGACACATGAAATGGTCGGGCAACGCGGCCTACGACCTGACGCAGTCGGGACGCATCATCGACCTGTATCGCACCGTTCTCAACGAGGCCGCGAGCCCTGACGACCTGCATCGCCATCTCGATCGGGACACACTGGTGAGGCTCTGGCCACTCATCTGGTTGCCACCGGGCGTGCGGCGGGCCTGGGAAGAACGCTTCCCCGAGCTCAGGCCGGGGCCCGCGATACAGGGTTGAGACGTGGCCTGAATCGTCTGCGACATCAGCTCCACAGGGCGCACCAGACAGGTTCTCACCAGACCCACACGGGCCGATGCCGCCGCTCTGGACCTGCCCCACCCGAAAGTGAGAGTTGAGCGCCGAGTACGCCAACACGCCGGTATCGCTGGCCCTCCACATGGCCTTTTACCTGGCCTGGGCCGTCGGGGATCCGACCTGGCTGCCGGCCGGCAGCCGGCACCAGCGCTTTCTGGGATGGGTGCGATGAGCTGGCTCAGGCCCGGTGACGAGAGGTTCCACTACAGCGACGGCTCGCACAAGTGGTTCCCACCCGACCTGGACATGGACCAGGCGGAGTGGGAGGCGGACGTACGTCGGCACCAGGGAAGGCCACCTCGCGGGCGAGCAGCCACGGTTTCGCCCGCGCCGCATCTGACCAGAGGTGCCGCTCTACCGCATCTGGTCCTCTGAGACCCCACAGCGGAGGAGTGGCCGGTAACGTCGGCGACGTGCCAGACTCCACGCCACCTCGCCTCGTGCTCGCCTCGGCGAGCCCCGCCCGTCGCAAGAGCCTCCAGGCCGCCGGCATCGAGCCGGATGTGCTGGTCAGCGGGGTCGACGAATCCCTCGTCGTCGCCGACCGGGCCGAGGATCTGTGCCTGGAACTGGCCCGGATGAAGGCGCAGGCGGTGCTCACCCGGCTGCGGCCGACCGACGACCAGCGGACCCTGGTGCTCGGTTGCGACTCGGTGCTCGGCTTCGACGGCGAGATCCTCGGCAAGCCGGCGGACGCGGCGGACGCCACCCGGCGGTGGGAGCGGATGCGCGGGCGCAGCGGAGTGCTGCACAGCGGGCACTGCCTCGTCGACATCGTCGCCGGGCGCCGGGCGGAGGCGGTGGCCTCCACCACCGTGCACTTCGCGGACGTCAGCGACGACGAGATCGCGACGTACGTGGCGACGGGTGAACCGCTGGCGGTGGCCGGCGCGTTCACCATCGACGGGTTGGGCGGGCCGTTCGTGGAACGGATCGAGGGCGACCCGGGCACCGTCGTCGGGCTCAGCCTGCCGCTGCTGCGCCGCCTGCTCGCCGAGCTCGATCTCCAGATCACCGATCTGTGGACGAAGGTCGCGCCCGGCAACCAGACCGTCGAACCGCTCGGTTAGCGTCCGGTCATGACCACCAAGTCGATCCCGCTCACCGAGGAGCTGCACGCCTACCTGGTCGCGCACGGCTCCCCGCCGGACGAGATCATGCGTGACCTGGCCGAGGAGACCCGGGCGGCGCTGCCGGAGCACGCCCCGATGCAGGTGGCACCGGAGCAGGCCGCCTTCCTGACCTTCCTCACCCGGCTGCTCGGGGTGCGGCAGGCGGTGGAGGTCGGCACGTTCACCGGGCTCTCGTCGCTGGCCATCGCCCGTGGGCTGCCCGAGGGCGGGCGGCTGACCTGCTTCGACATCTCGGAGGAGTACACCGGCATCGCCCGGCGGTACTGGGCGCGGGCGGGCGTGGCGGACCGGATCGAGCTGCGCATCGGGCCGGCCGCGGACGGGCTGCACGAGTTGCCCCACGAGCGGTACCTCGACTTCGCCTTCATCGACGCCGACAAGACCGGCTACCCGATCTACTGGACGGAGCTGGTGCCGCGGATGCGCCCGGGCGGCGT
The DNA here is from genome assembly GCF_056780015.1 of Micromonospora sp. R311. Taxonomy (NCBI): domain Bacteria; kingdom Bacillati; phylum Actinomycetota; class Actinomycetes; order Micromonosporales; family Micromonosporaceae; genus Micromonospora; species Micromonospora sp. R311. The sequence continues at coordinate 43,759 of NZ_JBSWCE010000013.1, forward strand.
GATCGCGGTGGACAACGTGCTGCGTGGCGGCCGGGTGATCGCGCCGCAGAACGCCGACGACCGGGCGATCGCCGCGTTCAACGACGAGGTGCTCGCCGATGTCCGGGTGGACGCGGTGATGCTGCCGGTCGCCGACGGCCTGACCCTGGCCCGGGTGCACTGAGCCGGGCCACCGGCGGCCCCGGTCGCCGTGGCTGGCTTGGGTCAGGCGCCGGCCGCCGCGGGCGTCGGCTCCTCGGCCGGACGCGGGGTGGGCAGCGCGCGACCGAGGCGGACGGCGAGCAGCGCGGCCGCCGCGATGAAGCCCGGCAGCAGCAGGAACGCCAGGTGCGGCCCCACGCCGTCGGCCACCCGGCCGAGTGCCACCGGCGCGATCCCGAAGCCGATCCCCATCGAGTACGACGCCCAGCCCGCAGCCCGGTCGGCGGCCGGCCCGGCCACGGCGAGCGCGATCGAGATGGCCAGCGGGTAGTGCAGGGCGTTGCCGAGGCCGAGCACGACCAGACCGGTGACCGCGAGCCAGCCGATCGGGGCCGCCCAGAACACGGTGAACCCGGCCAGCGACACGCCCAGCGCCGCGAGCAGCAGCGGCACCGGCCGGTACCGCAGCGCGATCCGGCCGCCGAGCAGCCGGCCGAGGAACATCCCGCAGACAATCGCCGCCACGGCGGCCGAGGCGGCACCGGCGGTCATGCCGGCGTGCGAGCGGAGCACGTCGGCGGTCCAGAGCGACAGGCACACCTCGATCGAGCCGGTGACCGCCATCAGCACCCAGGCGATCCAGTACGCGCGGGGCAGTCGCCGGTGCGGGCCGGCGGCGGCCGTGGAGCGGGCGGCGGGCGCGCCGCCCGGCAGGCGTACGCGGAAGGTCAGCGCGGCGAGTGCGACCAGCGCGATCAGCCCGACCTCGACGGCCATCACCGGTCGCCACCCCCACCCGGCGTCGACGCTGGTGCCGATCACCAGCGGGGCGAGGATGCCCATGCCGGCGCAGGCGGCGTTGGCCTCGGTGAGCGCGGCCGGTGCGGCGGGGCCGTGCCGGGCGGTCAGCACGACGTTGACCCCGCTGATCACCATCATGCCGAAGGTGGCGATCACGGCGACCGCGGTGAGCGTGGCCGGCAGGGCACGGAAGGTGCCGAGGGCGACGACGCCGACGGCCACCCCGGCCAGGCCGAGCCAGACGGCCGGTCCCCGGCCGAACCGCCGGGCGATCGGCGCGAAGAGCGCACCGCCGGTCAGCGCGCCGATCGCGATGCCGGTGCTGTGCAGGCCGGCGACGGCGGCCGAGGTGCCCTGCTCGTCACGGAGCAGCGGGACGACCGGGCCGAACCCGTAGAGGAAGAAGCCCCACAGACCCAGCTGGGCGTAGGTCAGCCAGGTGATCCGGTCACGGGTGAGATGGGGCACCGGCCTTACGCTACAAGCGCTCGACCGGCGCCCCACCCTCGGTGAGAGGCAACTCTCTGGTCAGCGGACGCTCCGGGCGAACTGGCGGGCGGCCCAGAAGACACCGGCCGCGGCCAGCACCGCGATGATGCTCAGCCCCTGCCAGACCTTGTCATCGCCGAGATCGCCGGCGAAGAGCGCGCGGGTGCCGTCGACCGCCCAGGAGAACGGGTTCCAGTCGGCGATGCCCTGCAGCCAGCCGGGCGCGAAGGTGAGCGGGAGCAGGATGCCGGAGAGCAGCAGCACCGGCTGCGCCACGGTGTTCATCAGCGGGGCGAGGGCGTCCTCGCTCTTGACCTTGAGCGCCACGCCGTAGGAGACGGCCGAGGTCATCAGCGCGATCAGGGCGAGCATGAGGTACGCCAGCAGCAGGTCGCCGATGAAGACCCGCAGGTCGAACAGGAGCGCGAGCAGGGTGATGATCACTGCCTGCACGATCAGCGAGACCACGTCGCGCAGCGAGCGGCCGAGCAGCAGGGCCAGCCGGCTGACCGGGGTGACCCGGGAGCGTTCGATGACCCCGGCGCGCAGCTCGGCGATCAGGCCGAAGCCCTGGAACAGGCCGCCGAAGATGGCCAGCAGCACCAGCAGGCCGGGTACGAAGATCTTGTAGGCCTCGGCCTGGCTGGGCGCGTTCAGCGCCGGCTTCAGCAGCGGGGCGAAGAGCAGCAGGTACATCACCGGCTGGAAGACGCCGACGAAGACCCAGACCGGGTTGCGCAGCAGCAGCTGGAGCTGGCGCTGGAAGATCAGCCAGGTGTCACGGGCGAGTTTCATGAGGTCTCTCCGGATGGGGGTCAGGACTCGCGCAGCGAGCGGCCGGTCTTGGTCAGGAAGACGTCGTCGAGGCTGGGCCGGTGCAGCTCGATGGAGTTCAGCGCCAGGCCGGCGCCGTCCACCCGGCGCAGGATCTGCGGGATGGCGGTGGCGCCCTCGTCGACGTAGAGCCGCAGCCCGCCCTCGTCGGCGGTCTCCAGCTTGTTGACGTACGGCTCGCTGTCGAGCAGCTGCGCGGCCTGCGGGGTGGCCGCGACGTCCAGCCCGAGCAGCACGACGTCGCCGGAGATCTCGCGCTTCAGGTCGGCCGGCGTGCCCTCGGCCACCACCTCGCCGTGATCCATGATCGCGATCCGGTCGCAGAGCGCGTCGGCCTCGTCCAGGTAGTGGGTGGTGATGAAGACGGTCATGCCCTCGGTGCGCAGCCGCCGGATCTCGTCCCACATGTGCGCCCGGCTCTGCGGGTCGAGGCCGGTGGTCGGCTCGTCCAGAAAGACGATCTTCGGCTCGTGGATGATGCCGAGCGCGATCTCCACCCGCCGCCGCTGGCCGCCGGAGTAGGTCTTGCACTTGCGGTCGGCGAACTCGGTGAGCTGGAAGGCGTCCAGGGCGCGGGCGGCCCGCCGGTGCGCCTCGGCCTTGCCGATGCCGTACATCCGGGCGTGCAGCACCAGCTCCTCGCGGGCGGTGGACTCGTCCCAGGTGCTGCCGCCCTGGGCCACGTAGCCGATCCGGCGGCGCACCTCGGCCGGATCCTTGCGCAGGTCGGCCCCGGCGATGCTGGCCTCCCCGCCGTCCGGCTCGATCAGCGTGGCCAGCATCCGCAGGGTGGTCGTCTTGCCGGCGCCGTTCGGGCCGAGGAAGCCGAAGATCTCGCCCTCGGCGACCTGCAGGTTGACCCCGCGCACCGCGTCGACGGTCTTGGTCTCCCGACCCGCACGGGAGCGGAACGACTTCCGCAGCCCTCTGGTCTCGATCATCTCTGCTCCTGGTCGTCCGGGCCGGCAGCGGCCGGCCGGCTGTCCCATGGGGACGGACGCCGGACGGCGCGCTCCCCCGTGTGCCGCGAAGAGGCTAACGCGATATAGCTTCTATGGTCAACGTTGATTATTCGACTCCCGGCTGTCGTGGCGGCAGGCGCTCCTCCCAGCCGTCCCAACCCTCGGCCCGTTCGAGCCCATCAGGCAGGTACGACACCCCCGACTCGATCCGTTCGGCGATCCGCTCGCACCAGGCGATCTCCGCCTCCGACCGGGCCGTCCAGAGCTCGAACATCCAGCCCACGTGCACCGGCTTGGTCTCGCGCATCCAGTCAGAGTTCAACGACGTCCGCATCCACTCGACACCGGCGCGCATCAGGTTGGCCCGGTTGCGCAGCGCCGCCGCCGCCTCCTCGCGAGGCATCGCCGGCAGGAAGGAGAAGGCGGCCGCGAACGGGTCGGGCGGCTCGTCCAGCCGCCACCAGAGCCCGCGCAGCAGCGTCTCGAACTCCTCCTCGCCCTTCGGGGTGACCTCGTAGGTGGTGCGGGCCGGGCGGGCGCCGACCTGCTCGGTGGCCACCTCGCGCAGCAGCCCCTCCTCGGTCAGCTTGCGCAGGGCGTGGTAGATCGATCCCGGTTGCACGTTGGCCCACTTGTCGGCGTTCCAGCTGAGCAGCTCGCGGCGGACGTCGTAGCCGTGCACCGGCTGCATCCAGCGGACCAGGCCGAGGATCATCATTCGGGTGGCAGACACCGGTCAAGCGTAATAAGCAAGTTTGACTAAGGCGCCTCCGGACAGTGCGGCATCCCACACTGAGCGATCGTTAGGGCCGTCAGAGTGGCCGATACACTCCCGGTCAGTAACCCTCCGGGAGGAGTCACCAAGGTGCGCAAGGTACTCATCGCCAACCGCGGCGAGATCGCCGTCCGCGTCATCCGTGCCTGCCGGGACGCCGGCCTGGGCAGCGTCGCGGTCTACGCGGACTCCGACCGGGACGCCCTGCACGCCACGCTCGCCGACGAGGCGTACGCCCTCGGCGGGGACACCGCCGCCGAGTCGTACCTGCGCATCGACAAGCTGCTGGAGGTCGCCGCCAAGGCCGACGCCGACGCGGTGCACCCGGGCTACGGGTTCCTCTCCGAGAACGCCGACTTCGCCCAGGCGGTCATCGACGCCGGGCTGACCTGGATCGGCCCGACGCCGCAGGCGATCCGCGACCTCGGTGACAAGGTCACCGCCCGGCACATCGCCCAGCGTGCCGGCGCGCCCCTGGTCCCCGGCACCCCGGACCCGGTCGGCAGCGCCGACGAGGTGATCGCGTTCGCGGTCGACCACGGCCTGCCGGTCGCCATCAAGGCCGCCTTCGGCGGCGGCGGGCGCGGGCTCAAGGTGGCCCGCACCATGGAGGAGATCCCGCACCTGTTCGAGTCGGCCACCCGCGAGGCGGTGGCCGCCTTCGGCCGCGGGGAGTGCTTCGTCGAGCGCTACCTGGACAAGCCCCGGCATGTCGAGGCGCAGGTGCTGGCCGACCAGCACGGCAACGTGATCGTGGTGGGCACCCGCGACTGCTCGCTGCAGCGGCGGCACCAGAAGCTGGTCGAGGAGGCCCCCGCGCCGTTCCTCACCGACGCGCAGCGCGCCCAGATCCACGACAGCGCCAAGGCGATCTGCCGGGAGGCCGGCTACCACGGCGCCGGCACAGTGGAATACCTGGTCGGCGCGGACGGCACCATCTCCTTCCTGGAGGTGAACACCCGCCTCCAGGTCGAGCACCCGGTCACCGAGGAGACCGCCGGCATCGACCTGGTCCGCGAGCAGTTCCGGATCGCCGACGGCGAGAAGCTGCGGTTCACCGCGGACCCGACCCCGCGCGGGCACGCGATCGAGTTCCGGATCAACGGCGAGGACCCGGGCCGCAACTTCCTGCCCGCCCCCGGCACGATCACCGCGCTGCGCCTGCCCACCGGCCCGGGCGTGCGGGTGGACACCGGAGTCTCGGCGGGCGACGTGATCGGCGGCAACTTCGACTCGCTGCTGGCCAAGGTCATCATCACCGGTGAGACCCGCACCGAGGCGATCGAGCGGGCCCGCCGGGCACTGGACGAGATGACGGTCGAGGGGATGGCCACCGCGCTGCCGTTCCACCGGCTCGTGGTGCGGGACGAGGCGTTCACCGCCGAGCCGTTCACCGTGCACACCCGGTGGATCGAGACCGAGTTCGACAACACCGTACCGCCGTTCACCGCCGCCGCCGGCGTCGCCGAGGCGCCGGTCGAGCGGGAGACCGTCGTGGTCGAGGTCGGCGGCAAGCGGTTGGAGGTGGTGTTGCCCGCCGGCCTCGGCGGGGGTACGGCCGCCGCCGCGCCCGCCGCCGCCCGCAAGCCGGCCCGCCGGGGTGGCGGGGCGAAGGCCGGTGCCACGGTCAGCGGCGACGCGCTCACCTCCCCGATGCAGGGCACCATCGTGAAGATCGCGGTCGCCGACGGCGACACCGTGGCCGAGGGCGACCTGGTCGTGGTGCTGGAGGCGATGAAGATGGAGCAGCCGCTGCACGCCCACAAGGCCGGCACGGTCAGCGGCCTGAGCGCCGAGGTCGGCGCGGTGATCACGGCGGGCGCGGCCATCTGCACCATCGCCTGAGCCGGCGCACCCCCTCCCGTCGCGACGGGAGAGGCCTCAGCGCAGCGTCTCGGCGGCCACCTCGCGTACCGCTGCGGTGAGGGCATTCAACACGTCCGACTCCAGCCGCCAGTGCTGCCAGTAGAGCGGGATGTCCAGGTGCCGGTCGGGCGCGAGGTCGACGCAGCGCCCGGCCGCCAGGTCGGCGTCGGCGATCTGCTCGGGGACCAGGCTCCAGCCGAGCCCCAACCGGATCGCCTCGCTGAAGGCGGGCACCGACGGCACGTAGTGCACCGGCGGTTCCAGCGGTCGCCCGGCCACCGCGCGCAGGAACCGGTGCTGCACCCGGTCCTTGCGGTCGAAGACCACGAGCGGCACGGTGGCCATCGCGGCCGGGGTCAGCCCGTCCGCGAAGTGGGCGGCCGCGAACTCCGGCGCGGCCAGGGCGCGGTAGCGCATCGCCCCGAGCCGGATCACCCGGCAGCCCTGCACCGCCTCCCGCTGGGCGGTGACCGCCGCCGTCACCGAGCCGTCCCGGAGCAGTTCGGCGGTGTGGTCCTGGTCGTCCTGACGCAGGTCGAAGAAGAGCCCCGCCCGCTGCGGCAGCCGGGCCAGCGCGGCCGGGAACCAGGTGGCCAGCGAGTCCGCGTTGACCACCACGGCGACCCGGGTGCGCCCCCCGCCGGCCAGCGGGCCCCGCGCGTCGGCCAGCGCCTCCCGTTCCAGCAGCGCGAGCTGGCCGGCCAGCCGCAGCAGCGGCCGGCCCGCCTCGGTCGCCGCGCACGGCCGGGTGCGGCGGACCAGCACCTGGCCGACCGCCTCCTCCAGCGCCTTGACCCGCTGGCTGACCGCCGACGGGGTGATGTGCAGCAGCCGGGCGGCCGCCTCGAAGCTGCCCTCGGCGACCACGGCGGCGAGCGTACGCAGTTGGGCCGAGTCGAGTCCGGTCATAAGTTCAGCTTAAGCCGCGTCAGAATGTTTAGTTGGACTCATGATCCGTGCCGGCTCTAGCGTCGTGACGTGCTCACCTCCGCCGTCGCCGGGTTCTCCATGTCCATCGCGCTGATCGTCGCCATCGGCGCCCAGAACGCCTTCGTCCTGCGCCAGGGATTGCGCCGCGAGCACGTGGTACCCGTGGTCCTCACCTGCGCCGCCTCGGACGCGCTGTTGATCGCGGCCGGCATCGCCGGGGTGGGCACGCTGGTGACCGGGCGGCCCGGGCTGCTGACGGCGATCCGCTGGGGCGGCGCGGTGTTCCTGCTCTGCTACGCGGCGCTCGCCGCCCGCCGCGCCCTGCGCCCCGGCGCGCTGCTGCCCACCGAACGACCGCCGGCCACCCTGCGGGCGACCCTGCTCGCCTGCGCCGCCTTCACCTACCTGAACCCGCACGTCTACCTGGACACCGTGCTGCTTCTCGGCGGGATCGCCCAACAGCACCCGCACCGTTGGGTGTTCGGCGTCGGCGCCGCGCTGGCCAGCGTGGTCTGGTTCACCGCGCTGGGCGTCGGGGCGCAGCGACTGGCCCCGCTGCTCGCCCGTACCGTCGCCTGGCGGCTGCTGGACGGCGTGATCGCCGTCGTGATGGCCGCGCTGGCCGTCGCGCTGCTGCTCGGCTGACCGGGCCGGCGAGTGTTTTCCGTGACCACCGGGGGCGGGCGGGCCGCCGGTCGCGGATGATGGCCGGGTGCGGTTCCTTCATGGCGCGGTCCCCGCGCACGACCTGACCTACAACGACGTCTTCATGGCGCCGGCCCGCTCCGACCTGGGCTCGCGGCTCGACGTCGACCTGGCCACCGGCGACGGTACGGGCACCACCATCCCGCTGGTGGTGTCGAACATGACCGCGGTGAGCGGCCGGCGGATGGCCGAGACGGTGGCCCGGCGCGGCGCCATCGCGGTGATCCCGCAGGACATCCCGATCGAGGTGGTGGCGAACGTCGTCGCCTGGGTCAAGCAGCGGCACCTGGTGCACGACACCGCGATCACCCTCGGCCCGACCGACACCGTGGGCGACGCGATCCACCTGCTGCCGAAGCGGGCGCACGGGGCGGTGATCGTGGTCGACCCGGCGGGCCGGCCGCTGGGCGTGGTGACCGAGGCGGACACCGTGGGCGTCGACCGGTTCGCCCAGCTGCGCCACGTGATGTCGACCGAACTGCACACCGTCCCGGCGGACGCCGACCCGCGGACCGGCTTCGACCGGCTCTCGGCGGGCCGGCGGCGGCTCGCCCCGGTGGTCGACGCCGAGGGCCGGCTGGTCGGGGTGCTCACCCGGCAGGGCGCGCTGCGCGCCACGCTCTACAAGCCGGCGGTCGACGACCGGGGGCGGCTGCGGATCGCCGCGGCGATCGGCATCAACGGGGACGTCACCGGCAAGGCGGCGGCCCTGCTGGAAGCCGGGGTGGACACGCTGGTCGTGGACACCGCGCACGGGCACCAGGAGCGGATGATCTCCGCGCTGCGGGCGGTCCGCAAGCTGGACCCGGCGGTGCCGGTGGCGGCCGGCAACGTGGTCACCGCCGAGGGCGTACGCGACCTGGTGGAGGCGGGCGCGGACATCGTCAAGGTGGGCGTGGGCCCGGGCGCCATGTGCACCACCCGGATGATGACCGGGGTGGGCCGGCCGCAGTTCTCCGCGGTGCTCGACTGCGCGGCGGCGGCCCGCGACCTCGGCCGGCACGTCTGGGCCGACGGCGGCGTCCGGCACCCGCGGGACGTGGCGCTCGCGCTGGCCGCGGGCGCGTCGAACGTGATGATCGGCTCCTGGTTCGCCGGCACCTACGAGTCCCCCGGCGACCTCTACACCGAGCCCGACGGCCGGCGGTACAAGGAGAGCTTCGGGATGGCCTCGGCCCGGGCGGTCAGCGCGCGCACCGCCGACGACAGCGCGTACGACCGGGCCCGCAAGGCGGTCTTCGAGGAGGGCATCTCCTCGGCGCGGATGTACCTGGACCCGAACCGGCCGGGCGTGGAGGACCTGATCGACGAGATCATCGCCGGGGTCCGCAGCGCCTTCACCTACGCCGGGGCGCGGAACCTCGCGGAGTACCACGAGCGGGCCGTGGTCGGCGTGCAGAGCACCGCCGGCTACACCGAGGGGATGCCGCTGCCCACCAGTTGGTGAGCCCGCCGCCACCGCGATCGGTACGGCGCCCGGCCGGGCGCCGTACCGGTCAGCTCTGGCGCAGCGGCGGCATCGGCACCGGGACGGCCAGTGCGGTGGCCCCGGCGCCGACCCCGCCCTCGCAGGTGTACGGCGGCACCGTGCCGATGCCCCGGGTGGAGGGGCGCTCGGCGGCCCAGAACATGAAGCCGAGCATGCCGGCGGTCGCGCCCGCGCCGTTCGGGGCGACCGTCTGGACGTACGGAGCGGTGGCCCGCTGGACCGACGCGGCCCAGTCGACGCACTCGGGCAGCGCCCGGCCGCCGTAGGCGATGTAGATGCCGCCGGTGAACTTGGCCGGGGCCAGCGGCGGCACCGGCGGGCTGTACTGCGGCTTGCCGTCGACGTGCTCCTGCCAGTTGGCCTGCGCGCTGCTCGCCGAGGCGGGCCGGGCGGTCACCATCGCGTTGGCGTAGTCGAGCACCGGCCGGTCGGTGCGCAGCCAGTCGGCGGTCGCCTTGCGGTTCAGCGCGATCAGCCAGCGGTCGCCGGCCGCCACGTCGATGGTGAGCCGGGCCTGGGGCCGGGTGCCGCTGGCGTCGTACGGGTGCACGGCCCGGTAGGCGTCGATGAACGCCTGGAGCGCGGTCAGGTTCGGGTTGGTGTTCTGCTCGTAGTCGATCTCGATGCCGACCCCGAGCCGGGTGGCCACCGCGGCGGCACGCTGGCCGAACAGCGTCGGGTTCTCGGCGAGCGCGGCGTCCCAGTCGTCGGTGTAGGTGATCCCGCCGATGGAGAGCATGACCCGGATGCCCCGCGAGGTGAAGTAGTTGACGATCTCGGGGGTCATCCCGCGCGGCACGCCGTCGAGGGTGGCCTGGTCGGTGGTCTGCCGCAGCAGCGCCAGCGGGTTGACGAAGCTGAGCACGACCAGGTTGACCGAGGGGCGGCCGTCGCCCCGGTCGACCAGCCAGTGGTTCTGGGCGTCGAACTCGGCGACGCCGCGGACGGTGCCCCAGGTGCAGAAGTCGTTGCCGCAGTGCCACGCGCCGTAGATCTGCACCGGGCTTGCGGCCTGGGTCGCCATGCCGGCCGGGGGTGCGGCGCCGGCCGGGGCCGGGCCGGCGGCGGCCGGTGGGGCCGCCGTGACCAGGACGAGCAGGGCAACCACGAACAGGACGGACCGTCGCATGGGCACCTCCGCGAGGCATCGGTGCACATTGTTTACAGTAAGGCCGTCACCTTCGTCAATGTCTGCCCGCGCCTAGCCGAAGAGGCGGGCGATCACCGTCCGGGCCGCCTCCCGGGGGTCGTCGCCGATCCGGGCCGGCAGCGCGCCGGAGAGCCACAGCGTGGCGAAGCCGTGCACGATCGACCAGGCGGCCAGCGCGTCCTGCCCCGGGTCGGCGCCCCGCGCCCGCCGGCCGGGCAGCGCCGCCACCCCCGCGTAGAGCGCCGCCCGGGCCCGGTCGTTGGCCGCCCGCACCTCGGCGACGTCGGCCCGGTAGAGCTCCGGGCGGAACATCACCTCGAAGTGGGCGCGGTGCCCGACCGCGAAGTCGACGTACGCGACACCGGCCTCCAGCATGTCGCCGCCGGCGCCGTGCAACCGGTCGGCCAGCAGGTCGAAGCCCTCGACGGCGAACGCGGTGAGCAGCCCCGCCTTGTCTCCGAAGTGGTGTGCCGGCGCGGCGTGCGAGACGCCCGCCCGGCGGGCCAGGTCACGCAGGCTGAGCGCGCTGACGCCGGATTCCTCGATCGCCTGCACCGCTGCCGCGAGCAGGGTGCGCCGCAGGTCGCCGTGATGGTAGCCACGCGTGCCGGTCATCCCGGAATCCTAACTTGCCATTGACAAGATGACACCCGGAGGGGCAATCTTGTCGGCGACAAGATTGGTTTCCCTGGGAGGTACCGATGGCTCCGCTGATCGCACTCGTCGCCGGCACCGCGCTCGCCCGGCTGGCCGGGCTGCTGGGCGTGGCCGCGCTCGACGGCTGGCACCCCGCGCTGCGGGTGGGGCTGGCGCTGATGTTCGTGGTGACCGGCATCGCGCACTTCGCCCCCGCCTACCGGGCGGACATGATCGCGATGGTGCCGCCCGCCCTGCCCCGGCCCGACCTGCTGGTCACGGTCACCGGGGTGCTGGAACTGGTGGGCGCGGTCGGGCTGCTGCTGCCGGCGACCGCCCGCTGGGCCGCGGCCGGACTGGCCCTGCTGATGCTGGCCATGTTCCCGGCCAACGTCTCGGCGGTGCGGCGCGGGCTGACCCTGGGGGGTCGACCGGCGACCCCCCTCGGGCCGCGGACGGTGGAGCAGGTCTTCTTCGTCGGCGTGGCCGCCGCTATTTCGTTTGGGTCCTGACAATCAGGGGGCTAACCTAACCTGGTGAACCTGGTCACCCTCAACGACGTGCCGATCGGTCGCCTCCTGGTGGTCGCCGGCCATGTGGTCAGCCAGAAGTGGAACCGCTTCCTGGCCGAGAAGTTCAACCTCACCCAGGCCGGCATGGTCACCCTGATGACGCTCGACAAGCACGGCGCGCTGCCGCACGGCGAGGTCGCCCAACGGTGCTTCGTCCGGCCAGCCACCCTGACCGGCATCATCGACACCCTCGAACGCGACGGGCTGGTCGAGCGGCAGCGCGACGAGAGCGACCGGCGCAGCGTCCGGCTCGCCATCACCCCCACCGGCCGGGAGCGGCTGGCGGCGGTCACCACCCTGATCCAGTCCAATCCTCCGCTCACCTCGGTCGACGCCGATCCGGCGAAGGCCGCCGTGATCCGGGCGTTCCTGCTGGAGGTCATCGGCAGTGGAGAGGAACCACCCATGACGGGCACCGCCGGCCTGCCGGGAGGTCCGGCGTGCTGATCCGACTGCTCCGCGACAGCCTGCGTCCCTACCACCGGCCGCTGAGCGCGGTGGTGCTGCTCCAGTTCGTCGGCACCATGGCCTCGCTCTACCTGCCCAGCCTCAACGCCGACATCATCGACCTCGGCGTGGCCCGCGGTGACACCGACTACATCCTGCGCACCGGCATGTGGATGCTGCTGGTCAGCCTGGTGCAGATCGTCTGCGCGATCGCGGCGGTCTACCTCGGCGCGCGTACCGCCATGGGCTTCGGGCGGGACGTGCGGGCCGCCGTCTTCGCGCACGTCAACCGGTTCTCCGCCCGCGAGGTCGCCCGGTTCGGGGCGCCGTCGCTGATCACCCGCAACACCAACGACGTCCAGCAGGTGCAGATGCTCGTCCTGATGAGCTGCACCATGCTGGTGGCCGCCCCGATCATGAGCGTCGGCGGCGTGGTGATGGCACTCCGCGAGGACGTCGGCCTCTCCTGGCTGATGCTGGTCTGCGTACCGGTGCTGGCCGTCGCGCTGGGGCTGGTGATCCGCCGGATGGTGCCCGGGTTCCGGCTCATGCAGACCCGGATCGACACGGTCAACCGGGTGCTGCGCGAGCAGATCACCGGCATCCGGGTGGTCCGGGCGTTCGTCCGCGAGCCGTACGAGACGCGCCGCTTCGCCGCCGCGAACGCCGATCTGACCGCGACCGCGCTGCGCACCGGCCGGCTGCTGGCGCTGATCTTCCCGGTGGTCATGCTGGTGCTCAACGTCTCCAGCGTCGCGGTGCTCTGGTTCGGCGCGCAGCGGGTGGACGCCGGGGCGATCCAGGTCGGCGCGCTGACCGCGTTCCTGCAGTACCTCATGCAGATCCTGATGGCGGTCATGATGGCCACCTTCATGATGATGATGGTGCCGCGCGCGGCGGTCTGCGCGGAACGCATCGTCGAGGTGCTGGACACCGACTCGTCGGTGCTGCCTCCGGCGAGCGAGGTCACCGAGGTGCCGACGCGGGGCGAGTTGGAGCTGCGCGGGGTGCGGTTCCAGTACCCGGGCGCGGCCGAGCCCGTGCTGCGCGACGTGTCGTTCCGGGCCGTCGCCGGGACGACCACGGCGATCATCGGCAGCACCGGCGCGGGCAAGACCACCCTGCTGTCGCTGATCCCCCGGCTGGTCGACGTGACGGCCGGCGCGGTGCTGGTCGACGGGGTGGACGTCCGCGAGCTGGCGCCGGACGAGTTGTGGCGCCGGATCGGCCTGGTGCCGCAGCGGCCGTACCTGTTCACCGGCACCGTGGCGAGCAACCTGCGCTACGGCAACCCGGACGCCACCGACGCGGAGCTGTGGTCGGCACTGGAGATCGCCCAGGCGCGGGACTTCGTCGAGGCGCTGCCGGAAGGGCTGGACGCCCCGATCGCGCAGGGCGGCACCAACGTCTCCGGCGGGCAGCGGCAGCGGCTGGCGATCGCCCGCGCGCTGGTCCGCCGGCCGGAGATCTACCTCTTCGACGACTCGTTCTCCGCGCTCGACCTCGGCACCGACGCGCGGTTGCGGGCGGCCCTGCGGCCGGTCACCGCCGACGCCGCCGTGGTGATCGTGGCGCAGCGGGTCTCCACGATCGTCGACGCCGATCAGATCATCGTGCTGGAGGACGGGGGCGTGGTCGGAGTGGGCCGACACGAACAACTGCTGAAAACCTGCCCGACCTACGCGGAGATCGTCGCCTCGCAGCAGACGGCGGAGGTGCCGGCATGAGCGACCGCAGCGAGCGGGCGAGCGTTCCGGCGCAGAAGCCGGCCGCCGACGCGCCGGCGCCGAAGCGGTTGCCCGGCGGCGGCCAACGCGGCGGGCCGCCCTGGGCGGGCGCGGGAATGCCCACCGAGCGGTCGATGAACTTCGGCCCGTCCGCCCGGCGGCTCCTCGGCCGGCTCCGGCCGCACCGGCTCCAGTTGACCGCGATCATCGCGTTGGCGGTGGTCAGCGTCGGGCTCAGCGTGATCGGGCCGAAGGTGCTCGGCCACGCCACCGACCTGATCTTCACCGGGGTGATCGGCCGGCAACTGCCGGCGGGCACCACCACCGAGCAGGCGGTGGCCGCGGCCCGGGCGGCCGGCAACGACAGCTTCGCCGACATGCTCGCCCGGATGGACGTGGTGCCCGGCGTGGGCATCGACTTCGCCGCGCTGGGCCGGGTGCTGCTGCTGGCGCTCGGGCTCTACCTCGCCGCCAGCCTCCTGCTGTGGTGGCAGGGTTGGCTGCTCAACGGCGTGGTGCAGCGGACCGTGCTGAAGCTGCGCGCCGACGTGGAGGACAAGCTCAACCGGCTGCCGCTGCCCTACTTCGACCGGCAGCCCCGCGGCGAGCTGCTCAGCCGGGTCACCAACGACATCGACAACATCTCGCAGAGCCTGCAGCAGACGCTGAGCCAGCTGCTCACCTCGCTGCTGACCGTGGTCGGCGTGCTCGCCATGATGTTCTGGATCTCGCCGTTGCTGGCCCTGGTGGCCCTGGTCGCGGTGCCGCTGTCGGTGCTGGTCACCCAGCGGATCGCCAAGCGGTCGCAGCAGCAGTTCATCGCCCAGTGGACGCACACCGGCCAGCTCAACGGCCAGATCGAGGAGGCGTTCACCGGTCACGAGCTGGTCAAGGTCTTCGGCCGGCAGCGCGAGGTCGAGGCCGCCTTCGCGGCCAAGAACGAGGAGCTGTTCCGGGCCAGCTTCGGCGCCCAGTTCATCTCCGGGATGATCATGCCGGCGATGATGTTCATCGGGAACCTCAGCTACGTGGCGATCGCCGTGGTCGGCGGCCTGCGGGTGGCCACCGGAGCGATGAGCCTCGGCGACGTGCAGGCGTTCATCCAGTACTCCCGGCAGTTCACCCAGCCGCTGACCCAGGTCGCCTCGATGGCCAACCTGCTCCAGTCCGGGGTGGCCTCGGCCGAGCGGGTCTTCGCGGTGCTCGACGCCGGGGAGCAGAGCCCGGATCCGGCCGAGCCGACCCGGGTACGCGACCCGCACGGACGGGTCGAGTTCGAGCACGTGTCGTTCCGGTACGCCCCGGACAAGCCGCTGATCGAGGACCTGTCGCTGGTGGCCGAGCCCGGCCACACGGTGGCCATCGTCGGGCCGACCGGAGCCGGCAAGACCACCCTGGTCAACCTGGTCATGCGCTTCTACGAGCTGGACGCCGGCCGGATCACCCTGGACGGGGTGGACATCACCACCATGCGCCGGGACGAGCTGCGCGGCCGGATCGGGATGGTCCTCCAGGACACCTGGCTCTTCGGCGGCACCATCCGGGACAACATCGCCTACGGGCGGCCGGACGCGGGAGAGGAGGAGATCCTGGCCGCGGCCCGGGCGACCTTCGTGGACCGGTTCGTACGCAGCCTGCCGGACGGCTACGACACGGTGATCGACGAGGAGGGCAGCAACGTCAGCGCGGGCGAGAAGCAGTTGATCACCATCGCCCGGGCGTTCCTCGCCGAGCCGTCGTTGCTGATCCTGGACGAGGCGACCAGCTCGGTGGACACCCGTACCGAGGTGCTGCTCCAGCGGGCGATGGCCGCGCTGCGGTCGGACCGGACCAGCTTCGTGATCGCGCACCGGCTCTCCACCATCCGGGACGCCGACCTGATCCTGATGATGGAGGACGGCCGGATCGTCGAGCAGGGCACGCACGAGGAACTGCTCGCCGCCGGTGGCGCGTACCACCGGCTGTACCAGGCCCAGTTCGCCCAACCGGTGGTCGACGAGCAGGTCGACGCCGCGCCGGTCGCGGGGTAGTCGGGCCGGTCAGCGGTGCACCCGGCCGAGGAAGTCCCGCAGCAGGCGCACCACCTCGTCGAGGTGCGTCTCCAGCAGCCAGTGCCCGCCGTCGAGCAGATGCAGTTCCGCGTCGGGCAGGTCCCGCAGGTAGGCCCGCGCCGCGCCCGCCGGCATGTAGCCGTCGTGCGGACCCCAGACGATCAGGGTCGGCGGCCGGTGGGCGCGCAGGTACTCCTGCTGGCGCGGAAACCAGGCGACGGTGCTGCCCTGGTCGGCCAGGAGGCGGACCAGGTTGGCCCGCCGCGCCGGCCCGGCCTCGACCTGGGCCCAGGACAGCCGCCACAGGTCGGGACTGACCCGGTCGACCAACCGGTCCGGCAGCTCGCCGAGGAACTCGCTCCGGAAGCCCGCCTCGCTGACCGCCTCGGCGAGGCGGGCCCGGCCGTCGTCGGTCGGGTCGCGCCAGAACCGCTTCAGCGGCTCGTACTTGGGGCCGTGCTGGTCGGGGTAGATGTCGCCGTTCTGGATGACCAGGCCGGCGACCCGCTCCGGCGCGGCCATCGCCAGCCGCAGCCCGAACTGGCTGCCGTAGTCCTGCAGGTAGATCACGTAGCGGGTCAGCGAGAGCACCTCGGTGAACCTGCGCAGCAGGTCGGCGTAGGCGTCGAAGGTGTACCCGAACCGGTCCGGGTCCGGGGTGTCGCTGTACCCGAAGCCGGGATGGTCCGGGGCGATCGCCCGCCACCGGTCGCCGAGCGCGGGCAGCAGGTTGCGGAACTGGAACGACGAGGACGGGTAGCCGTGCGGCAACAGCACCACCGGGGCGTCCGGCGGTCCGGACTCCCGGTAGAAGACGCCGATCCCGTCGACGTCGACGGTGCGGTGCGCGACAGCTGCGTGGGCCACGATCTCCTCCTCATCGCCACGCTACGGCCGGAGGCCCGGGCCCGCCCCGGAACAGCCCCGGCCGGGACCGGACGCCCGGCCCCGGCCGGAACCGGCGAGGGCTCAGCCCGCGCCGAGCAGGTCGGCCGAGCGGGCGGCCACCACGCCGGCGACCAGCCCGAGCGCGCCGGCGGCGGGCATCGGGTCCAGCTCGCGGCCGTCGCGCAGGCGCAGCGAGACCAGCCCGTCGGCCGCCTCGCGGGGCCCGATCACCGCGGCGTACGGCACCCGGCGCCGCGCGGCGTCGCGTACCCGGGCGCCCAGCGAGCCGGCGGCGTCGACCTCGACCCGCAGCCCGGCCGCCAGCGCGTCGGCGGCGAACCGGCCGGCCGCCTCCGCCTGCCCGTCGTCGACCGGCAGCACCACCAGCTGGACAGGGGTGTACCAGGCCGGGAACGCCCCCTGGTGCACCTCGATGAGGTACGCGAAGAGGCGCTCCATGCTGCCGACCAGGCTCCGGTGCACCATCACCGGCCGGCGCCGCGACCCGTCCGAGTCGGTGTACCACAGGTCGAACTTCGCCGGCTTGTCGAAGTCGAGCTGCACGGTGGACAGGGTGGACTCCCGGCCGGCGGCGTCCACGATCTGGATGTCGATCTTCGGGCCGTAGAAGGCGGCGTCGCCGGGCGCCTCGGCGTACTCCACCCCGGCCAGGGCCTCCCGCAGCAGCTCCTCGGCCCGGGCCCACTGCGCGTCGTCCCCGACGTAGCGCTGCTCCGGCCCGCGCAGCGACAGCCGGAACCCGGCGGGCCGCACGCCGAGCGCGGCGTGCGCCGCGCGGATCAGCCCGAGGATGGCCGCGACCTCCTCGCCCACCTGCTCCAGGGCGCAGAAGTTGTGCGCGTCGTTGAGCGAGATGGCGCGGACCCGGGACAGCCCGCCGAGCACCCCCGAGCGCTCGGCCCGGTACATCCCGCCCAGTTCGGCGATCCGCAGCGGCAGCTCCCGGTAGGAGCGGCCCCGGGCCCGGTAGACCAGGGCGTGGTGCGGGCAGAGCGCCGGCCGGAGCACGAACTCGTCGTCGGCGCTGAGCCGCATCGGCGGGAACATGTCCTCGGCGAAGTAGTCGAGGTGGCCGGAGGTCTCGAAGAGCTGCCGTTTGCCCAGTGGCGGGGAGTAGACGTGCCGGTAGCCGGCCCGGCGCTCCAGCTCCCGCACGTACTCCTCGACGGCGTGCCGGGCCGCGGCGCCGGCCGGCAGCCAGATCGGCAGCCCGGCGCCGGCCAGCGGGTCGGAGACGAAGAGGTCCAGCTCCCGGCCGAGCCTGCGGTGGTCGATCATGTCGCGCTCCTTGATCGGGTACGCCCCGCGGGCGAGCCGGTCCGGAACGCCACGAGGCCCCGGGGCGGATCGCCCCGGGGCCTCGTCGACGGATGTGTCAGTGCGGCGCGCCGGGGTCTCCCGGCGTCGTGGTCAGCTCCGCACCGCGCATGCCGCGACCATACGCCGGCCGCGGCGCAGATCGCACCCGCATTTCCCGGCCGGGCGCGGCCGGACGGGCGGGGGCAGGGGGCGGGCCGCCGGCACGGGACCTGCCGGCGGCCCGCGGCGGCCCGTCGTCAGGGACGGGGGACCCGACGGTCGCGGGCCGCGCGCCGACAACGGTACGCCGACGCCCGCCGATCCGCCGACCGCGCGAGCCCCCGTAACCACCTGGCCGACCGGTCGTTGGAACTGCGGTGGCGTGGCCGTGTCGACGGTCACCCCAGGCCAGGGCCGTCCCCCGTGACGCCGGACACGACGTCAGGCTCGGTACACCCAATCGGCCCCGTCCGGCGAGGTGGCAGTCGTGCCCGAACTACTCACTGAGGTCGCGTCGCCGACCTGGGCGTACCTCGCGCTGCTCGGGTTGCTGGTCGCGGACGCCTTCGTGCCGGTGATCCCCACCCAGGTCATCATGATCACCAGCGGCGCCCTCACCGTGTACGGCGGGCTGAACCTGCCGCTGACCATCGCCGTCGGCGCACTCGGCGTCTTCGCCGGTGACCTGGCCTGCTACCTGCTCGGGCGGGGCGCGCCCGGCCGCCGGCCGCCCCGGCATACCGGACCGGGCCGGGCCCGGCGGGTCGCCCACCGGTTCACCCGGGGACTGCGCCGACCCGGCCCGCTGGTGATCCTGCTCTGCCGGTTCGTGCCGGGCGGGCGGATGGCGGCCTGCTTCTCGGCCGGGCGCAGCCGGTACCCGTACCGGCTCTTCCTGCTCTACGAGGCGGTGGCCGCGCTGGCCTGGGCGACGTACGGCGCGCTGGTGGGGCACCTCGGCGGCACCGCGCTGACCGGATCGGCCTGGCGGCTGGCCGTGGTCGCCGGGGCGGCGGCGGCCGGATTCGCGGCGGCCGGCTGGGCGATGACCGTGCTCAGCGCCCGGCACCACACCCCCGCCGAGGCCACCGACTGAGCGGACGCCGGGTCTCCGCGCGCCACGTCGGCGATGTGGCGGTATCCGGACCCCGTGGACACCGCCACGTCGGCGACCCGGAGTCGATTGAGGCAGCCTCTAGGGGTCGCCCCCGGGATCGATCTCGGTGGTCGTCCCGGATCCGTCTGAGGTGCCCTCGGCGACAGGCTGAGGCATGCCTGGAACCCGGAACAGTGGCCTGCTGGCCCTCGGCGGGATCGCCCTGGCGGCGCTGCTCGCCGTGATCGGTCACCTCGAGGTGAACGACGACCTGAACCCCTGGTCGCTGACCGTCAGCGACTTCGCCGTGTCCGACCGGGGCGGCGTGATCGACATGGCCATGGTGGTGCTGGCCGTGGCCACCGCCGTGCTCCTGCCCGCCCTGCGCCGGGTGACCGGCCCGCCCGTCGCCGGCCGGCCCGGTCCCGGGCGGTTGGCGGAGGTGCTGCTGGCCGCCTGGGTCGGTGGGCTGCTGCTGGCCGCGGTCGTGCCGACCAACGAGCCGGGGCTGCCCATGGACACCGCCGCGTACGTCCACCGGTACGCCTCGGTGGTCGCCTTCCTGGCCCTGCCGTTCGCCGGCTGGCTGCTCGCCCGGCGGCTGCCGGACCCCGCCGGCCGCTGGATACGCGGGTTCTCCCTGGCCAGCGTGGCCCTGGCGGCGGCGATGGTCTGGTCGGCCTACCCCGGCGACCGCCTCCTGATCGGCCTGGTCGAACGGCTCCTCATCCTCGCCGAGGTGGCCCTGGTCGCCACGCTGGCGCTCTGGCACGTCCGGGCCGGGCACCGGCACCGCACGGCCTTCTGGAACTGACCGCCGGTCACTCCAGTTCGTGGAGCATGAGCTGGCGGGCGGCCTCGGTGATCGAGCCCGACAGCGACGGGTAGATGGTGATGGTCTGGGCCAGTTCGTTGACCGTCAGGTTGTTCTCCACGGCCATGGTGATCGGCAGGATCAGCTCGCTGGCCTTCGGGGCGACCACCACGCCGCCGATCACCTGGCCGCTGGCCGGCCGGCAGAAGAGCTTCACGAAGCCGTCGGCCAGGTCGGCCATCTTCGCCCGGGCGTTGCCGGCGAGCGGCAGCATCACCTGCCGGGCCGGGACCTTGCCGGCGTCCACCTCGTCCTGGGAGACGCCGACGGTGGCCAGCTCCGGGTCGGTGAAGACGTTCGCCGCGACGGTCCGCAGCCGCAGCGGCCGGACCGCCTCGCCGAGCGCGTGCCACATCGCGATCCGGCCCTGCATGGCGGCCACGCTGGCCAGCGGGAGCACCCCGGTGCAGTCGCCGGCGGCGTAGATGCCGGGCACGTTCGTGCGGGAGACCCGGTCGACCGTGACGTAACCGCCCCGGGCCAGTTCGACGCCGTACTCGGCCAGGCCCAGGTTGGCGGTGTTCGGGATCGAACCGACCGCGATCAGCGCGTGTGAGCCCTGCACCTTGCGGCCGTCGGAGAGCTCGACCTCGACGCCGTCGTCGGTCCGGCGGACCGCGTCGGCCCGGGAGTTGTTCAGGATGCTCATGCCCCGGTTGCGGAAGACCCGCTCGATGGCCATCGCCGCGTCGGCGTCCTCGTGCGGCATCACCCGGTCGCGGCTGGAGACCAGGGTCACCTGGACGCCCATCGCGAGATAGGCACTGGCGAACTCGGCGCCGGTGACGCCGGAGCCGACCACGATCAGGTGCTCGGGCAGTTCGGGCAGGTCGTACACCTGGCGCCAGGTCAGGATGCGCTCGCCGTCCGGTACGGCGGTGGGCAGCTGGCGCGGCGTGGCGCCGGTGGCCACCAGCACGGTCGACGCGTCGATCGAGTACTCCGCGCCACCGTCCGCGGGGGTGACGACGACCCGGTGGGTGTGACCGAGCGTGTCCTCACCGAGCCGGGCGCTGCCGGCGACGAAGGTCACCCCGGCCTTGAGCAGCTTCGCGTGGATGTCGGCGGACTGGGCCAGCGCGAGCCGCTTGACCCGCCCGTGCACCGCCCGGGCGTCGACGGTGACCGCCTCCAGCCCGTCGGAGTGCACGCCGAACTCCTCGGTGTCCCGGTAACCGGTCACCACCTCGGAGCTGGCGATGAAGGTCTTCGACGGTACGCAGTCGGACAGCACGCACGCCCCGCCGGCGCCCTCGGCCTCCACCACGGTGACATCAGCGTCCAGCTGGGCGGCGACCAGTGCCGCCTCGTAGCCGGCCGGTCCGCCTCCGATGATCACGATCCGGCTCACAGCACTCGCCCTTCGTCGATGCTCACAGTGACTTTCTTCTCCCGAACGCGTCCGACACGCACCGTCGTATTCTCCCCCACCCGCCGGCCGGGCTATCGTCATCGCCGTGCGTCATTACGCCGCCTATGGCTCAAACCTCGATCCCGCCCGGATGCGCGCTTACTGTCCCCATTCGCCGATGGTGGGCACCGGCTGGCTGGAGGGCTGGCGGCTCACCTTCGCGGGCGAGGACGTGATCGGCTGGGAGGGCGCGGTCAGCACCGTCGTCGAGTCCCCCGGCGACCGGGTGTTCGTGGCGCTCTACGACATCCACCCGTACGACGCCGCCCAGCTCGACGAGATCGAGGGGGTGACCGCCGGCACGTACCGCAAGCTGCACGTGCGGGTCTCCACCCTCGACGGGGACGTCACCGCGTGGATCTACGTCTTCGACGGCTACGAGGGCGGCCTGCCCACCTCGTGGTATCTCTCGGAGATCGCGAACGCCGCCGAGAAGGCGGGCGCGCCGGACGACTACGTCACCGAGCTGCGGTCCCGCCCCACCGGCACCGCGTCGGCGTAGCGCGTATCCCACGACCCACAGTCTGCTACCGGCCGGGGCGGCCCGACGAGCCGACCCCGTCCCGCGTCGTCAATCACACACCGGCGGCCGGCACGACCAGCTCGTACATGTCCGTCCAGCGCACCTCGCGCAGCCCCACCGACCGGTAGAGGGTCACCGGGGCGGTCGGGTTGGTCAGGTCGACGCCCAGCCCGGCGTACTTGCGCCCCTTCGCCGGGTAGACGGTGAAGGCCCGCCACAGCAGCGCCGCGCCCACCCCCCGCCGCCGGTACGCCGGCAGCACCGACAGCGTCCGCACGAAGCCCTCGTCCTGCTCCAGCGCCTGGCCCGAGGACTGCAACGCCCCGGCGGGCACCCCGTCGACCTCGGCGACGAACCACTCGTCCCAGAGGTTGCCGTGGGCGGGAAGCGCCTCGCGCCAGCGGTCGAAGCCGGCCGGCTCGTAGTCCGGGGTGTCCCGGAAGGCGGTGTCGTAGATCTGGTGGAACCGTCGCAGGTCGGCCTCGTCGTCGGCGCGCAGCGGCCGGACCGTCACCCCGGGCGGGAGCGGCGGCTCGACGGGCAGGTCGGCCAGCTCACGACGCATCCGCACGTACCGCTTGGCCCGGCTGAACCCGGCCTCGGCCAGCTCGGCCGCCCAGCGCGTCTCGGGCGCGAACACCGCGGTGCGCACGGTCAGCGCCGGGCGGCCCCGCTCGGCGGCCCGTTCGGCGATCCGGTCGAGCTGCCGGGCGAGCAGCGGGGCGCGCACCCCCTCGCCGCGCTCCGGGTCGACGTAGACCTCGACGAACTCGCGGCCGACGCCGGTCGGGTTGGCCAGGATCGCCCAGCCGACCACCACGCCCTCGGGGTCGGTGACCAGCCAGGAGTCGCGCTGCGGATCGACGAAGGGCGCGGTGAGCGCGTCCCGCACGTCGTCGGCGTCGAAGTCGGGGTAGCCGACGGCGAAGGTGTCGGCGGCGTGCACCACCGCCAGGATCGCGGGGACGTCGTCGAGGGTGGGTCGGCGGGCGGTCCAGCCGGCGGGGAGCATCACGGGGGCGATCCTGACAGGCCGGCCCGGGATGCGCCGCCGAATTACCGGGGGCTCAGGTGCGCCCGGGTCGCGGCCAGCAGTTCCAGCAGCGCGGTGCCGTCGGCCGGGCCGAGCGCCCCGAACGCCGAGGCGGTCAGCCGGTCGGTCACCGCCTCGGCCCACAGCCGGCGCCGCACCAACGGCCCCACCGGCGGGTACGGCGGCGGCCAGCCGCAGGCCACCGCGCCGGCCTCCCCCTCCGGCCCGGCCAGCACCGCCTCCAGCGGGCTCATCCCGCTGGCCCGTACGGCGAGCAGGTGCGCCCCGGCGAAGTGCTCCCGGAGCAGGCGCAGCCCGGCGGCGGCCCGGGCGCCCGGCGTCCGCCCCGGCACGGTCACCGCCCGCCAGGCGGCGAAGAGCGGCATGCCGCTGGCGTCGGCGGCGAGGACCGCGCGCTCGAGCAGATCGGCGAGGCGCTCCACGCCGGGGGCGGTGCCGAGCCGCTCGTCGCCCCAGCGGCAGCACTCGGCCAGGCTGGCGACCGCGACCTCGATCGGCCGGATCGTCCGGGCGGCGGCGTCCCAGCCGTCGGCCACCGCGGCGGGCTCGATGAAGCCGAGCGCGGCGGCCGCCGTCTCGGCCCGGACGTCACCGAGCGCGCCGGCCCGGCCGGTGATGTAGAACGCCCAGCCGGAGATGCCGAGCAGCCGGGCCCGGCGCAGGGTGGTGGGACACCGGGTGTAGGCGTCGCCGAGTTCGAGCACGATCGGCTTGCTGGCCGCGGCAACCTGTTCCGGCGTCATCCGCCCGCTCCCCGCCGTCCGCTCACGCTCATCGCCGGTTCAGTCTGCCTGCCTCGACCTCACTCGGCAGCCCCCTCTTCGGCGTCCAGCGCCTCGACCGCCGCCTCCACCTCGCCGGTGCGGCGCCGGGCGGCGGTGAACGTCCGTTCGGCCGCCCGGCGGGCCAGCTTGGACCGGCTCAGCTCCTGCTCGACGACCGCCCGCCGGCGTTCCAGCTCGGCCAGCTCCGCCTCGACGGCGTCCAGGGCGGCGGCGCCGTCGCGTTCGGCCGCCGCCGCGCCGGCCAGCTCCGCCTCCGCCCGCTCCTGGTCGGTACGCGCCTTCGCCAGCTCCTTCTCCAGCGCCCGACGCCGCCGCTCCCGCTCCGCCCGGGCGGCCCGGTCGGCCTGCTCCGCGCGCAGGGCGGCCCGGTCCGGGCGGCCCCGTTCCGGACGGGGCGGCTCGGGTTCGGCCTCCTCCCCGCCGGTGACCAGGCGCAGCTGCGGCCGGGGTACCTCGCCGAAGCCGGCGTAGCTGGTGGCCCGCAGCAGCCGGCCGGCGCGGACCTGTTCGGCCACCTCGGTGTCGGAGAGCGCGGCGTTCAGGGTCGCCTCGATCTCGGCCAGCGGCAGCTTCCCGGCCGGCGGCGCCCCCTCGGTCTGCGCCGCCAGCTTGCGGATCTCGGCGACCAGCGCGCCGACCACCGCGCGGCGCTGGGCCGAGAGCTCGCGCAGCCGGGGGCCGCGCAGCTCGCGCTGGGCGGAGCGGAGCGCCTCGGCGAGCTGCGCCAGGTCGGCGACCAGCTCGGGCCGGCGGAGGGCGAGCAGGTTGACCAGCCAGGCGGCGACGGTGGGGCGGCGCAGCTTGGCGATCTCCCGGGCGGTCTTCGGGTCGCCGGCCTTGCGGGCCTCGGCGGCGGCCGCGTCGCGGGCGGCGACGAACCGGTCGGGCGGCGTGCTGTAGAGCTGCTGGGCGAGGTCGCGGGAGGGGCCGGCCATCGCCTCAGCCGTCGATCTTGGTGCCCGGCTCCAACCGCTGGTACTCGCAGTTGGACAGCGCGGTGTACTGCCGGTCGAGCACGGCGAACCCGTTGTCGTTGAGCAGCCCGTCGTGCAGCGCGAAGGCGCGCCGCGGCGCGACCGCCCGGATGAAGTCGACCACCTCGGAGAACTTCGACCAGGGCGCGTGGATCGGCGC
Source organism: Micromonospora sp. R311 (assembly GCF_056780015.1). Classification (NCBI taxonomy): domain Bacteria; kingdom Bacillati; phylum Actinomycetota; class Actinomycetes; order Micromonosporales; family Micromonosporaceae; genus Micromonospora; species Micromonospora sp. R311. Next base: position 68,419 of record NZ_JBSWCE010000013.1, read on the forward strand.
GAAGAGCGTGTCGACCTGCACGTCGTCGGGGACGACCAGCGAGTCGCCGGGGTGGTAGACCACGTCGTTGACCAGGTACGCCAGGTTGTCCACCACCGGGATGTCGGGGTGGATGACGGCGTGCCGGCCGCCGTGGGCGCGGACCGCCACGCCGGCGGCGGTGAACGACTGACCCGGCTCGACCGGCTCCAGCGCCTCGGCCGCGTCGCCGAGGGTGCGGGCCAGTGAGGACGGCCCGTACACGGGCACCGGGCGCCGGTCGAGTTGGCGGACCAGCGCCTCGACGTCGACGTGGTCGGGGTGCTCGTGGGTGATCAGCACCGCGTCCGCCCCGTCCAGCGCCGCCCAATCGCTGAACACTCCCGGGTCGATGACCAGCACTCCCCCGTCGTGCTCCACCCGGAGACAGGAGTGGGCGTACTTGGTGAGTTGCATCGTGACTCCTCGATTATCGAATCGTGACGTCCTGAGCGCAGTCTGCCGGAACCGACGTGCCGACGCGTCGCGTCTGAGGTATCGCCCCGCAGCGGGGCGGTGGAGGAGGAACGGGGATGGACGGACGAAGAGCACGTCGCCGCGGGACGGCCCTGGTCGCGGCGGGACTTGTCGCGCTGCTCGCCCTCGCGGGCTGCGGGGGTGGGGGCGGTGACTCCGGCACCGCCCGGGACTCGGCGGCCGGCGCACCGGGCGGCCAGGAGGCGGGCGCCGCGGCGGATCAGAACAAGGCTGGCCCGGGGGCCCCGGAGCAGGCCGGCGCCGGCGCACCGGACCTGCGCATCGACCAGCGGGCGATCATCTACACCGGAACCATGCGGGTGCAGGTGGACGATGTGGACGCCGCCGCCCGGGAAGCGGTGGCCGCGGCCAACCGGGCCGGCGGATTCGTCGGCGGCGACCAGCGGCGCAGCGCCGAGGCCGACGCGGTGGCGGAGCTGCAACTGCGGGTGCCGGCGGCGAAGTTCAACGACGTCGTCGACGAGATCGCGAAACTGGGCCGGCAGCAGCGCCGGGAGATCCAGACGGAGGACGTCACCGAGGAGACCATCGACCTCGACGCCCGGATCACCAGCCAGCGCGCCCGGGTGGAGAGCGCCCGCCGGCTGCTCGCCCGGGCCACCTCGATCACCGACCTGGTGTCGCTGGAGAACGAGCTGGCCCGCCGGGAGGCCGACCTCGCCTCGCTGGAGGCGAAGAAGCGCCGGCTGGCCGACCTCACCGCCCTGTCGACCATCACCGTGTCGCTGGTCGGGCCGGACGTCAGCACCGCCGAGGAGGAGACCGAGGTCGGCTTCCTGGTCGGGCTGGAGGGCGGCTGGAAGGTCTTCCTCGTCTCGATGACGCTGCTGCTGACCGTGCTGGGCGCGCTGCTGCCCTGGCTGGTCGCGTTCGGCGTACCGCTGGCGGTGCTGCTCGTGCTGCTGCGCCGGCGGCGTCGCCGCCGGCCGGCGCCGCCGGTCAGCGCGCCGCCGCCAGTGCCCGCAGCGCGGTCTGCACCATGACGCGTACGCCGACCGGGATGGCCCGCTCGTCCACGTCGAACGAGGCGCGGTGCAGGTCCACGTTGGGGCCGGAACGGCCGACGCCGAGCCGGGCCAGCGCGCCGGGCACGTACTCCAGGTACCAGGAGAAGTCCTCGCCGCCCATGCTCTGCGGGGTCTCGGCGACGCCCTCTGCGCCGACCGCGGCGGTGGTGGCGGCGGTCAGCACCCCGATGGCGCGGGAGTCGTTGCTCACCGGCGGGCGGCCGCGCAGGTATTCCAGGTCGACCGTGGCGCCGGTCGGCGCGATGACGTCCCGGACCACCTGACCGACAATCTTGGGAGCCAGCTCCCAGGTGTCGCGGTCCATCACCCGCAGGGTGCCGGCCGCGCACGCCTCGGAGGGGATGACGTTGTACCGGGTGCCGGCCGAGGCGTGGCCGAAGACCAGCAGCAGCCCGCTGTTGGCCGGCACCCGGCGGCTGACCAGCGCGGGCACCTCGGTGATCAGCCGGCCGAGCGCGTCGACCAGGTCCACGGTCAGGTGCGGCCGGGCGGTGTGGCCACCCGGCCCGGTGAGCCGGACGGTGACGTTGTCGGCGGCCGCGGTGATCGGGCCGACCCGCAGGCCGATCTGCCCGACCGGCAGGTTGGGGTCGCAGTGCAGCGCGAAGATCTGCACCACGTCGTCCAGGCCGCCGGCCTCGATCACCTCCAGCGAGCCGCAGGGCAGGATCTCCTCGGCGGGCTGGAAGATCAGCCGGACCCGGCCGGGCAGCTCGCCGAGGTCGGCCAGCTGGGCCAGCAGCATGCCCACGCCGAGCATGATCGAGGTGTGCACGTCGTGGCCGCAGGCGTGGCAGACCCCGTCGACCGTCGAGCGGTACGGCACGTCCTTCACGTCGGTCAGCGGCAGCGCGTCGATGTCGGCGCGCAGCGCGATCACCGGGCCGTCCGGGCGGCCGTCGATGTCGCAGATGACGCCGTTGCCCTTGGGCAGCATCCGTGGGTTCAGCCCGGCCAGGGAGAGTTCCCGGGCGACCAGCGCCGCGGTCTCGAACTCCTCGCCGGAGAGCTCCGGGTGCGAGTGGATGTGACGGCGGGTGGCGATGAGCCCGGGTACCCGGAGGGCGAGAAGGTGATCCAGCTCGAAGGGCAGGGGTAGGGACCCGGTCGGCGCCTCCGGCCAGGACGACGCCAGCTGGCTGCCCGTGGGCAACGTCAACGCACTCGTCACGTCGAATTCTCGATCACTAGAGATGGATGGATCATCAGGAACAGCAGACAGCCTAGACCTCCGGCGGTGACGCTGCGCAACCTCCTTACGGTAGTGATCGGAGCGCACAGCGTCACGAATGCCCTGCTGAGAGCGTTCGTAGATCTGCGGGACAGCAGGTAGATCGCGGTCGAACGCCGTCATCTGCCCCACACCTCCTACAACGCGTAACCGTTTCGCGGGTCACGAAGTCGGCGCCGACTCCCGGGCCGCTGTTCCGAATTGTCGCATTAGTCGGTTCAGTGAACTGACACTCCGACAATTACCCGACCACTCTCGGCAATGAGGCATCCGCCGACGTTCACACGGACGGGCGCCATCCGACCGCACAGGGTGTGCGTCCCGATCACCCGGTCGGGTTACCCGTAAACCTCCCCGGCACACGCCGCGACCGGTGGGCCGCGCCGCCCCGGGGGACGCGGGACTCCGGCGGCGTCGCCGGCCCGCTCCACGCCTGCGCCGCCGATCGGCGGCGGGGAACCTGCTTGAACTGTAGCGCCGTGCCGACCTGCGGCGCCGACGCCGGCGGCCACCGGCGACGCGGGTGGGCGCCGTCGGTGGCCGCGGGATCAGAAAAGCGTCAGAACCGGTCGGAGGGGCGGTACAGCCCCCAGACCTCCCGCAGCGTCCCGCAGACCTCGCCGACCGTGGCCCGCGCCCGCAGCGCCTCCTTCATCGGATAGAGCACGTTCTCGGTACCGGAGGCAGCCGCGCGCAGCTCGGCGAGCGCCCGCTCCACGGCACCCGCGTCCCGCGAGCGACGCAGCCCGCCCAGGCGCTCGGCCTGCGCCGCCTCGATCGCCGGGTCCACCCGCAGCGGCTCGTACGGCTCCTCCTCGTCGATGGCGAACCGGTTGAGCCCGACCACCACCCGCCCCCCCGAGTCGATCTCCTGGGCGATCCGGTACGCCGACTGCTCGATCTCCCGCTTCTGGAAGCCGGCCTCGATCGCGTCCACCGCCGACCCGTGGTCGAAGACCCGGTCCATCAGCTCGTTCGCCGCCGCCTCCAGCTCGGCGGTCATCGCCTCGACCACGTACGACCCGGCGAACGGGTCGACGGTCGCGGTCAGGTCCGTCTCGTACGCCAGCACCTGCTGGGTGCGCAGCGCCAGCCGGGCGGCCTTCTCGGTGGGCAGCGCGATCGCCTCGTCGAAGCTGTTGGTGTGCAGCGACTGGGTGCCGCCGAGCACCGCGCCGAGGCCCTGCACCGCCACCCGGACCAGGTTCACCTCCGGCTGCTGGGCGGTGAGCTGCACGCCCGCGGTCTGGGTGTGGAAGCGCAGCATCATCGACTTCGGATCCTTGGCGCCGAAGTCGTCGCGCATCAGCCGGGCCCAGATCCGCCGGGCGGCCCGGAACTTCGCCACCTCCTCCAGCAGCGTGGTGCGGGCGACGAAGAAGAACGACAGCCGGGGGGCGAAGTCGTCCACCGCCAGCCCGGCGGCCAGCGCGGCCCGGACGTACTCCACGCCGTTGGCCAGCGTGAACGCGATCTCCTGCGCGGGCGTCGCGCCGGCCTCGGCCATGTGGTAGCCGGAGATGGAGATGGTGTTCCACTTCGGCACCTCCTTGCGGCAGTAGCCGAACGTGTCGGCGACCAGCCGCAACGAGGGCTTCGGCGGGAAGATGTACGTGCCCCGGGCGATGTACTCCTTGAGGATGTCGTTCTGGATGGTGCCGTTGAGCGCCGAGCCCGGCACCCCGTTCTCCTCGGCGACCAGTTGGTAGAGCAGCAGCAGCACCGAGCCGGGCGCGTTGATGGTCATCGAGGTGGAGACCTTGTCCAGCGGGATGCCGTCGAAGAGCAGCCGCATGTCCTCGATGGAGTCGATGGCCACCCCGACCTTGCCCACCTCGCCGTGCGCGATCGGGTCGTCGGAGTCGTAGCCCATCTGGGTCGGCAGGTCGAAGGCGACCGAGAGGCCCATCGTGCCGGCGCGCAGCAACTGGTGGTAGCGCGCGTTGGACTCGGTCGCGGTGCCGAAGCCGGCGTACTGGCGCATCGTCCAGGGTCGGGAGGTGTACATGGTGGGGTAGACCCCACGGGTGTACGGGTACTCGCCCGGGCCGCCGAGCCGGGAGTCCAGGTCCTTGGGGAGGTCGGCCGCCGTGTAGACGCCCTTGATCGGGAAACCGGACTCGCTTGACCGCCGTTCGTTCATCCCCGGATGGTAGGACGAGCGCGCGCGCCGCCGGGTGAGGGATTCCGCACACTGCGTCGGCGGACATCGACGGGAGGTGAACGATCGGGCACATACCGTCGAGTTCGGTAAACGTCCGTCGCGTCGGCTTTCGCATCGGGCGTCGGAACCAGCAAGATAGGGGGGTTGTGTCCCAGCCCCCTCGAATTCCCCCGGTGGCTTTTCTGTGACTCAGATCCCGACGTGGAGCGGCGGACCAGTCAGTCCCCCGACCGGACGCGCGGCACCCGGCACCACCATCGGTGGTCGCTACTCGCTGCGGTCGGCGGTGGGCAACGGCGGCATGGGCACGGTCTGGCGTGCCACAGACACACTCCTGCGCCGGGACGTCGCGGTGAAGGAGGTCGTGCTCCCGCCGGGGCTGGCCCCCAGTGACCGCGACGCCATGTACGAGCGCACCCTGCGCGAGGCCCGCGCCGCCGCGGCCATCCAGCACCCCGCCGTGGTGCAGGTCTACGACGTGGTCACCGAGGGCGGCCGACCGTGGATCGTGATGGAGCTGCTGGACGCCCGCAGCCTCGCCGACATGGTGATCGAGGACGGGCCGGTCGCGCCCCGGGTGGTCGCCAAGATCGGCATCGCGCTGCTCGGCGCGCTCGAGGTGGCCCACGCGATCGGCGTGCTGCACCGCGACGTCAAGCCGGCCAACGTGCTGATCTGCTCGGACGGCCGCTGCGTGCTGACCGACTTCGGGGTGGCCCGGATGCCCACCGACGTGCAGCTCACCACGCCCGGGATGGTGCTCGGCTCGCCGCACTTCATCTCCCCCGAGCGGGCCATGGGTCAGGAGTTCGGCCCGCCGAGCGACCTGTTCTCGCTCGGTGTGACGCTCTACACCGCGGTCGAGGGGCGGCCCCCGTTCGACAAGGGCGACCCGATCGAGACGATGCACGCGGTGGTCGAGGACCCGCCCGCCACCCCGCAGCGCAGCGGCCCGCTGACCCGGGTGCTGATGGGCCTGCTGGAGAAGGACCCGGCCCGCCGGCTGGACGTGCACACCGCCCGGGCCATGCTGCGCGAGCTGCTCGCCGGGCCGCTGACCAGCACCGCCAGCGCGGTGAACTCGGTGACCGACCCCTACTCGGTGGTGCCGGTCCAGCGGCCGGTGCCGACTCCGCCGCCGGCCCAGCCGGAGCCGAAGCCCAGCGGGCAGATCGGCGGCCGGGCGATGCTCGCCCCCGGTGAGTCGCTGACCGACCGGCTGGCCGCCCTGCGCCGGGGCGAACGCCCGCAGCCGGCCGCCGCGCCGGGCGCCGCCGCGATGGACGAGACCAGCGCGGACGCCCTGGCCGGCCCGCTGCACACGCCGACCGGCGCGATGTCGCCGGCGACCGGGCGCACCTACGGCGGCGCCGACGCCACCCAGCGGGTGGACGGCGCGGGCCGGTCCGACGAGACCCAGCGGGTCACCTGGGGCGCCCGACCGGACGCCACCCAGGCGGTGCCCTACGCCGCCGCGCCGGACGCCACCCAGCGGGTGGGCGGCACCTACGGCGGCGGCGCCCAGTGGTCGGTGCCGGGCACCGGCCAGCCGTGGACCGCGCCGGCCACCGCGCCGGGCGCGGGCAACGCTCCGCTCGACCGGGTCCGCCGGGCCGGCGGCGAACTGGTCACCACCGTCAAGGGCTGGCCGCGCAAGGTCCAGCTCGCCGCGGCCGGCGGGCTGGCCGTGGTGCTGCTGATCGGGGTGGTCGCCCTGTTCAGCGGCGGCGACGACCCGGCCCCACCCACCCCGCAGGCCCAGCCGACCGCCACCGCCCCGGCCGGGCCGGGCGTCGAGATGCAGGAGCACTCGGCGCGCGGCGTCCAGGTGATGGTGCCGAAGGGCTGGAAGAAGGCGAGCGGCGGCAGCTACACCGACTACGTCGACCCGGAGGACGAGGGCCGCAAGGTACGCCTGATCACCGAGAAGTTCAGCAGCAACTCGATGCGCTGGGCCGAGGTGGCCGAGAACGGCCTGAAGACCCGGTCGAAGTCCTGCGTCGAGCCGTACGCCCAGGTGTCGCTGACCGAGACGACGCTGGCCGGCAAGCCGGCGGCCGAGCTGGAATACACCTGCGGCGAGGGCGAGACCATGCGGCACGGCGTCTGGCGCGGCGTGGTCAGCGACGGCAAGGCCTACTCGTTCTACCTCACCTCCACCGACGGCAAGTTCGAGGAGAGCAAGCCGATCTTCGAGGAGATGGTGAAGACGTTCCAGCTGACCTCGGCCGGCTGAGGCCAGGGGAAGCGGATGGGGTGATCCGCCGGCGTGCTATCAAGAGGCATGCCGGCGGACACCACTGACATCGACGACATTCGCGAGCAAGCCCGGCGCTGGCTCCACGATGACCCCGACCCGGCCAGCCGGGCGGAGCTGCAGGCGGTGCTCGACCGGCTGCCGACCAGCGCCCCGGAACTGGCCGACCGGTTCGCCGGGCCGCTCACCTTCGGCACCGCCGGGCTGCGCGGCCCGCTGCGCGCCGGCCCGAACGGGATGAACCTCGCGGTGGTCACCCAGGCCGCCGCCGGACTGGTCGGCTGGCTCGCCGACCAGAGTGGCACCGGCCCCCTGGTGATCGGCTACGACGCCCGGCACGGCTCCCGCCAGTTCGCCGAGCGCACCGCCCAGGTGGCCACCGGCGCCGGCCGGCCGGCGCTGCTGCTGCCCCGCCCCCTGCCCACCCCCGTGCTGGCGTACGCGGTGCGGCACCTGGGCGGGGTGGCCGGGGTGATGGTGACCGCCAGTCACAACCCGCCGCAGGACAACGGCTACAAGGTCTACCTGGGCGCGGAGCTGGGCGGCGAACTCGGCACCGGCGCCCAGATCGTGCCCCCGGCCGACGCCGGGATCGAGGCCGCGATCCGGGCGGTCGGCCCGCTGGCCGAGGTGCCGCTCGGCCCGCCCGGCCAGGTGCTCGGCGACGACCTGGTGGCCTCCTACGTGGAACGGGCCGCCGCGGTGATCGCGCCGGACGGGCCGCGGGACCTCGCCGTGGCGTACACCCCGCTGCACGGGGTGGGGGCGGCGGTGCTCACCGCGGCCTTCGCCCGGGCCGGCTTCCCGGTGCCCGGGGTGGTGCCGGAGCAGGCCGAACCGGACCCGGCGTTCCCGACCGTCTCGTTCCCCAACCCGGAGGAGCCGGGGGCGGTGGACCGGCTGGTCGCGCTCGCCGAGTCGACCGGCGCGGACGTCGCCATCGCCAACGACCCGGACGCGGACCGCTGCGCGGTGGTCGTCCGGGACGCGGCGGCGGGGTGGCGGATGCTGCGCGGTGACGAGGTGGGGGTGCTCCTCGCCGACCACCTGATGCGCCGCGGGGTGACCGGCCTGTACGCCACCACGATCGTGTCGTCGTCCCTGCTGCGGGCGATGTGCGCCGCCCGGGACGTGCCGTACGACGAGACGTTGACCGGGTTCAAGTGGATCGTCCGGGCCGGCGGCGGGAGGGCGCCGCTGGTCTTCGGCTACGAGGAGGCGCTGGGCTACTGCGTGGCCCCCGACCACGTACGCGACAAGGACGGCATCACCGCCGCGCTGACCGTGGCCGAGCTGGCCGCCGGGCTCAAGGCGCAGGGCCGGACGCTGACCGACCGGCTGGACGAGCTGGCGGCGGAGTTCGGCGTGCACCACACCGACCAGCTCTCGGTGCGGGTGGACGACCTGCGCGAGATCGCCGCCGCGATGGCCCGGATCCGGGCCACCACTCCCACCGCGCTGCTCGGCCACCCGGTCACCACGGCGCAGGACCTGCTCCCCGAGGCCGACGTGGTGATCCTGCGCACCGAGGCCGCCCGGGTGGTGATCCGGCCGTCCGGCACGGAGCCGAAGCTCAAGGCGTACCTCGAGGTGGTCGAGCCGGTCGCGGACGGCGACGTCCCGGCGGCCCGGAGCCGCGCGGCGTCGGCGGTCGCCGCGCTGCGCGCCGAGATCGCCGCCGCGCTCGGGCTCTAGCCGAGGTACGCCCGCGGCGCGGTCACCGTCGCGGGCGCACCTCCGGGAGCGCACCCCGCCCCACCCGCCGCACGCCCCGCCCTACCCCGCCCCGCGTCCTTTGCTCTGCTTCAACCCACGCACAGGAAACGGCCGTCAACCTCTGCGTCGGTTGAAGCAGTGCAAAGGGGTTGCGCGGCGGGACCGGGCGACGGCGCACAGCACCGGGGTCGGGCAGCGGGGGCACCGGCGGGCGGAAGGATCAGCGGCGCGGGCCGAGGGCCGCGTCGACCGCCCGGCCCAGGGCGACCACGACTAGGCCGACGGAGGGACGGACCACCGAGTCCTCCAGGCTGACCTCGCCGGAGAAGCCGGCGCCGCTGGCGATCTCCGCCAGCCGGCGGCGGGCGTCCGCGGCGGCCTCGGCGCTGATCCCGAGCGCCGGTTCCATCCGGAGCACCGCGACCAGGGTGGCCAGCGCGGCGGTGCGCTCGTCAGGCGCCGCGGTGCCGGTCAGCGCCTCGGCCAGCCGGCGCCGGGTGTCCGCCTCCACCGAACGGTCGACCACCGGGTACCGGTGCACGTGGATGAAGCCCAGCTCGGTCTCGTCCACGTCCCGCACCACGCCCTGGCGGCACAGGTCACCGAGGATGCGGTCGCGCAGGCCGTGCCGCAGCCGCTGCACCCAGGAGGACGCGGAGTGCGGGGTGTCGGCGGCCATCCGCTCGAGGACGGCGTCGGCGACCGGCTCGCCGGTGGGCGTCGGGTCGACCACCGTCAGGGAGCCGTCGGAGTACGCGATCCGGCCGGCGAGGGCCAGCTCGATCAGCACCGCGGCGGCCATCCCCAGGTCGAGGCTGATCCGCGGCATGGTCGCCTTGCCGGTCTCGTCGTCGTAGGCGAGGAGGAGCAGCTCTTCGGCGAGCGCAACACCTGTCATGGCCCGAGACGCTAGCCGCTGCGCGCACCCCACGCACGAACTCGGCGTGGGCCACGCCCGGCGGTGTTCAGAAGCGGGGCATGCCGCCGAACTGGCGGTCGCCGGCGTCGCCGAGACCGGGGACGATGAACATCCGGTCGTTGAGGCTCTCGTCGATCGCGGCGGTGACCAGCCGCAGCGGCAGCCCCGACCGCTCCAGCCGCTCGATGCCGACCGGCGCGGCGAGCACGCACAGCACCGTGATGTCCGTGCAGCCCCGGTCGGCGAGCAGCCGGCAGCCGTGCTCCAGCGAGCCGCCGGTGGCCAGCATCGGGTCGAGCACCAGCACCGGCAGCCCGGCCAGGTCCCGCGGCAGCGACTCCATGTAGGCGCGCGGCTCGTAGGTCTCCTCGTCGCGGGCCAGCCCGACGAAGCCCATCGAGGACTCCGGCAGCAGCCCCAGGGCGGCGTCGGCCATGCCGAGCCCGGCCCGCAGCACCGGCACCAGCAGCGGCGGGTTGGCCAGCCGGGTGCCCTCGGTGCCGGTGACCGGGGTCTGCACCGGGTACCGCTCGACCGGGAAGGACCGGGCCGCCTCGTACACCAGCATGGTGGTGAGTTCGTGCAGCGCCGCCCGGAAGTTGGCGGAATCGGTGCGCGCGTCCCGCATGGCGGTCAGCCGCGACTGGGCGAGCGGATGGTCAATGACGAGTACGTCCACGGTCGCTCAACCTACCGAACCGGCGGCCCGGGCACTGCGGGTGCGGGCGGACCAGCGATCCCGCTCACCGACCGGCGGCGTGACCAAGATCACTGACCGGGCGGATGCGTAGACTTCCAGACATGACGGCGACAGCGACGTCGGCCCGGTCGGATCTCTCCGAGCTGGGACGATCCGAGACCGCTCTGCGGACCTTCCTGCACGGCCTGCCCGGCGTGGACCAGGTCGGCGCGGAGCAGCGGGCGGCACAGCTCGGCACCCGCTCCATCAAGACCACCGCCAAGGCCCAGGCCATCGACCTGGCGATCCGGATGGTCGACCTGACCACCCTCGAGGGCGCGGACACCCCGGGCAAGGTGCGGGCGCTCGCCGCCAAGGCGCTGCGCCCCGACCCGGCCGACCCCTCCTGCCCGCACGTCGGCGCCGTCTGCGTCTACCCGGCCATGGTCCCGCACGTGGCCGAGGTGCTCCGCGGCAGCGGCGTGCACCTGGCCAGCGTGGCGACCGCCTTCCCGTCGGGCCAGGCGCCGCTGGAGGTCAAGCTCGCCGACACCCGGGCCGCCGTCGCGGCCGGCGCCGACGAGATCGACATGGTGATCAACCGGGGCGCCTTCCTGGCCGGCCGCTACTCCGAGGTGTACGACGAGATCGTCGCCACCAAGGAGGCCTGCGGGGACGCCCACCTCAAGGTGATCCTGGAGACCGGCGAGCTGGCCACCTACGACAACGTCCGGCGCGCCTCCTGGCTGGCGATGCTGGCCGGTGGCGACTTCATCAAGACCTCCACCGGCAAGGTCCCGGTCGCGGCCACGCCCCCGGTGACGCTGGTGATGCTGGAGGCGGTGCGCGACTTCCGCGCCGCCACCGGTCGCCAGGTCGGCGTGAAGCCGGCCGGCGGCATCAAGACCACCAAGGACGCCGTCAAGTACCTGGTGATGGTCAACGAGACCGTCGGCCCGGACTGGCTGGACCCAGACTGGTTCCGGTTCGGCGCCTCCAGCCTCCTCAACGACCTGCTGATGCAGCGCACCAAGCTGACGACCGGCGTCTACTCCGGTCCCGACTACTTCACCCTGGACTGAGAGCCGATGTTCGAATACGCCCCCGCCCCCGAGTCCCGCTCGGTGGTGGACATCAAGCCGACGTACGGGCTCTTCATCGACGGCGCGTTCGTCGACCCGACCGACGGCGGCAGCTTCAAGTCGATCAACCCGGCCAGCGAGGAGGTGCTCGCCGAGGTCGCCGAGGGCGGCGCCGGTGACGTCGACCGCGCGGTCCGGGCCGCCCGGGCGGCGTACGAGAAGGTCTGGGGCCCGATGCCGGGCCGGGACCGGGCCAAGTACCTGTTCCGGATCGCCCGGATCATCCAGGAGCGCTCCCGCGAGCTGGCGGTGCTGGAGTCGCTCGACAACGGCAAGCCGATCAAGGAGTCGCGCGACGTCGACCTGCCGCTGGTCGCCGCCCACTTCTTCTACTACGCCGGCTGGGCGGACAAGCTGGAGCACGCCGGCTTCGGCGCCAGTCCCCGGCCGCTCGGCGTCGCCGCGCAGGTCATCCCGTGGAACTTCCCGCTGCTGATGCTGGCCTGGAAGATCGCGCCCGCCCTGGCGGCGGGCAACACGGTGGTGCTGAAGCCGGCCGAGACCACCCCGCTCACCGCGCTGCTCTTCGCCGAGATCTGCCAGCAGGCCGATCTGCCGGCCGGCGTGGTCAACATCGTCACGGGCGCCGGCGACACCGGTCGGGCCCTGGTCGAGCACCCGGGCGTGGACAAGGTCGCCTTCACCGGCTCCACCGAGGTGGGCCGGGCCATCGCCCGCTCGGTCGCCGGCACCCGCAAGAAGCTCACCCTGGAGCTGGGCGGCAAGGCGGCCAACATCGTCTTCGACGACGCCCCGATCGACCAGGCGGTCGAGGGGATCGTCAACGGCATCTTCTTCAACCAGGGGCACGTCTGCTGCGCCGGCTCCCGCCTGCTGGTCCAGGAGAACGTCGCCGACCGGGTGCTCGACTCGCTCAAGCGGCGGATGGCCCAGCTGCGCGTCGGTGACCCGCTGGACAAGAACACCGACATCGGCGCGATCAACTCGGCCGCCCAGCTGGCCCGGATCCGGGAGCTGTCCGAGGCCGGCTCGGCGGAGGGCGCGGAGCGCTGGTCGCCGCCGTGCGAGCTGCCGGAGCGCGGCTTCTGGTTCGCCCCGACCATCTTCACCGGGGTCACCCAGGCGCACCGGATCGCCCGCGAGGAGATCTTCGGCCCGGTGCTGTCGGTGCTGACCTTCCGCACCCCGGCCGAGGCGGTGGAGAAGGCGAACAACACCCCGTACGGGCTGTCGGCCGGGATCTGGACCGACAAGGGCTCCCGGATCCTCTGGACGGCCGACCGGCTGCGCGCCGGGGTGGTCTGGGCCAACACGTTCAACAAGTTCGACCCCACCTCGCCGTTCGGCGGCTACAAGGAGTCGGGCTACGGTCGCGAGGGCGGCCGGCACGGGCTGGAGGGCTACCTCAATGTCTGAGCGGGTCGCGGTACGCAAGACGTACAAGCTCTTCATCGGCGGGAAGTTCCCGCGCAGCGAGTCGGGACGGTCGTATCTCGTGCAGGACGCGAACGTGTCTTTGGCGTCTCGGAAGGACGCGCGGGACGCCGTCGTCGCCGCCCGCGCCGCGGTCAAGGGCTGGGCCGGCGCCACCGCGTACAACCGGGGGCAGATCCTCTACCGGGCCGCCGAGATGCTGGAGGGCCGGCGCGAGCAGTTCGTCGCGCTCGGCGTGCCCGGCGACGAGGTGGACGCGGCGGTCGACCGCTGGGTCTGGTACGCCGGCTGGTCGGACAAGCTCCCCCAGGTGTACGGCGGCGCGAACCCGGTCGCCGGCCCGTACTTCAACCTCTCCGCGCCGGAGCCGACCGGCGTGGTCGCCGTGGTGGCCCCGGAGCGGCCGGCGCTGCTCGGCCTGGTCAGCGTGATCGCCCCGGCGATCGTCACCGGCAACACGGTGGTGGTGGCGGCCTCGCCCGCCGAGCCCCTGGCGGCGGTGACGCTGGCCGAGGTGCTCGCCACCTCGGACCTGCCCGGCGGCGTGGTCAACATCCTGACCGGCCGGCTCTCCGAGACCGTGCCGACGCTGGCCGGGCACATGGACGTCAACGCCATCGACCTGACCGGGGTGACCGACCCGGAGCTGGCGACCGACCTCGAGGTCAAGGCGGCGGAGAACCTCAAGCGGGTGCTCCGGCCGGCGCCGGCCGACCACGACTGGTTCGCCGACCCGGGTCTCGCGCGGATGACGTCACTGCTGGAGACGAAGACCGTCTGGCACCCCAAGGGCGTGTGAGCCCAGCCTGGCCGCCGGCCTCTTCCCCGGCCGGGCCTTCCGGCCGGGAAAGATCCGCGCACCATCCCTGAGGTAGCGGCCTCCGGACGCCGGGAGGCCGCTACTTCCCTGAAGTTGCGCGGATCTTGGCCACCGGTGGGGATCTTGGGGGTCCGGAGGGTGCGGGGGTGGGGGTCTACTACCGGGGGTAGGATTACGGTGTGACTCGGCTGGGTGATCTCGAACGTGCGGTGATGGATGTGCTGTGGGACTCGGTCCCGGGCACGGACGGCATCACCGTGCGCGAGGTGGCCGACGCGCTGGACGGCCGCGACCTGGCGTACACCACGGTGATGACCGTGCTGGACCGGCTGGCCGGCAAGGGCATGGTGCAGCGCGAGCGGGAGGGCCGGGCCTGGCGCTACCGGGCCGCGGCCAGCCGCGAGGGGTACATCGCCCAGCTCATGCTCGACGCCCTCGACCTCGGCGGCAGCCGGGACGCCGCGCTGGTGCGCTTCGCCCGCTCGGTGACGGGCACCGAGGCCGAGGTGCTGCGCGCCGCGCTGGCCGCCGAGGCCGCCGGCGGCGTGCCGGCCGCGACCGGCGAGCTGACCGACCGGGTCGAGGCGCCGACCGACCGGGTCGCCCGCCCGCCCGTCGCCGACGAGGCCGCGGACCGGTAGGGCGGCGGCCGTGGCGTACGCCCTGCACTTCGCCGCGTCGATGCTGGCCTGCCTGGCGACCGCGCAGGTGCTGGCCCGCTCCACCTGGACCTGGCGCAGCCCCCGGGTGGCGATCGTCTGCTGGCAGGCGATCGGGCTGGCGCTCGGCCTCTCCGAGGTGGGGCTGCCGATCGCGGTGGGTCTCGCCCCCTACGACCGGCCGACCGGCAGCGCACTGGTGGCGCTCGGCGGCGACCTGGTGCACGGCACCCTGCCGCCCGGGCTCGGGGCGGTCCAGCTGAGCCTGGTCGGCGTCGGCTTCGGCATCGGCGCGGTGCTGCTGACCACGACGGCGCGCACCATCCTCGGCACGGTGCGCGCCCAGCGCCGGCACCGGGACCTGCTCGCCCTGGTGGCCCGGAACGACCCGGCGGCCCCCGGGGCGCTGGTGCTCGACCACCCGAGCGCGGCGGCGTACTGCCTGCCGGGGGTCAGGCCGCAGGTGGTGGTCAGCGCCGGCACGCTGAGCCTGCTGGACCGCGCCGAACTGGCGGCGGTGCTGACGCACGAGCGGGCGCACGCCGAGGAGCGGCACGACCTGGTGCTGCTGCCGTTCACCGCGCTCTGCCGGGCGCTGCCCTGGTTCGGCTGGGTACGCGAGATCCACGAGCGGGTCGCCCTGCTGGTCGAGATGCGCGCCGACGACAAGGCCCGGGAGGCGCATCCGGAGGCGCTGGGCCGCGCGCTGCGCCGGTTCGCCGCGGCCGGACACCGGATCACCCCGGCCGGCGCGCTCGGCCTCGGCGACCGGGACCTGGACGTCCGGGTGCAGCGGTTGCTGGTCGCGGACCAGCCGGCCCGGCTGCTCGGCGGCGTCGCCCTGGCCGTGGCCGGCACGCTGGTCGCCCTGCCGATCTCGCTCTTCCTCACCTGACCGCGCGCCGCGCGCTCCCCCCGAACTACTACGCGATGTCGTAAGCTGATCTACGACACGACGTAGTAGTTATGCGTAGAGAATCTACGTGTAGGCTCGCTACGACAAGTGAGCCGACAGTACGGAGAGCCGGCCATGGACACCCTCCTCCTCGCCCGCCTGCAGTTCGCCACCACCACCTCGATCCACTTCCTCTTCGTGGTGGTCACCCTCGGCCTGGTCACCCTGCTGGTCGGGTTGCAGACGACCGCGGTGCTGACCGGCAAGCCGGTCTACTGGCGGCTGACCCGGTTCTGGGGTCAGCTCTACGTGATCAACTACGTGCTCGGCATCGCCACCGGCATCGTGATGGAGTTCCAGTTCGGGCTGAACTGGAGCGGCCTCTCGCGCTACGTGGGCAACGTCTTCGGCGCCCCGCTGGCGATCGAGACGCTGGTCGCGTTCTTCCTCGAGTCCACCCTGCTCGGCATGTGGATCTTCGGTTGGCACCGGCTGCGCAAGGGCGTCCACCTCGCGCTGCTCTGGGGGGTCGCGCTCACCGCGTACGCCTCGGCGTTCTGGATCATGGTGGCCAACTCCTGGCTGCAGAACCCGGTCGGCTACGAACTGCGCGACGGGGTCGCCCACCTCACCGACTTCACCGCCCTGCTCACCAACCCCAGCCTCGGCATGGCCTTCGGCCACGTGGTCTTCGCCGCGTTGCTGGTCGGCGGGATGCTGATGGCCGCGGTCAGCGCCTGGCACCTGATCCGGCGCACCCCCGACCACGCGCTGTTCCGCACCTCACTGCGGATCGGCCTGGTCACCTCGGCGCTGTCGATCACCATGGTGCAGGGCTTCGGCTTCGCCCAGTTCGGGCCGGTGGGGCAGGTGCAGCCCACCAAGTTCGGCGGCAACCCGGACGCGGACGCCCTGGTCGCCGAGTGGACCGCCCGGTTCGGCCAGGGGGACTACACCCCGCCGGTGCTGGCCAGCGTCGGGCTCGGCTTCATGATCCTCATCGGCTTCACCCTCGGCGCCCTCTGGCTGCTGCTCCCGCTGCTCTGGCGGGACTGGGCCATCCGGCTGCGCTTCCCGCTCTGGCTGATCCTGCTCGCCCTGCCGCTGCCGTTCGTCGCGGTGATCCTCGGCTGGATCGCCCGCGAGGTCGGCCGGCAGCCCTGGGTGGCCTACGGTCTGCTCCCCACCGAACAGGCCGTCTCCGGCGTCGGCGCCGGCGTGATGCTCGCCTCGCTGATCGGCTTCAGCCTGCTGCTCGGCACCCTGGCGGTGGCCAACTGGGTGCTGCTGGCCCGGCACGCCGCCCGGGGCGCGGCCGATCCGGCCCTGGGCCGGCCGCCCACCCAGCCGCCCACCGACACCCGTCCCGCGCCCGCCTTCGCCTGAGGGAGACCACCGTGGAACTCGCCTGGTACGCCCTGCTCGGCCTCTTCTTCGCCACCTACCTGGTGCTCGGCGGCTACGACTACGGCGTCGGGCTGCTGCTCGCCCGGGACACCGACCCGGCCCGGCGCCGGGCGGCGCTCAACGCCGTCGGCCCGTTCTTCCTGGGCAACGAGGTCTGGCTGGTCGCCGCCGTCGGCATCCTGTTCGGCGCCTTCCCCGTGCTCGAGGGTGAGCTGCTCTCCGGGTTCTACCCCGCGGTGGTCGGCGCGCTGGTCGGGGTGATCCTGGTGACCGCCGGGGTGCAGTTGCGCAGCCGCCCGGCCGGCGAGCGGTCCCGGGCCGGGTGGGACCGGGTGGTGGTGATCGGCAGCCTGCTCGCCGCGCTCGGCTGGGGCGCCCTGCTGGCCGGCCTGCTCCAGGGCGTGCCGCTGCACGCCGACGGGCACGTCGCCGGGATCACCCACCTGTTCACCCCGTTCGTGGCCGCCGCCGGGCTGGCCGTGGTGGCGCTGGTCGCGGCGCACGGCGCGACCTTCCTCACCCTGCGGCTGCCGGCCGCCGACGCCGAAGCGACCGGCCGGCTGGCCCGCCGGCTGGTCCCGGTGGCGCTCGCCGCGGTCGGCACGGCCACCGTCCTCGGCCTGCTCTCCGACCGGGTACGCGCCGCCGCGCAGCAGCCGGTGGCCGCGCTGCTCGCGCCGGCGCTGCTGGCCGGGGCGCTGCTGGTGGCCCAGGCGGCGCTCGCCCGGCGCCGCCCGGGGCTCGCCTTCGCCGCCACCGGGACGGCCCTGGCCGGGCTGGTGGCGCTGGTCGGCGCGACCCTCTGGCCGTACGCGCTGATCTCCACCGTCGACCCCGGCGCCTCGCTGACCGTGGCCGACGCGGCGGCGAGCGGGCCCACCCTGCGACTGCTGGGCTGGCTGACGGTGCCGCTCCTGCCGGCCCTACTAGGCTTTCAGCTGATGTGCTGGTGGGTTTTCCGGGGACGGACCGACGGCAGGGCACCGGTGTACTGGTGAACCGCCGTCCCTTCGACCCGCGTCTGCTGCGCCGGGTCCCCGCGGCCCGGCGCGACCTCGCCGTGCTCGCCCTGCTCGGCGTGGTCGCCGCGGGGCTGGTCGTGGCCCAGGCGACCGCGCTGGCGGCGCTGCTCGCCACCGCGTTCGAGGGCCGGCTGGACCGGCCGGCGCTGGCCGGCTTCGTCGCCGCCGTGGCCGCGCGCTCGCTGCTGGTCTGGGCGCAGGGCACGGTGTCGGCGCGGGCCGCCGCGACGGTCAAGGCGGCGCTGCGGGTGGAGCTGCTCGGCGCGGTCGGGCGGCACGGCCCCGGCTGGGTCGCCGGGCAGCGCGCCGGGCAGCTGGCCACCCTGGCCGGGCGCGGGTTGGACGCCCTGGACGCCTACTTCACCGGCTACCTGCCGCAGCTCGTGCTCAGCGTCACCGTGCCGCTCGCCGTGCTGGCCCGGGTCTTCGTCGCGGACTGGAGCTCCGCACTGATCATCGCGGCCACCCTGCCGCTGATCCCCGTCTTCGGGGCGCTGCTCGGCTGGCAGGCCCAGGCCGCCACCGAACGGCAGTGGCGGCGGCTGTCGCTGCTCGGCGGGCACTTCCTGGACATGGTCGCCGGGCTGCCCACGCTGCGCGCCTTCGGCCGGGCCCGGGCCCAGGTGGACGGGGTCCGCCGGATGGCCGACGGGCACCGGGTGGCGACCATGAAGACGCTGCGCATCGCGTTCCTCTCCGCCCTGGTGCTGGAGCTGGTGGCCACCCTCTCGGTGGCGCTGGTCGCGGTGCCGGTCGGCCTGCGGCTGCTCGGCGGCGGGCTCGCCCTGCAGACCGCGCTGCTGGTGCTGCTGCTCACCCCGGAGGCGTACCTGCCGCTGCGGGCGGCCGGCGCCCGGTTCCACGCCAGCATGGAAGGGCTCACCGCGCTGGACGAGGCGCTCACCGTCTCGGCCGCGCGCCCGGCGCCGGAGGGCACCCGCGGTCCCGCACCGGACGGGCGGGCGGAGATCCGGTTCGAGTCGGTGACCGTCGAGTACGAGCGCACCACCGCGCTGCGGGACGTCACGCTGACCATCCGGCCGGGCGAGCGGATCGCGATCGTCGGGCCCAGCGGCGCCGGCAAGAGCACCCTGCTCGGCCTGCTGCTCGGCTTCGTCACCCCGACCGCGGGCCGGGTCACGGTGGGCGGCGTCGACCTGGCCGGCGCGGATCCGGCGGCCTGGCGCCGGCAACTGGCCTGGGTGCCGCAGCGCGCCCACCTCTTCGCCGCCTCGCTGGCCGACAACATCCGGCTCGGCGCCCCCGACACCCCGGACGCCGCGCTCGCCGCCGCGGTGCACGACGCCGCGCTGGACGACGTGGTCGACGGCCTGCCCGACGGGTTGGCCACCGTGCTCGGCGAGCGCGGGCACGGCCTCTCCAGCGGCCAGCGGCAGCGGGTGGCGCTGGCCCGCGCGTTCCTGAGGCACGCCCCGGTGGTGCTGCTCGACGAGCCGACCGCCCGGCTGGACAGCGCGTCCGAGGCGGTCGTGCTGGCCGCCACCCGCCGGCTGGTCGCCGGCCGGACCGCGCTGCTGGTCGCGCACCGCCCCGCGCTGCTCGAGGACGCCGACCGCGTGCTGCGGGTCGAGGACGGCCGGGTCACCGAGCTCACCCCGGTCCCGACCGCGGAGGTGATCCGGTGAGCCCCACCGCGCCTCCACCACCCAGCATGGCACCGGCTCCGGCCGGTGACCGCCGGCGGGGCCCCGGCCCCGAGCGGGCGGTACTCCGGCTGGCCCGGCCGTACCTGGGCCGGCTGCTCGGCGCGGGGCTGCTCGCGGCGATCACCGAGTTCGCCGGGCTGGCCCTGATGGCCACCGCCACCTGGCTGCTGATGAGCGCGGCCGGACGGCCGCCGCTGGACCGGCTCACCGTGGCGATCGTCGCGGTCCGGGCCCTGGCGATCAGCCGGGGCGTGTTCCGCTACACCGAACGGCTCGCCGGGCACGACGCCGTGCTCCGGCTGGTCACCGACGTCCGGGCCCGGGTCTTCGCCACCCTCGCCGCCCGCCGGGCGCCCGAGCAGCGCACCGGGGACGCGCTGAGCCGGCTGGTCTCCGACGTGGAGGCGGTGCAGGACCTGCTGCTCCGGGTGCTCGTGCCGGCCTCGGCGGCCGCGCTGGTCAGCGTGGTGGCGGTGGGCTGGGCGGCGCTGATCTCCCCGGCGGCCGCCGGGGCGCTCGCCCTGGGCCTGCTGGTCGCCGGCGTCGCGCTGCCCGCGCTGGCCACCGCGCTCACCCGGCGGGCCGCCGCCGAGGTGGCGCCGCTGCGCGGGGCGCTCGCCACCGACGCGGTCGACCTCACCCACGGCGCCGCCGACCTGGCCGCGTTCGGTGCCACCGGGTCCGCGCTGGCGGCGGCCGAGCGGCGCGCCGGGCGGCTGGCCCGGCTGGAGCGACGGCTCGCCGCGACCGGGTTCGCCGTCGACGCGGCCGGGGTGCTGGTCGCCGGGCTGACCGCCGGCGCGGTGGTGCTCGTCGCGCTGGCCGGGAACGTGGACGGAGTCCTGGTCGGGGTGCTCGCGGTCGGCACGCTCGCCGCGGTGGAGGTGGCGCTGGCGCTGGTCGGGGCCGCCCGGCAGTGGACCCAGCTGCGCACCGGCCTGACCCGGGTCGCGGCCCTGCTCGACGTCGCTCCGGCCGACGTCGCCCGGACCGACGCCGCTACGGCCCTCCCGGTGCCGGCCGACACCACGCCGGCCGGTGGCGGGGCGGCGGCACCCGGCGCCACGGTGACCGCGACCGCCCCGCACGAGGTGCGGTTCGCCGGCGTGACCGTGCGCTACCGGGCCGGCGCCGCACCCGCCCTGGACGGGTTCGACCTCCACCTGCCCGCCGGGCGGCGGATCGCGGTGGTCGGGCCGAGCGGCGCGGGCAAGAGCACCGTCGCCGCCGTCCTCACCGGCTCGGTACGTCCCGAGGCCGGCCGGGTCACCCTGGACGGGCGGGACCTGTCGGCGTATCCCGAGCAGGAGCTGCCCCGGGCGGTCGGCGGCCTGCTCGCCGAGGCGTACGTCTTCCACGCCTCGGTCCGGGACAACCTCCTGCTCGGCCGCACCGGCGCGAGCGACGAGGAGCTGGCCGCGGCGACCGCGGCGGCCGGCCTGCTGGACTGGGTACGCGAGCAGCCGGAGGGCTGGGACACGGTGGTCGGCGAGGAGGGCGGGCAGCTCTCCGGCGGCCAGCGGCAACGGCTCGCGCTGGCCCGGGCGCTGCTCGCCGCCCCGGGCGTGCTGGTGCTCGACGAACCGACCGAGGGGCTCGACCCGGCCGCCGCCGACGCGGTGCTCGCCTCGACGCTGGCCGCCACCCCGCCCGGGCACTCGGTGCTGCTGATCAGCCACCGGCTCAGCGGGCTGGCCGGGCTGGACGAGATCGTGGTGCTGGACGGCGGCCGGGTGGTCCAGCGCGGCCGGCACGTCGACCTGGTCGCGGCCCCCGGCTGGTACCGGGACCAGTGGCGGCTCCAGGAGGCGGCCGAACGCGGGTACCTCGCGCTGACCCCCTGACCGCGCCTCCGGGTCCGGCCAGGGTTGTCCCGGACGACGCCGGGCGGCCGGCCGTGGCAGGGTGGTGCCATGTCCGGCGGTGACGAGGTGTTGGTGGAGGCGCGCCTGCGCGAGCTGGGTGACCGGCTGCGTGGGCCGGTACGACTCAAGTCCGACCTGTTGACCGAGGCCCGGCACGGGCTGCTGGACGCGGTCGAGGCGTACCGGGAGGACGGGCTGTCGCCGGCGGAGGCGCAGCGGCGCGCGGTGGCCGAGTTCGGCAGCCCGGCGCAGCTGGCCCCGGCCTACCAGGCCGAGCTGGCGGTCGGCGCGCTGCGCGGGCTGGCGCTGCGGGTCGTCGCGGTGGCCGCCGTCGCGATCGTCGCCGGTGACCTCACCTGGCAGGGGGCGAGCTGGAGCGACGGCCCCCGGCCACCGGCCGGCTACCTGCTCCTCTCCGCCTCGATGGACTGGCTCTGGATCGCCGCGTTCGCGCTGGCGACGGCCGGGCTGCTGGTGGCGACGGGCGCCGACCGCTGGGGCGCGCCGGCCGCGGCGGCGCTCAACCGGGTCGTCGGCGCCGGCCTGACCGGCGTCCTCGTCCTCGCCGCGGCGGCCGGCACGGGATTGTTCGCCTGGTCGGTGGGGCTCTGGGAGGCCGCCCTCACCTGGCCGCCGATGATCATCGGCGCGGTGCTGGTCGGCGCCGCTCAGCTCTGGCTCAGCCACGCGGTCCGCTACTGGCTGACCGCCGCCCGCTGACCACCCCGCACGCCACCGCCGGGCGGTCAGGCCGGGGCGCCCGGTGGGGTCTCGGGGTCGAGGAAGCGCCCGACGGTCGAGCTGAACTCGCGCCAGCCGGAGCGCTCCCCGGCCAGCGCGCGCCGCCCGGCGTCGGTGAGCTGGTACGTCCGGCGCTCCCGCCCGTTGACCGTGCTCCAGCTGCTGGCCACGTGCCCGGCCCGCTCGAGCCGACGCAGCGCCGGGTAGATGGTGCCCGTGGGCAGGTCCAGGTGGCCGTCGCTGCGGGTGCGCAGCGCCTCGATGATCGCGTAACCGTGCAGGGCGCCCTGCTCCAGCACCGCCAGCAGCAGGGCGTCGAGGTGTCCGTGCAGCGCCTGGGCCTTCATGTGTAGCTACGCTACTTGTCCGTCGACGGAATGGCCACCGGGGTGCGGGCACCGGTCTCCCGGAGCCGCCCACTAGGGTATGTGCCCAGAGTCACTCGCCGGCACGGGACGCCGACGGGTGGGCAACCCGAAGCACACGGAGGTCAGCGTGGCCCGTCAGTCGCCCCAACGGCCCGACGCCGACGAGCCGGAGCTCGACGAGACCGACGGCCCCGTCGAGCCCGACACCACGTCCGCGTCGGCCGAGGCCGCCCGCGCGCTCTGGGACGAGCTGCGGATCGACCCGGTGGAGATCGCCCTGCCGGCCGGCACCGGCTACACGCTGCGGGCGTACCGGCCGGCCCGGGAGCTGACCCCCACCGACGTCGCCGAGCGCGACCAGGACGACCCGTTCCTGGCCCGCCGCCAGGTGATCGAGGAGGATGACGACGACGAGGCCGTCGTCATCCTCGACGAGGACGTCGCCCACGAGTTCGCCGAGAGCGACGAGGAGGAGGCGAAGTCCCGCCGCCGCGGCAAGGGTGACGAGGACGCCGAGGCCGAGGAGGACGAGGCCGAGGACGAGGCGGGCGACGAGGAGGTCCCGGTCTTCCTCAGCCACCGGGGCCGGCTGCTGCTGTTCAAGACCCCGGAGTCGCTGGTCAGTTTCGTCCGCTCGGGCGCGCCGAACGATCTGTCGCAACTGGACAGCTGGAATGAATTGTCCGAACGGGTCGAGCCGGCCGACATCGCCCCGCTGGACGAGGACATCTACGAGCTGGACCTGGTCGTCGAGAACCTGCGGGGCGGGCACGACGCCTGGGACACCACCCTGCTGATCGAGGCCGGCGAGATCGCCCGTGACCTGGCGTACGCGCTGCGCCTGCCGGCGGTGCTGGACATGCTCTCCGCCGGCTCCAGCCTCGACGACCTGGACGAGGCGCTGCGGGCCACGGTCAACGGTGGCATCGGCGGTTTCCTCGGCCGTCGGCGGCTGAAGAAAATCGGGGCACAAACCGCAAGTCTGGGTTGGCGCACCATTGTCGGCAAGATCTCTGCGGTCGTGGACTGGCGCGACTGACGCGTTCCAGGGAGCATCAGTCTCTGGCAGAGAAAGACCTGTGTCCCGGGAGGAGGACGACGCCGTGGCGCTCGTGCGCGTGTACTGCGGTCTGGCCTCGGCGGATCCGGCCGACCGACCGGCTTCGGCCGGTTCGACGCTGACGTCCGCTGTGGTCGACGACGCAGGCCGTCTGCTGCATGTCTGCGAGATCGGCGACGACGCGGCGGGCTACGCCCGACTGGTCGCGCTGCTCGTGGAGCGGTCGGGCGGGCCGAGCGGTGCGGCGATCGCCGCGGACAGCGACGACCACACGGTCACGTCGCTGCTCAGCGCCGCGGGTCGCCCGCTGGCGATTGCCGACGACGATTCCGTCGACGACTTCGCGGAGCGGTTCGCCGACGACGACTCGCTGGAGGAGATGCAGTCCCCGCCCGTCGAGCGGCGCGCGGTCGGTCTGGCCCGCGCCCTGCAGGCCGGCGCGCTCTCCGCGGTCACCCTGCCGGCACCCCGGGACCTCGCCGGCTACAAGCAGGTGCTCGCGGCGCACGCCGCGCTGGCCAGCGGCCGGCACTCGGCCGCCGTGGCGCTGCGCGAGGTGCTCCGCGAGCTCTACCCGGCCGCGCTACGCGCCTACCCGGACCCGGCCGAGGCGGTCCCGCTGGCCGTCCTCGACGCGCTGCCGGAGCCGGGCATGCTGGCCGGCACCGTCGCCCGCGGCCGCGAGGTCTCGGTGGCCGCCGACGCCGTCGCGGCCCACCTCGCGGCGGACGGCGTGGCCGACGCCGAGGAGATCGAGGAGGCGGTGACCGCGCTGCGCGTGGCCATCTCCGAGACGCCCCGCCGGGCGGCGGTCAACCGTGCCCTCACCACCGCCGTGGCGGAGACCGTGCGCCAGGCCGTCGCCTCGGTCCGGGCCTGCGACGCCGGCTGCGACGCGCTGGTCGGCGCGCTCAGCGCCCGGGTCAGCACGCCCGCGCCCCCGGCACCCGGCCGGCGCGCCGCCGCCCGGCGCGGTGAGTCGGTCGGCGACCTGCCCGGCCTGAACACCAGCACCGCCGGGCTGCGCACGATCCGCCCCGCCGAGCACCAGCCGACGCCGTCCGGCGGCCGGCGCAGCCGTCCCGAACCGGTCTCCGGCGGCACTCCCCCGCCGTCGCCCCGCCCGCTCGGCCCGCCTCCGGTCGCGCCGGCGCCGGTCACCCCGCCGCCGGTGGCGCCGTCGCCGGTCACCCCGGCCGCGGCGGCCGGCACGCCGGTCTCCGGCGCGCCGGCCCACACCGAGCCGGCCCCGCACCGGGTCGACGGCCCGACCAACCGGCCGGTCTCCGCGCCGCCACCGCCGCCCGGGATCACCCCGATCGCGCCGGCGCAGCGCGGCACGGTGCCCCCGGCCGAGGCCGGGGAGCCCTTCCGGCCCACGCTGACCACCGCGGCGATCAACAGCGCCCGCGCCGAGCGGCAGCGCACCGTCATCCCGCCCCGGCCGAAGACCAACGGCGAGGCGCCGACCGGTGGTTTCAGCGCCACCGACCTGAGCATCCCGGTGCCCACGCCCCGGCCGGGCCAGGAGCCGTCGGCCCCGCCGGGCTCCCGGGCCAACTGGCCGCTGGTGAACAACCCGGAGGATCCGGCCGACAGCTCCGCCGACAACCCCGTCGTCGGCTCGTACGGCGACCGGGGTGGGCGCGGCGTCGACGCGCCCACCGATCCCGGCGCCGAACGTCGGGTCACCCCACCGTGGCTCGCCGACGACCTGCCCCAGGAGCCGCCGATGCTGCGGCTCGTGGAGCCCCCGCCGATGGCCGACCGGGCACTGCGCGACGGGCTGAACCCGCCCACCGACCCGCAGCTGGAGACGCCGCCGCTGCGCCTGGTCGACCGGGAGGACGCCCCGCGCAACGGCCGGCCGGCCCCTGCCCGTACCGAGCGCCCGGCCGCCGAGCACCGGCCGCCGCCGCCGGTGGAGCGTCGTCCCCCGCCGATCTCCGACGAGGGTGACGGCGACCTGCTGATCTTCGCCCAGGCGAAGTCCGCCTGGTTCGTCGGGCACACCGAGTCGACCGATCTCGAGTGGTCGACCACGGCCGACACGGGCTGGCAGGCGGCCGAGCAGGCGGCCCGCCCGGCGGTGGGCGCCGAGACCAAGGCCGGGCTGCCCAAGCGGGTTCCGCAGGCGAACCTGGTTCCCGGCTCCCCGCTGCGCGAGGAGCGTCCACTGCGGATCGTCCGGGACGCGGCGAGCCTCGCCGAGAACACCACCGGCTATTTCCGGGGCTGGCGGCGCGGCCAGGAGATCGGCGGGTTCGCGGTCGGCGGTCGGCCGGGCCGGGAGGCCGCCGGCGGCTGGGACTTCAGCCGCGACACCGGCGACCGCGACGACGAGCGGGAGTACGAGTACCGGTCCGCCGGCTACCGTTCCTGATCGGCGGCCACGCCACCAGGCACCTCGCCCCTGGTCACCGGACGTTCGTCGTCCTCGGTGGCCAGGGGCGCCGCGTTGTCAGAGACGCGCGGCCGGGACCGCGCAGAGACACCTGGTCGCCGGTTCCCCCGTCAGCCGGCTCCGCGCCGGCTCCACCTCCCGAGGTACCGGCGCCCCACGTTCGGCCGCAGCGGGCGCTACACGGGCCCGGACGCCGCCCTGAGTGCCACAGCGTCGGGCGGCTGGCGGTGTGGCTGACGGGCGCGCGCCACGGTGGACGACGCGTCGGCCGGAGTTGGCACAGGGCGGGACGCCCGAGGGCGACGGGGCCACCGGCTGCGGGGCGGGAGGCCGTACCCGGGCAGCAACCAGCGCCCGGTGGCGCGGAGCCACCGGGCGCTGGGCGGACGATCAGGCCGGCGCTACCGCGCGCGAACGGCGCATGGTGAGCACGTACTCGACCAGCGAGATCAGCACGTGCTTCGTCGACTCCCGGTTCCGGGCGTCGCAGGCCACCACCGGCACGTCGCTCGAGATCGCCAGCGCGTCCCGGACGTCCTGCGGGTCGTGGTACTGCATCCCGTCGAAGCAGTTGATGGCCACCAGGTACGGCAGCCGCCGGTGCTCGAAGAAGTCGATCGCCGCGAAGCAGTCGGCCAGCCGGCGGGTGTCCACCAGCACGACCGCGCCGATCGCACCGCGCACCAGTTCGTCCCACATGAACCAGAAGCGGGTCTGACCCGGCGTACCGAACAGGTACAGGATCAGGTCGCGATCGATCGAGATGCGGCCGAAGTCCATCGCCACCGTGGTCGTCGTCTTCCCCGGCACCTGCCGGTTGTCGTCGACGCCCACGCCGGCGGAGGTCATGATGGCCTCGGTGGTCAGCGGCGTGATCTCCGAGACCGAGCCGACCAGCGTCGTCTTGCCGACGCCGAATCCACCGGCGATAACGATCTTCGCCGACGTCACGCGCCCGCTCGGGGTCGGCGGGCGGTGCGACATGTCAGAGCCTGCGAAGTCCACTCAGCACCCTCTCCAGCAGTTCAGTGCCCACCGCGTCGTCCGAGTCGTCCAGGATGGTCGGCTCGTGGACCGCGACCAGGCCGTCCGTCGCCATGTCGGCGATGAGCACCCGGGCCACACCGAGCGGGAGCTGCATCCGCGCCGCGATCTCGGCTAGCGACTGCACGCGTCCGTCACACAGCGCGGCGATGTACTGGTGCTCGCGGCCCTGGCCGCCACTGCCGTTGGCAGCGGCCCGGCCGCGCACCGTCGTCTCGACGAGCGCCTCCAGCGCGATGTCGAGGCGGGGACGGGTACGACCACGGGTCACGGCGTAGGGACGGACCAACGCTCCGGTCGGTTCGTCACGATCAACCATGTCGCCGCTCACCTCCTTCGTACCCGGCACCGGCTCCGTCCGATGGAGCCCGTCTCTCTCGTCGTTGCTGCGCCGCCGCCGACCTCGAGGTCAGCAGGACGTCAGCCCAACATGCCCGCGGCCGCGCGCGGCTGCGGGGTCAGTGCGTCGCCCACCCGGTCGACCAGCAGGGCCATCTCGTAACCGACCTGCCCGACGTCGCAGCTGCGGGCGGCGAGCACGGCGAACGAGGAACCGTCGGAGATGGACATCAGGAACAGGAAGCCATTGTCCATCTCCACCACCGTCTGCAGCACCGCGCCTCCCTCGAAGCAGCGGGCCGCACCCTGGGTCAGGCTGACCAGGCCGGACGCGATCGCGGCCAACTGGTCGGCCCGGTCACGCGGGAGATCCCGTGACGACGCGAGGAGCAGACCGTCCGCGGAGACGGCGACCGCATGCGCGACACCGGGCACCCGGTCGGCGAAGTTGGCCAGCAGCCAACCGAGATCCTGCGTAGTTGTCATCCTTCTTGCTCCTTCTGCCCGCTCCCGGCCACCGGGCCTGAGCCAGACTGCGAGGATTGCTGCCCTCCCGGAGTCGCCTCCGGGCTGGTCGGGTTGCTGTCGGACGGGTGGCTACGCCCTCGCTGGACGCCGCGGTGGTAGGCGGAGAGCAGGCCGCGGACGGACTCCGGCGTCCGCCGCTGCACCGAGGTGCTCGGCTTCTCCACCGCGCCGGGCACCAGCTGCGCCATCGGGGTGCGCTTCGGCAGCCCGGTGGGCGTGGTGGCCGCCACCGGCACCGCGCTGGCGGCCGACGCCGCCCGCCAGCCCTCGTCGGCCGCGGTCTCCCAACCGCTGTCGCCCGGCTGCGGCGGCCGCCGGCTGGCGAGGCTCTCGGCGGCGGCGGGGCGGCCCCCGCCGTTCGCTGTCGCCCCGTTCTCGCGGGGCGCTCCTCCGGCCGTCGGTGTCTGTGCCATCGGTGCGTTACCTGTCGTTGCGGGTGGTGTCTGCTGCACGCGACCCGCGGCGTCGACCCTGGCGAACTGCTGGGTCGCGGCGGAGCCGTTCGTCGCCGCCGCCTGCCCGGCGCCGGCCGCCTCCTCCGGGCCCGGTCGACGGGTACGGAACCAGGCGGACTCGAGCTCCCGGAAGATCGGCAGCTCCATCGTCTCGTCCGCGTACCGCTGCCGGTTCTGTGCCTGCGGGGTCGTCGGTCGGGCCGGTGCGGGCGGTGCGGCCGGGGTGGCGGCCGGTCGCGCCGTCGGGGTCGGCGCGGGGTTCGGGGCCGGCGGGGTCGGCTGGTCCGTACGGGGCATCCGCGGCAGCTCGGTGGTCATGTCCAGCGCCGCGGCCAGCCGCTCGGGCACCGGCGGGGTGCCCGGGTCCCGGTCCGCCCCGGCGACCGGCGGCCAGGCCGGCGGCGCCGAGGTGTTCGGCGGCGTCACCGGGCGCTGCGGCAGCGCGCCACCCGGCGACGAGACCGGCTGACCGGAGACCGGCATCCCCGACACCGGCGACGCGGAGACCGGCATCCCGGAGACCGGGGACGAGGAGACCGGCATGCCCGAGACCGGCGGGGAGGAGACCGGCGGCCCCGAGTACGGCGGAGCCGACTGCGGCGACCCGGAGTACGGCGGCGCCGACTGCGGCGACCCCGGGTACGGCGGCGCCGAGTGCGGCGGCACCGGCGGAGCGGAGACCGGCGGCGGGAAGTACGGCCGTGCCTCCGGGCTGCTCGGCAGCTGCCGCGGGATGCCGGACTGCTGGCCGGTGGTGCCCGGGTCGGCGTCGGCCGCCCGCCGCTGCGGCAGCGGGTCGACCGGCTGGCCGTTGGTGGTGCGCGGGGCGAAGGAATCGCCGCCGGTGGCCCCGGTCGCGCCGGTGAGGTCCGACCAGGCCGGCATGCTCCGGCCGGCGCCGGCCGGGGCCGGGCTGCCGGTGCCGTTGCGGGGCGCCGGCTCGAACGGGCGGCCACCCAGGGTGACCTGGTTGCCGGACTCGCTCGTCCGCGGGCTGTTGGGCAGGTTGCCGAGCGCCGGCAGCGCACCGAAGACGGGCGCCGGACCGGACGACTGCGGGTTGCCGGCGGGCAGTGCCGGGGCCGACTGCGCCCGCCCGGCCAACGCCCGGGGGACCAGCACCGACGGCGGCAGCGTGACGTCCGCCACGGTGCCCCGGTCGGCGCCGGGACGCAACTCGACCTTCACCCCGTGCCGGGACGCCAGCCGGGCGACCACGACCAGGCCCATCATCCGGGAGACGGCCACGTCCACCTGCGGCGGCGTGGCGAGCCGCTCGTTGAGCTCGTACAGCTGGTCGGGGCTGATGCCGATGCCGCGGTCCTCGACGTAGAGCGAGGCGCGGTCGCCGACCCGGCGGGCCTCGATCATCACCTGCGAGTCCGGCGGCGAGAACGCGGTCGCGTTGTCGAACAGCTCGGCGACCAGGTGTACCAGGTCGTTGACCGCGTGCGCGGCGACCTCGATGTCCCGGTCGATGACCCCGAACTCGATCCGGGTGTAGTGCTCGACCTCGGACTGGGCGGCCCGGAGCACGTCGATCAGCGCGGCCGGCTCCCGCTGCACGCGGGTCGAGTCGGCACCGGCGAGGACCAGCAGGTTCTCGTCGTTGCGGCGCATCCGGGTGGCGAGGTGGTCCAGCTGGAACAGCTCGGCCAGCCGGTCTGGGTCCTCCTCGCCGCGCTCCAGCCGGTCGAGGTGACCGATCAGCCGGTCGACCAGGATCTGCGACCGGCGGGCCAGGTTGACGAACATCGTCGCGACGGAGGCACGCAGCGCGGCCTGCTCGGCGGCCGTCCGGACGGCCTCCAGGTGGACGGCGTTGAACGCCTCGGTCACCTGACCGAACTCGTCCTTGCTGCGCACCGGCAGCGGCTCGGCGATCTGGTTGGCCAGCTGGGTCGGGGAGAGCTGCCCGGTGACCTGCGGGTCACGCAGTCGGGCCACCGCCTGCGGCAGGCCGTACTGGGCGACGGAGAGGGCGCCCTGGCGCAGGTCGCGCAGCGAGCGGGCCATCGAGCGGGCGACCAGGTAGGCGAAGAGGATCGCCAGCAGCAGCATGCTCAGCAGCAGGCCGGACTCGAGGAACACCTGGCGCTGCACGCCCGAGCGGATGTCGTCGGCCTTGGCGACCACGTCGCGGTCGAACGTCGACTCGACGGTGCGGATCAGGTCGGCGTTGGCGACGATGGCCGCGTCCCACTGATTGGCGTCGAACGGCGCCCTGGCCAGGGTGTCCTCGGTGTTGGTGTTACGCAGCCAGGAGTTGTACGTGCTCGCCTCGCGCAGGTCCGGACCGGCCACGGTCCGGTTGTAGAAGTCGACCTCTTCCTGGTTGGCGACCACGGCGAAACTCTGCTTCGCCTGCGTCTGCGCCGTGTCGGTGGCGATGTAGTCGGTGCGCAGGGTGGCAGTGATCTTGTTGTCCCTCAGCATCCGGTGCACCACGTTCCGCTGCTGGGAGAGAGATTCCTTGTTGCGGGCGACGGCGGTGGCGGCGCGCATCCGGTCGCTGAGGTTGTTGTCGCCGGCGAGCTGGGTGGCCGAGTCGCGGATGGCCAACAGCCGGGTGATGATCCCGTCGTACTGCTGGACGGCGGGGATGAGACCGAACTTGCCGTTGATCACCTGGCTGCGGGTGGCGGGCAGGTCCTTGAGGTCCTGGTCGATCTCGTCCAGCAGCCGCTCGAAGTTCGCCGGCAGGTCCTCGATCTCGGTCCGCTGCTGCGAGTAGGGCGCCCGGGCCTGGTCCACCCGGCCGTTCGCCTGGTTGTACGCGTCCTTGTAGGGGTCCGCCTGGGCCGGCGGCGCGCCCAGCAACCGCAGCGCGGCCGTCCGCTCGTCCTGCAGGTTGTCGACCAAGTCACCCGAGTAGCCGACGAGGCTGGCCAGTTCGCCGGCCCGGTTTGCGTTGTTGAGCGTCTGCAGGTGGTCGATCAGACCACTGGTACCCACGACGACCGTGGCGATGGTCGGCACGATCATGATGAGACCGAGCTTGGACCAGATCGGCATGTCGCGGAGCCGACCGGCCGGCCGGCGCAGCCGCGACAGGAAAGAGCCCGCCGTCTTTGGCCGTTTGCTCACGTCACCGCCCTCGCGATTCAGCGTCCGCGTTGCCCTCGGGCAACGCCCAGCGGCCGACCCGGCGGGTCGGACCATCCGAGATTCCATCACGCCGCCCCGCAAGAAGAAAGCCCAGGTTGGCCCTCGCCGAAGGTGTGATGAGATGTTGATGCGATTTGATAGCAATCCGTCTGGCCGGAGTCACTGAAGGTAATGGATCACCCCCACCGCGTTGTGCTGCTCGCGGGCCCCTCCGGGTCCGGAAAGTCGTACATAGCGCAGCGAACCGGGCTTCCGGTGCTGTGCCTCGACGACTTCTACAAGGACGGCGATGACCCTACGTTGCCACGGCGAAACGGCCAGGTGGACTGGGAGTCGCCGCTCTCCTGGGACGCCGTCGCGGCCGTCGAGACAATTGCCCGACTGGCCCGGGAGGGTCGGGCGGACGTGCCGGTCTACGCCATCGACGCGGACCGACGGGTGGCCACCCGGCCATTTGATGTCGCCGGTTCGCCACTTTTCGTGGCCGAAGGGATTTTCGCCGCCGAGATCGTCGAGGAGTGCCGGCGGCGCGGGCTGCTCGCCGGGGCGTACGCCCTGCGGCGGCCGCGCGGCGCGACCTTCGTCCGCCGGCTGGCCCGCGACCTCGCGGAGCAGCGCAAGGCACCCCGGGTGCTGATCCGGCGCGGGGTGGCGCTGCTGCGCGCGGAGCCGGCGGTGCTGCGCCGGCAGGCCGGCCTGGGCGCGGAGGCCGCCCGGGCCCGCGAGGTGCTGCGCGGGGTGGCCGGCCTGCTCGCCGGCCACCCGCACCACCGGTGATCAGGGCAGCAGCTTGGCGTACGCCGGTTTGATCACCTCGTCGATGATCCGCAGCCGCTGGTCGAACGGGATGAAGGCGCTCTTCATCGCGTTGATGGTGAACCACTGCAACTCGCGCCAGCCGTAGCCGAACGCCTCCACCAGCAGGGCCATCTCGCGGGACATCGAGGTGCCGCTCATCAGCCGGTTGTCGGTGTTCACGGTGACCCGGAAGCGCAGGTCCCGCAGCAGCCCGATGGGGTGCTCGGCGATCGACGTGGCGGCGCCGGTCTGCACGTTCGAGGACGGGCACAGCTCCAGCGGAATCCGCTTGTCCCGCACGTACGCCGCCAGCCGGCCGAGCTTCGGCTCCGGGCCGGCGGTGATGTCGTCGACGATGCGCACCCCGTGGCCGAGCCGGTCCGCCCCGCACCACTGGATCGCCTGCCAGATCGAGGGCAGCCCGAACGCCTCGCCGGCGTGGATGGTGAAGTGGAAGTTCTCCCGCTGGAGGTACTCGAAGGCGTCCAGGTGCCGGGTGGGCGGGAAGCCCGCCTCGGCGCCGGCGATGTCGAAGCCGACCACCCCGACGTCCCGGTGCCGCACGGCCAGCTCGGCGATCTCCTGCGAGCGGGCGGCGTGCCGCATCGCGGTGAGCAGGGTGCCGACCCGGATCGGGGTGCCCGCCTCGGCCGCCATGGCGCTGCCCTCGGCGAAGCCGGCCAGCACCGCCTCGACCACCTCGTCCAGCGACAGGTCCCGCTCCAGGTGCTGCTCGGGGGCGAACCGCACCTCGGCGTAGACCACCCCGTCGGCGGCCAGGTCCAGCGCGCACTCCCGGGCCACCCGGCGCAGCGCCGACGCCGTCTGCATGACGGCGACGGTGTGCGCGAACGTCTCCAGGTAGCGCTCCAGCGAACCCGAGTCGGCCGCCTCGACGAACCAGCGACCCAGCGCCACCGGGTCGGTGGTGGGCAGCTCGTGGCCGACCTCGGCGGCCAGCTCGACGACCGTCGCGGGTCGCAGGCCGCCGTCGAGGTGGTCGTGCAGCAGCGCCTTCGGAACCTTGACGATGTCCTCGTACCGGATTGTCGCGACCATGCCAAGACCCTAGTCGGCACCGGCCTGCCGACCGATCCGACCGGCCCGACGGGTCAGGGACGCCAGCCGTAGACCCGTTCGACGGCGAGTCGCAGCACCAGCCGGCCGTCGGCGAGCATCGCCGCCCGGTAGTCGGCCCAGTCGGGGTGTTCACCCCGGATCTCCCGGTAGACCTCGACCAGCTCCTCGACCGTGGCGTCGTCCTCGGCGGCGGCCGGTGGGCTGAGGGTGACCCACCCCTCCGCGACGGCGTACGCCCCGCCGTCGGCCGTGCTGACGTGGAAGCTGGCCCGCGGGTCGCGGCGCAGGTTGCGTACCTTGGCCCGATCGGCGGTGGTCGAGCACCGGATCAGGCCGGGCTCGGCGAGGTAGTCGACGGTGGAGAGCTGGGGCCGGCCGTCCCGGCGGAGGGTGACCAGGACGCCCCGCCCGTGCCGCCCGAACAGCTCCCAGAGCCGGGCGCTCACGCGGGCACCCGCAGCGGCGTCCGGGCGGTGCGGCGATGTGGTTGACATGTCATTCACCGTAGGAGCAGGTTGATGACATGTCAACCGGATGGCTACGATGGCCGGCATGGAGCACCCACGCTGGCTCGACGAGCGGGAGCAGCGCGCCTGGCGGGGCTACCGCCGGATGCGCCGCCTGCTCGACCTCGAACTGGCCCGCGAGCTGACGCGCGACGCGGGGCTCTCCGAGCCCGACTACGACGTCCTCTCCGACCTCTCCGAGACCCCCGACCAGCGCCTGCGGCTCAGCGAACTGGCCGACCGGATGCTCTGGTCGCGCAGCCGGCTCTCCCACCACCTGACCCGGATGCAGCAACGCGGGCTGGTCACCCGCGAGGAGTGCGCGACCGACGGGCGCGGCGCGATCGTCGCGCTCACCGCCGCCGGCCGGGAGGCGATCGAGGCCGCCGCCCCCGGCCACGTGGCGGCCGTCCGGCGGCACCTCATCGACCTGTGCACACCCGAGGAGATCGCCGCCCTGGACGCGCTGACCCACCGGGTGATCGCCCGGCTCACCGATCCCGACCGCCGCGCGGCGCCGACCCGACCGGACGCCTGACGTGCACGCCCGCATCGTCGACCGGCTGCGCTGCCCGGTCTGCGGGCAACCGCTGGCCGAGGTGACCGCCGGCACCGCCCGCGCGCTGCGCTGCCCACGCCGGCACAGCTTCGACGTCGCCCGACAGGGCTACGTGAACCTGCTCGCCGGGCGCGCTCCACACGCCGGGGACACCGCCGAGATGGTGGCCGCCCGGGCGGACTTCCTCGCCGCCGGGCACTACGACGTCATCTCCACGGCCCTCGCCGAGGCGGCGACGGAGGTCACGGCCCGGGTCGGGGCGGTGCCGGGCGCCGGGGCGTACCCGCTGGTGGTGGACGCGGGAGCGGGGACCGGCCGCTACCTCGCGACGGTGCTGGCGGCGCTGCCGGACGCCGTCGGCCTGGCGCTGGACGTCTCCAAGCCGGCGCTGCGCCGGGCGGCCCGGGCCCACCCGCGCGCCGCGGCGGCGCTCGCCGACACCTGGCAGCGGCTGCCGCTCGCCGACGCCTCGACCGCGGTGCTGCTGAACGTCTTCGCTCCGCGCAACGGCGCGGAGTTCCACCGGGTCCTGGACCCGGCCGGGGCGCTGCTGGTGGTCACGCCGGCCGACGACCACCTCGCCGAACTGGTCGGCGCGCTCGACCTGCTGCGGGTCGACCCGACCAAGACGGACCGGGTCGCGGAGAGCCTCGGCGACCGGTTCAGCCCGGAGATCGAGACCGGCCTGCGGCGGGAGCTGGCGCTGGCCGGTCCGGAGGTGGCGACGCTGGTCGGCATGGGGCCGAGCGCCTGGCACACCGACCCGGCCGGGCTCGCCGCCCGGGTGACCGCCCTGCCCGAACCGGTCCGGGTGACCGTGTCGGTCCGGCTGACCGTCTGGCGTCCGCGCTGACCGTCCGGCGTCCGCGCTGACCCGGGGCCGTCTCAGGTGGAGAGGTCGACCTCTTCCCAGCCCGGGGGCTCGTCGTGGTACGGCCCGCGCAGGATCACCGCCCACTCCAGCGCCCACCGTCGCTGCCCGATCGCGTTGGCGTCCACCAGGCCCGGCGGTGTCCGGCCGGCCCGCTGCACGTCCAGGTACGCCCAGTCGAGGCAGTAGTGCAGGTCGAGCAGGGCCGCCGCGTCGGCGGGGTGCTGCGGGGCGGCCAGGATGCGCGAGCGCCACTGCCCGAAGGTCTCCCCGCCGGCGATGTACGGCATCCGCTCCACCAGCCGCTCGTCCACCGGCAGCGTCGGGTCGAGCTGCTTGGTCAGCCCGAGCACCCAGGCCAGCGCGAAGAGCGCGTCGTGGTGCAGCACGAACGAGCGGTGGTCGCCCCGGCCGCCGGTCACGAACTGCCACTCCGGTGGGGTGACCATCTCGACCAGGTGCGAGGCGAGCAGCCAGCTCATCGCGGCCTGCGGCGGCATCCCGAAGCAGCGCGCCAGGATCAGGTGCAGCACCGCGACCCGCGCCTCTATCTCGGCCGTGGGGCGTAGCTCGATCTGGTCGCCGGGTTCCCAGACCAGCGGGAACTGCGGCGGTGGCAGGGGCAGGCGCAACCGGGACAGCTCGTCCAGGCTGGCTTCACGCACCTCACGGGGGTCGGGGGCAGCAACGATCACGGCGGAAAATCCTGTCTGCTCGCGACGGCTCAGCGCCGGTGTTCCCCCCTTGGCCTGGGAGAATAGCGTTCCCAGGTGACCAGCACCATGCCGCCCCGGCGGGCCGCTCAGCCGATCCGCTCGATCACCAGCGGGGTCGCGGCCGGGGCGGTCGGGGAGATCCGCACCGCCCGCTCCGCCTCGGCGAGCGCCGCCGGGATCCGCCCGGCGTGCTCGGCGCGCAGTTCGTAGAGGGGCTCGCCGGCCCGCACCGGATCGCCCGGGCGCTTGTGCAGCAGCACCCCGGCCGGCACGCTGACCGGGTCCTCCTTGCGGGCCCGGCCGGCGCCGAGCCGCCAGGCGGCCACCCCCATGGCGTACGCGTCGACCGCCGCGACGAAGCCGTCCGCGTCCGCGCGCACCACCTCGACCTCGTTCCCGGTCGGCATCGGGGCGTCCGGGTCGCCGCCCTGCGCCCGGACCATCGCCCGCCAGGCGTCCATCGCCCGGCCGTCGCGCAGCGCGGCCGCCGGGTCGGCGTCCGGCAGGCCGGCCGCGTCGAGCATCTCCCGGGCCAGCGCCAGGGTCAGCTCGACCACGTCGGCCGGGCCGCCGCCGGCCAGCACCTCGACCGACTCGGTCACCTCCACCGCGTTGCCGATGGCCCGGCCGAGCGGGGTGGACATGTCGGTGAGCAGGGCGACCGTACGCACCCCGTGCGCGCCGCCCAGCTCCACCATGGTCCGGGCCAGCTCGCGGGCGTCGTCGACGGACTTCATGAACGCCCCGGAGCCGACCTTGATGTCGAGCACCAGGGCGCCGGTCCCCTCGGCGATCTTCTTGCTCATGATCGAGCTGGCGATCAGCGGGATCGCCTCGACGGTGCCCGTGACGTCGCGCAGCGCGTACAGCTTGCGGTCGGCGGGGGCGAGCCCCTCGCCGGCCGCGCAGATCACCGCGCCGACGTCCCGCAGCTGGGCGATGAACTCGTCGTTGCTCAGCGCCGCCCGCCAGCCCGGGATCGACTCCAGCTTGTCCAGCGTGCCGCCGGTGTGCCCGAGGCCGCGCCCGCTGAGCTGCGGCACGGCCGCGCCGCAGGCCGCCACCAGGGGGGTCAGCGGGAGGGTGATCTTGTCACCGACGCCGCCGGTGGAGTGCTTGTCGACGGTCGGGCGGCGCACCGCGGAGAGGTCCAGCCGCTCCCCGCTGGCGATCATCGCGGCCGTCCACCGGGCGATCTCCGCCGGGGTCATGCCGCGCAGCAGGATCGCCATGGCCAGCGCCGACATCTGCTCGTCGGCGACCAGGCCCCGGGTGTACGCGTCCACCACCCAGTCGATCTGCCCGTCCGACAACACCCCGCCATCCCGCTTGGTCCGGATGACGTCAACCGCCGCAAAAGCACTCACCTTAGAGTTCCTATCAGTCGTTACCCGAGCGGCCGGCGAACCCCAGCCGATGAGGACGGACGTTCCACCGTGCGCGGTCCGCGGCGCATGAGCACGACGGGCCGGGACCGACCGCGCCCGGCGGGGGGATCAAGCCTGACCGCCCGGAGCCGCGCGTGGTCGGCCCCGGCCCTGAAGCCCAGCCGGCCCGAGAGCCGGCGCGATCGGATGCAGGCTCAGGCACCGGGCCAGCGAACCGGGATCTCCAGCGGCGGCTCGCCCTCACCGGCCCAGAAGATGGTGCCGGCCGCGTCGACCACCACCACCCGCGGCGTCCGGGCCAGTCCCCAGGTGATCGCCTCAGCCGGGTCGTCCCAGCTCGGGCCCTCCTCCAGCACCCCGGTCTCGGCGCCGGCGTCGTCCCCCGCGGACCGCTCCCAGTACGCCGTCCACACCTGCTGGCCGGCCGAGAGATCCGGGTGCACGAAGACGGTGCCGCGGCCGCGCCAGGCGGCCAGCCGCTCCGGCACCACCGGCAGCGGGGTCTCGCCGACCACCTGCTCCAGGTCCTCCACGCCGAAGGCGTGCGGCAGCAGCTCGGCCATCCGCAGCGGCCGGCCCTTCGTCTCGATCAGGCAGTCGGGGCCGCCGTTCTCCCAGAGCAGTTGCCGGCACCGGCCGCACGGCATCAGCGGCTCGCCGGTGGCGTCCACGCAGGAGAGCGCGACCAGCCGCCCGCCGCCGGTGGCGTGCAGCGAGGAGACCACGCCGCACTCGGCGCAGAGCACCACGCCGTACGCGGCGTTCTCCACGTTGCAGCCGACCACCACCCGGCCGTCGTCGACCAGGGCGGCCGCCCCGACCGGGAACTTCGAGTACGGCGCGTACGCGTGCCGCATCACCTCGGTGGCGGCGGCCCGCAGCCGGCCCCAGTCGATCTCCATGGCGCGTTCTCCCGTCAGCCCTTGATGTACGGCTTGCCGTCCGCGGCCGGTGCCCGGACCCGGCCGACCAGCCCGGCCACCGCCAGGATCGTCGCCAGGTAGGGCAGCATGGCCAGGAACTCGCTCGGGATCACGCTGTTGATCGCGCCGAGGTACGTGCCGAGCTGGTCGGCGAACCCGAAGAAGAGCGCCGCGAGCAGGGCGCCGGTGGGGCTCCACCGGCCGAAGATCAGCGCGGCCAGGGCGATGAAGCCCTTGCCGCCGATCATGTTCTTGGTGAACGAGTAGAGCGCCAGCGTGTAGGAGGCGCCGCCGATGCCGGCGACCATGCCGGCGAGCAGCACGTTGCGGTAGCGCAGCCCGAGCACCCGGACACCCAGGGTGTCGGCCGCGATCGGGTGCTCGCCGACCGCGCGGGTACGCAGCCCCCAGCGGGTCCGGAACAGCGCGATGTGGATCACCAGCACCAGCAGCAGGCCGAGGTAGAGGAAGATGTTGCCGCGGAACAGTGCCGGGCCGAGCACCGGGATGTCCTTGAGCAGCGGGATCTCCCAGTTGGTGAACCGCGGCGCGCTGTTGTACCGCTGCGCGTTGGTCTGCATCAGCCGCTCGTAGAGGAAGCCGGTGATGCCGACCGCGAGCAGGTTGAGCACGATGCCCATGACCACCTGGTCGACCAGGTAGCGGATGGCGAAGACGGCCAGCAGCAGCGAGATGAACGCGCCGCCGATCGCCGCCGCGACCAGGCCCACCCAGACGCTGCCGGTGATGCTGCCGAAGAGCGCGCCGCTGAAGGCGCCCATCAACAGCTGTCCCTCGATCGCCACGTTGACCACGCCGGAACGCTCGCAGAGCACGCCGGCGAGCGCGCCGAAGATCAGCGGCAGGGCCAGGATGAACGTGCCGCGGACCATGTTGACCAGCGGCATGAAGTTCTGCCCGGCCGGGGCGGCCGAGACCTGCCAGCAGAGGAAGGAGAGCACGAAGCCGGCCAGCCCGACGCTGAGCACCAGGACGAACCAGCGCTTCGGCAGCCCGGCGAGCATGGCCGCGCCGGCCGCGATCGCGACGACGCCGAAGAGGATGGCGCCGAACGTGCCGTTGATCTCCAGCGCGGCGCCGGCGGCGTCCTCGCTCAGGGTGAACCGGGCCTGCTGGTCGGTGGCGAGGGCGCCGAAGAGCACCGCTCCGATGAGGCCGAGGCCCAGCAGCGACAGGCCGATCTTGCGGGTACGGGTCCAGAAGCCCTCGTCGACCGGGGCGACCGCGATGTCGGGGACAGCCATGGTGGACATGAGTTACCAGCCCTTCGCCAGGCTCGTCTGCAACCGGGCGGCGCGCGCGGCCCGGAGCTGGAAGATCGCCTTCACCAGGGCCGGCGCGGCGATGAAGATGACGATCAGCGCCTGGAGCACGGTGACCAGCTCCAGCGAGATCCCCGAGTACGACTGCATCCGGTTGCCGCCGGCCTGGAGCGCGCCGAAGAGCAGCGCGGCCAGCGCCACGCCCCACGGCTTCACCCGGCCGAGCAGCGCCACCAGGATGCCGTCGAAGCCGATCTGCGCCACCACCAGCGGGGTCAGCGCGCTGGCCGTGGAGCCGAGCACCATGTTCGAGCCGCCGAGGCCGGCCAGGATGCCGGAGAAGACCATGATCAGCACGTACGTCCGGGTGACGCTGATGCCGGCCGTCCGCGCGGCGTCCGGGTTGGCGCCGACCGCGCGCAGCTCGAAGCCGAGCGTGGAGCGGTTGAGCAGCCAGGCGACCGCCCAGGTGGCCAGGACGGCGAGCAGGATGCCGGCGTGCACCCGCAGGTTGTCGCCGAGCAGCCGGGGCAGCTGGGCCGAGGCGTCCACCGGCCGGCTGATCGCGTCGGTCCGGTTCGGGTCCTGCACGCCGTTCTGCACGATCAGCCAGGTCAGGAAGTACGTGGCGATGTAGTTGAGCATGATCGTGTTGATCACCTCGTGGGCACCGGCCTTGGCCTTGAGGATGCCCGGGATGAAGCCCCAGATGGCACCGCCGAGGGCACCGGCGAGCACCGCGACCAGCAGGTGCAGGCCGGGCGGCAGCGGCAGCAGGAAGCCGGCCAGCGCGGCCAGGATGACGCCGATGGTGGCCTGGCCCTGCGCGCCGATGTTGAACAGGCCGCCGCGGAAGGCCAGCGCCACCGAGAGCCCGGTGAAGACCAGCGGCGCGGTGTAGGTGAGCGTCTCGGAGATCGGCGCCAGGACCGCCTGCCAGCCGTTGCTGCCGTCCAGCCAGCCGGAGAACGCCTCGGGGTCGAAGACCGCGCCCTTGAACAGGTTGGCGTACGCCTCGCTGACCAGCGTCCAGCTGGCGTTGATCGCGTCGGACGGCCGGGCGGTGATGTAGCTGTAGGTGGCCAGCACGTCCGGGTCCGAGACGACGATCAGCACCGCGCCGACGATCATCGCGAGCACCAGCGACAGCAGGGTCACCGTGAACGTGTTGGCGGCCCAGAGGTTGTCCAGGAACAGCCGCCCCAGCGACGGCCGGCCCCCGTCGCCCGGCTGCTGCGGCGTGGTGGCCGTCTCGGCCCGCTCGGTGTTACCGAGCGCGGTCTGCGCGGCCTGCGCCTCGGTCGCCGGCTCCTTGTCCGGGGAACCCGACCGGGGATCTTGGTTCGTCATGCCTTGTCCTCGCTACCTGGGCCCTCGGGAGCCGCCGCGCCGCCGGAGGCCGCCGTCGGGTCGCCGCCCGCCGTCGCACCACCGGTCGCTTCGGGGGTGATGCCGGCCATCAGCAGGCCGATCTCCTCACGCGGGGTGTCCGGGCCGACCACGCCGATGATCCGGCCGCGGTACATCACGGCGATCCGGTCGGCCAGGCCGATCACCTCGTCGAGTTCGCTGGAGACCACCATGACGGCGGTGCCGACGTCCCGCTCGCGGACGACCCGGCTGTGGATGAACTCGATGGAGCCGACGTCGACGCCGCGGGTCGGCTGGGCGGCGATGAAGAGCTTCAGCGGCCGGGACAGCTCCCGGGCCACGATCACCTTCTGCTGGTTGCCGCCGGAGAGCGTGCCGACCGGCGCCTCGGCGGAGGAGGTGCGGACGTCGAACTGCGCGATCCGCTCCCTGGCCGACTTGGCGATCTCGTCCGGCTTCAGCGCGAGCCCGCTGCCGAACGGCGGCCGGTCGTAGATGTCCAGCACCAGGTTCTCCGCGACGCTGAACTCCTTGACCAGGCCGTCGACGCTGCGGTCCTCGGGCACGTAGCCGACGCCGGCGCGGAGCACCTTCTTGGTCGACCAGCCGTGCACCGGCTGCCCGTCGAGGGTGACCGTCCCGGCCAGCAGCGGACGCAGACCCATGATCGCCTCGATCAGCTCGGTCTGGCCGTTGCCCTGCACGCCCGCGATGCCGAGCACCTCGCCCGCGTGCACGGTGAGGTCGACCCCGTTTACCGCGCGCACCTGCCGGTCGTCGTCGACGACCAGGCCGGCGACCTCCAGGACCGGCCGGCCCGGCGTGGCGGGGGTCTTGTCCACCGTGAGCCGGACGCTCCGGCCGACCATCAGCGCGGCCAGCTCGTCCCGACTCGCCTCCGGCGACGCGGTGCCGACGGTCCTGCCCCGCCGGATCACGGTGATCCGGTCGGCGATCGCCTTGACCTCGCCGAGCTTGTGGGTGATGAAGACGATCGACTTGCCGGCGGCCTTGAGCGACCGCATCACGGCGAGCAGTTCCTCGGTCTCCTGCGGGGTGAGCACCGCGGTCGGCTCGTCCAGGATCAGCAGGTCGACGTCGCGGGTGAGCGCCTTGACGATCTCCACCCGCTGCTGGATGCCGACCGGCAGGTCCTCGATCACCGCGTCCGGGTCGACCCGCAGGTTGTACCGCTCGGAGACCTCGGCGACCTGGCGCCGGGCCCGACGCCGGTCCAGGAAGCCGGCGAGGCCGCCGCGCACCTGCTCGGCGCCGAGCATGATGTTCTCCGCCACGGTGAAGACCGGCACCAGCATGAAGTGCTGGTGCACCATGCCGATCCCGGCCGCGATCGCGTCCGACGGGCCCTTCAGCTTCAGCGGCTGGCCGTCGACCAGGATCTCGCCCTCGTCGGGCTGGTAGAGCCCGTAGAGCACGTTCATCAGGGTCGACTTGCCGGCGCCGTTCTCGCCGAGCAGGGCGTGGATCTCTCCAGGCTCCACCGTCAGGTCGATGTGGTCGTTGGCGACCAGATCACCGAACCGCTTGGTGATGCCGCGCAGTTCGAGTCTCAGCGCAACCTCCTGGAGTGCGAAGCGATGGTGCAGCGTAGCTGCCGGCCGGTCGCGGCGCGGGGCCGGTCGTCGGGTGGAGCGGATCGGCCGCCCCGGGCGCCGCGGGGGTTCACCCGCGGCGCCGGGGCGGCCGGTTCGTCGTGCGGTACCGCTCGCCGGCCTACCCGGGTGATCGTCTCACCACGGGCGGCCGGCGGAGCGTCACTTCGGCTGGGCCTTGGAGGTGACCGTGACCGTGCCGGCGGCGATGTCCGCCTTCAGCTTGTCGACCTCGGCCTTCAGCTCGGCCGGAACCTTGCTCTCGAACTCGTGGTACGGGGCCAGCGAGACCCCGTTGTTGGCCAGGGTGCCCAGGAAGCCCGGGTTGGCGTTGAGCTTCTCGCCACCGGCGGCCTTCAGCACGGCCTCCTTGACGGCGTCCGGGATGTTCTTCACCACGGTGGTGATGATGACCGGGCAGTCCGGGGTGCTCTCGCAGCCGTCGACGTCCACCCAGATGGTGTTGTACTTGCCGCCCGAGGCCTTCGCCGCACCGGTGGTGCCGAGGCCGGCGCCGCCGGCGACCGGCATGATGATGTCGGCGCCCTGGGCGACCAGCGCGTCGCTGACCTTCTTGCCCTCGTCCTGCTTGACGAAGTCGTTGGTGAAGGAGCCGTTCTGGGTGGCCTTGTCCCAGCCCAGGACCTTGACCGTCTTGTTCTTGGTCTTGTTGTAGTGGGCCACGCCGTCGACGTACCCGTCCATGAAGATGGTCACCGGCGGGATCTTCATGCCGCCGTAGGTGCCGACCGTGCCGGACTTGGTCATTCCGGCCGCCAGGTAGCCGGCCAGGAAGGCGGCCTGCGCGGTGTCGAACTGCATCGGGTAGACGTTGCTCTCCGGCAGCTTCGCGTCGACGATGCCGAACTGCTGGTTCGGGTTCGCCTTGGCGATCTTCGAGGTGGCGTCGGCCATCAGGCCGCCGACCGCGAGGATGAAGTCGCACTTCTGGTTGACGTACTGGGTCAGGTTCGGCTCGTAGTCGGCCTCGGCCTTCGACGCCACGTACTTGATGTCGATGTTGTCGTTCTCGGCCTTGGCGGCCTGCAGGCCCTTCCAGGCGGAGGTGTTGAACGACTTGTCGTCGATGCCGCCGACGTCGGTCACCATGCAGGCGCTGTACTTCTTGCCGCCGTCACCGGCGCCGTTGTTCTCCTCGGGGGCCTCGCCACACGCGGCGGCGCTCAGCACGAGCCCACCCACCGCGAGGACCGAGGCGATCCGCATCCCACGCACCGAGCGCAAGACGTCTCCTTCCCATTGCACACCGCGGGTCGCGCGGTGGCAGCCCATTAGCCGGCCTGGCGACTTGCCGCCGGCGTCCCACGTTACGGACGGGAGCGTACGCCCGCGCCCACCCACCGGCCGACAATCGTGCACGACTGTTGAGTGCCTGTTACCCCTACGTAACCCTTGGGTGGGCCAGGTCACTCTCGGTGCTGGTAGGCGAGCGTCCCGACGTCGTCAACGTCCGTTTCCGGGGCCGTCCCCCTGTCGGGGACGCTACCGCCAGAAGACCGCCACCGCCGCGTTGACCAGGGTCAGAGCGACGATGGCGAGGAAATGGCCACGGTTGACCACGTCACGCTTCCGGGAGAAGAAGACCATGACGAAGATCAGCAGCGCGAGCACCAACTTGGTAACGAGTTTGGCCGGAGCCGGCTCGTCGCCGTCACGCAGCGGCGCGGCGAGGCTGATGCCGGTCAGCAACATGATCACCGAGCCCCAGAGCATGGCCGGGTTGATCCGCAACCGCCCGCTGACGTACTGGACGACGGCGCCGCCCAGCAGCAGCGCGAACCCGATCAGGTGGACGTAGCGCAATGTCAGTCTGAGAGCTTCCACGGCGACCATCTTCCCCTATCAACGACAGTTCGTAGTAGGGGGCGCGGGATGGCTCGGGACGCGGGTCAGGCGGCGACCGTCGCGGGCCGCGCGGCGACCGGCTCGCCGGCCGGGGCCGGGGTGCGCCGGGCCAGCAGCACCAGGGCGAGGCCGA
Organism: Micromonospora sp. R311; assembly: GCF_056780015.1. NCBI lineage: Bacteria > Bacillati > Actinomycetota > Actinomycetes > Micromonosporales > Micromonosporaceae > Micromonospora > Micromonospora sp. R311. The sequence continues at coordinate 112,955 of NZ_JBSWCE010000013.1, forward strand.
CCGCGGCGTACCCGGCGAGCACGGCGAGCGGCGTGCCGGCGCCGGCGCCGTCGAAGAACGCCACCGACCGGAGCAGCGTGCCGCCCGCGCCGACCGGCAGCCACTGCCCCACCGCGCCCCACGGCTGCGGCAACAGCTCGGGGGCCGCGCCGACCGCCGAGAGCGGATTGCCGACCAGGAAGACCACCAGCGCGCCCAGGCCGATCCCCGGGCGGCCGAGCAGCGCGCCGAGGCCGGTGACGATGGCCGCGGTGGCCAGCCCGAAGAACCCGATCGCGGCCGCCTCGGCGAGCCAGTCGCCGCCGAGCAGGCCGAGCCAGCCGTGCAGCACCGCCACGCCGACCCCGCCGGCCAGCACGGCGTACGCCGTCAGCCCGGCCAGCCGGGCCGCCCGGCCGGTGACCAGCAGGGCGAGCAGCACCCCGGCGAGCATGCTGGTCAGCGCCAGCGGCAGGAAACCGGCGGCGAACCCGGCGCCCCGCGGGTCGTCCGGGTCGGCGGGAACCACCTCGACCACCGGCACCGGCCGCCCGGCGGAGAGCTGGCCGGCCGCCTCGGTGAGCAGTGCCGCCACCGTCGGGCTGGCGGCCGGGGCGGTGTGCAGGGCGACCCCGCCGGGGCCGACGACGAAGGCCGCGTAGACCTCACGGTCACGCAGTGCCCGGTCGACCGCCGCCGCGTCCGGCAGGGTGGCGACCTCGAACGCGCCGGGCCGCGCGGCGGCGAGCCGGCCGGCCAGCTCGGTGGCGGCGGGCGCGGGGCCGGCGACGGCGACCGGCAGGTCGCGCGGCGCGAGGTTCGCGGCCGGCGCCGAGAACAGCGGTACGAGCAGCGCCTGCACTCCCGCCACCAGGGCGGCGGCCAGCACGGCGAGCAGCAGGGGCGGCCGGGTTCGGGTCGACATGGTCCCACTCCTAAAACGAACGCTCATTCTCTATCAGCCTCAGGCTCCTCCCCGACCGCGTCGACTGTCAAGAACGAACGTTCGCTTTACCATGTATCCCGTGCCACGTGTCTCGGCCGAACACCTCGCCGCCCGCCGCCGCCAGATCGTCGACGCGGCTCGTCGCTGCTTCCTGCGGGAGGGCTTCCACCGCACCTCGATGCAGGACGTCATCGCCGAGGCCGGTCTCTCGGTCGGCGCGGTCTACCGCTACTTCCCGAGCAAGACCGATCTGATCAACGCCATCGCCGAGGAGGCGGTCAGCGGGGCCGGCGAGGTGCTCGCCGGGCTGGCCCGGCACGACCCGCCGCTGCCCCTGGTCGAGGCGCTCGACCGCGTCCTCGCGTACGTGGAGACCCAGCTCCGGCCCGACGGCGTGCTCCGCATCGCGATCCAGGTCTGGGGCGAGGCGCAGCGCGACCCGGCGCTGGCCGCGTTCGTCGCGGAGAAGTACACCGGCTTCCGCAGCCACTTCGCGGTGCTGGCCCGGCGGGCCCAGGAGGCCGGCGAGCTGCCCGCCGACACCGACCCGGACGCCATCGCCGCGGCACTCTTCGCCCTGGTCCCGGGCTGGTTCACGCAACGCATCCTGACCGGCGCGCCGGACCGGCGGACCTACCTCGCCGGAGTGCGGGCCCTGCTCGGCGCGACGCCGCCACGGGACTAGCTCCGGCCACGCCCGCCGGCAGGTCCGAGATCGGCCAGGTGCTCCGGGTGGCGGGTCACCCGCTCGCCACCCGGGAACCGGCCGCCGGGAGCCCCGGCTCGCCGCCGGCCCACCCGGCCCCCTCGCCCGGCGCCGGCTCCGCGCCCGCCGGTTCGTCGCCCCGGTCGGCGCTGACGGCGACCGCGACCCACCCGGCGCAGCTCACCGCCGCCAGCAGTACCACCAGCAGGGCGACCCGCTGCACCGAGGTGCGCAGCCACCAGTCGATGTCGCTCGGCCCGAGCATGTAGGTCAACGTGAGGACGACCAGGTAGAACCCGCAGACCGCCCAGAGCCACCCGTCCGACCCGAGGCCGGCCCTGCGGCGTCGCCCCCGCAGGAACAGCGCACCCAGCACCGCCACGACCAGCGCGCCCGCCACCACCGGACCGGCCACGTCGCGCAGCGCCCGCAGGGCCACCCGGTAGCGCTCCAGCGTCTCCGGGTCCCAGCCGGACGCCCTGCCCCGGCCGGCGCCCTCCGCGATGTCGGAGCGGGCACCCAGCAGCCGGGCCAGCAGCGCCCAACCGCCCCCGGCCAGGACCGGAAGCCAGACCAGCCAGGCTCGCCGCGGCCGGGCCCGGGCCCGCACCGTGACCAGGACCGCGACGGCCCCCGCGACGACCAGGCCCTCGTTCTTGGTCAGCGCCGCCACGGTCAGCAGCAGCAGAGCCAGCGCCGGTCGACGCAGCGGGTCGGCCGCCAGGAGCAGAGCCACCACGGCACCGGCCAGGGCGGCCGACCAGAGCGGATCGGCGTAGCCGCTGGTGACCGCGTGCGGCGCGGTCGACCAGGTGGCGAGACCGACCCCGGCGGCGAGCGCCCAGGCGGCCGGGGCGGGGGCCCAGGCGAGCACCCGGCGCACGAGATGCACCAGCATGGCGATCGCCGAGAAGCTGACCAGCACCCCGATCGCCTGCGCGGTGCGGAAGTCCGGCCCGGAGACGCTCCACACCGCCGCCACCGGCGCCGAGGCGAGCGGCGGGTAGTCGGTGTGTGAGAAGGCGAAACCGGCACTGCCGATGGCCTCCCGGGCGTACCCGCCGTCCCGGGCGAAATAGCCGGCGTGCAGCCACCAGATCGAGTGCGGGTCCCAGCGCACGGCCGGTTCGAGGACGAAGAGCAGCGGTGGGAGCAGCGGGAGAGCGGTCAGCAGCACGTGCGACCAGTCGCCGTAGGGCGCCGGCTCGCCGGGCCGGCGTAGCAGCCACCAGGCCAGCACCGTCGCCGCGGGCAGCACCAGCGCGAGCCAGAGCACCAGCGGCCCGCCGACCAGGATCATCAGGATCACCGCGGCGGTGCTCATCAGCGCCGCCACCAGGGGCGCAAGCAGCACGGCGAGGTACGCGCTGCGCAGCAGCGCGTACGCCAGCGGGAACCCGCCGAGCACGAGCGTCAGGCCGGCCAGCACAGGCATCCTCAGCCGGCCCTCCGGACGATCAGCCGGGCCCGCGGGCCCGTCGGCCCGGGTTGCGCCACGTCGACCACGCCCACCAGGTAGTCCGCCGCGTCCGGCTGCGCGACGACCACGCTGCCGGCCAGGGCGGCGAACTCGGCCAACCGCTGCTGCCAGAGGACCTCGTCAACGGTCGGGTAGACCCGGCTGCCCGGCGGCACCTGGTCGGCGAACTCGCGGCGCAGCGACTCGAAGTCCACCTGGGCGCGCCGACCCTCCAGGTTGTACCCGGGGTCGCGCAGGTACGTGACCCCGTAACCGGTCGCCCGCCAGGCCCCTTGGCCGGTCACGACCAGGCAACCGACGCCGACGGCTGCCACGACGACCCGGACGACGAGGCGACCGACGGCGCCCGAACCACGCTCTCCCGCCATCACGACCTGCCGCCGGGTCAGCGGGTGGCGGTGCCGGCGGGTTCACGGCGGATGCGCTCCCGGCCCAGGATCCACAACGCCTCGATCCCGTCCCGCCAGGTGATCTTCTTGCCGTCCTCCCGGCCCCGCGCCCGGTAACTGATCGGCACCTCGTAGGGCCGGATCCGCCGCCGCAACAGCTTCCCGGTCACCTCCGCCTCCATCCCGAATCCGCGGGAGCGGATCTCCAACGACCGGTAGAGGGCGACCGGCATCAACTTGAAACAGGTCTCCAGGTCACCGAGGTAGGAGTTGAACAACACGTTCGCCGCCGTCGTGACGCCCCGGTTGCCCATCACGTACCAGAAGCTGTACGCACTGTGGCTGCCGAAGGTCCGGTTGCCGTACACCACGGTGGCCCGGCCGTCGAGCACCGGTGCCAGCAACTGCGGAATGTCCTGCGGGTCGTACTCCAGATCCGCATCCAGGATCACCAGGTACTCGCCCCGGGCGTGCTCCGCCGCCGTCCGGATCGCGGCGCCCTTGCCCGCGTTGCGTGGATGCGTGATCACCCGCAACCGGACGTCATCGGTGCGGCCCAGGACCTCCCCCGTGCCGTCCCGACTCCCGTCGTCGACCACCACCAGCTCGATCTCACACGGGTACTCCACCGCCAGCGCCTGCTTCACGGCGTCCGCGACGCGCGCTTCTTCGTTGTAGACCGGCATGAGGATCGACAGCTTCACGGGATTCTCCAGTGGTCAACGGGCGCGGACGCCGGGCACGCGGTGGCCTCGCCGATGACGCGCCAGTGAAGCAGATCGGAGACGGGCACTGGTGTCCCGATGGTCAAACCATTCCATAATGGCAACGCCGAGCCGGCGGCGCACATCGGGGCCCGTTCCCGCGCGTCATCCGACGTCTCGCCGGTGGCGCACCGCACCGCGCCCCGCGGCGGAAACCGGCGGCGCGGCGGACGTCAGAGGCGCCAGACCTGGAAGGTCGGACCGTCACCCGGCAGGGTGGACGCGCCGGCGGCGTCCGGCCGCAGCGCCGGCGCCCCGCCGTAGACGTTCTCGCCGGCGGGCAGGCCGACCAGCCGGACCGGCGCGCCGGCCGCGCGGCGGGCCAGCACCAGCACCGTCCCGGTCGGCGCCTCGCGCAGGAACACCAGGGTGTCGGCGTCCGCGTGCAGCCAGCGCAGCCCACCGCGGCGCAGCGCGGGCTCGGCGTGGCGCAGCGCGATCAGCGCCCGGTAGGCGGCGAACGTGCCCGCGTCCCAGCTCTCCGGCCGGTGCCACGGCATCGGGGTCCGCGATCCCTCGCCGTTGTCGCCGGTCAGCCCCAGCTCGTCACCCGCGAAGACCATCGGGGTGCCGGGCATGGTGGCGAGCAGCCCGGCGGCGACCTCGTGCCGGGCGGCGTCGCCGACCACCGTCCGGATCCGCGCCGAGTCGTGCGAGCCGAGCAGTTGCCACGAGTGGACGTACGACCGCCAGGAGATGAGCGACCGGTAGGTGTTCATGGTGGCGAGCACCGAGTGGGCGTCCCGGCGCAGCACCCCGCCGGGGGTGCCGAGGAAGTTCGGCACCGGCTGGTCGCCGTGCCGCAGCCAGGACCAGACCGGGTCGGTGAAGCCGACGTAGTTCATGGTGCCGTGCCAGCCGTCCCGGTCCAGGTCGCCGGTGTGGTCGTGGCCGTGCTCGGCCATCAGCAGCCCGTCGGCGCGGGTCTGCGCGACCACCCGGCGCAGCAGCGCCGCCACCTCGTGGGTGTACGCGTCCGCGCCCCGCCGGCCGGTCATGTTGGCCACGTCCACCCGCCAGCCGTCCAACCCGTACGGCGGGCTCAGCCAGCGGCGCAGCAGCGCGTCGTCGGCGGTGGCGAAGCGCCGGCGCAGCTCGGCGCTGCCCCAGTTCAGCTTCGGCAGCGACTTGACCCCGTTCCAGGACTCGTAGTCGCCGGTCACCTCGTCGAAGTAGTACAGCTCGCGCTCGGCCGCGTGCACGTCCGAGGCGGCGGCGGTGAACCACTGGTGGGCGTCGCCGGTGTGGTTGCTGGTGATGTCGCCGAGCAGCCGCCAGCCCCGGGCCCGTACCGCGTCGGCGAGCCGGGCCAGCGCGGCGTCCCCGCCGAGCAGCGGGTCGACGGTGTCGAAGCTGGCCGCGTCGTAGCGGTGGTTGGAGCGGGCCGGGAAGATCGGGGTCAGGTAGACGGTGTTGACGCCGAGCCGGGCCAGGTGGTCCAGCCGCTCGGTGACGCCGTCCAGGTCGCCGCCGTAGAACTGGCGCGGGGTCTCCGGGCCGCGCCCGACGACCGGGGTGTCCCAGTCGCAGGGGATCGCCCAGTCGGGCAGCGGCCGGCCGTCGGCGGCGGCCGAGCGGGCGAACCGGTCCGGGAAGATCTGGTAGATCACCGCGTCCCGGGCCCAGGCGGGCGGCGGGTCGTACGAGACCAGCCGGAAGTCGCCGTTGTCCGGCACGTCGTGACCGAACAGTCCGGCCGCGTTCAGCCAGCGGTAGCCGCGCGCGCCGGTGAGCATGAACCGGTAGTTGCTGACCGGGTTGCGCACCTCGACCGCGGCCCGCCACCAGACGTCGCCGCCGGCGGTCCGGTCGATGACCGCCTCGGCGAACCGGGGTTCCCCGTCGCCGGTGGTCCGCACGTGCACCTGCCGGACGTCGGCGCCGGCCGGCACCCGGACGAAGACGTCGACGGTGTCGCCGAGCGACGGCTGCTGCTCGGGGACGTACAGCTCGGACCCGTCGTGGTGCGGCTGGGACGACATGGTGTGACCTTTCGCGTTGGTCGGCCGGGGAGAGAAAGGGGTCGCCCGCCGCGGCCGGTCTCCCGGCCGCGGCGGTCGGCCCGTGACTGCTCCGGGGTACGTCGGCACGACGCCCCTGCCGCGCAGCCCGTGGCGGGACGCCGCCGGCGCCCGTGCGGGATGGCACGAACGCCGCCCGTGCCGGTGGGAGTGGCCACCCGCCTCGCGCGCGACGGCGAGCGGCCACCCGCCGATTCACCCCTTGACGGCCCCGGCGGTCAGGCCGGAGACGATGTAGCGCTGGAGGAGTTGGAACACCAGCACGGTGGGGATCGCGGTGAGCAGGGTGCCCGCCGCGAACATCCCGAAGTTGTTGTTCCGCTCGCCGGCCACCATGCCGAACATGCCGACCGCCAGGGTCTTCGACTCGGTGTCGGTGAGGAACACGTTGGCGATCATGAACTCGTTGATCGTGCCGATGAAGGAGAGCAGCGCCGTCACCGCCAGGATCGGCGCCACCAGCGGCAGCATGATCCGGAAGAAGACCTGGGCGTGGCTGGCGCCGTCCATGGTGGCCGACTCGTCCAGTTCCCGGGGCAGCGTGTCGAAGAAGCCCTTCATCAGCCAGGTGTTCACGCCGAGCGCACCGCCCATGTAGAGCAGGAACAGCCCCCAGGGAGTGTTGAACCCGATGCCCGGCCACAGGTCGGTGACCGTGGTGAAGATCAGGAAGATCGCCACGATCGCCAGGAACTGCGGGAACATCTGGATCAGCAGCAGGGTGAGCAGCCCGATCCGGCGGCCGGCGAAGCGCATCCGGGAGAAGGCGTACGCCGCCAGCGCGGAGAGGAAGATCGACACGAAGCTGGCCGTGCCGGCGATCAGCAGGCTGTTGAGGAACCAGTGCCCGAACGCGAACTTCTCGAAGAGGTTGCCGAAGTTCTCGAACGACACCCCCTCGGTCGGCACCAGGCTGGTGGAGGAGAGCGTGCCGCGCGGGTTGAGCGCCGCGGAGAGCACGAACAGGATCGGGAAGAGGCTGAACGCCACCGCCAGCACCCCGACCAGGTGGCGCCAGCCGACCTGGCGGAGCCAGCGGCTGCGCCGCCCGCCCCGGGCGCTGCGGTTGGCGACCGGCGTGCCGCCCGTCTCGCGGGCGACCGGGACACCGCTGAGCGTGGTCACGCGTACACCTCCTCCTGCTTGCGGGTGCGCCGGAAGCTGATCGCCGAGACGACCGCGACGATCGCGAAGATGAAGATCGACACCGCCGCGGCCATGCCGAACTCCGCGCCCTGCGCGCCGAACGCCAACCGGTAGGTGTAGGTGATCAGCAGGTCGGTCGCCCCGTTGGTCGGGTTGTCGGCCGGGAACGGCCCGCCCTCGGTGGTCAGCCAGATCGCGTTGATGTTGTTGAAGTTGTACGCGAACGACGCGATCAGCAGCGGGGAGAGCGCCACCAGCAGCAGCGGCAGGGTGACCGCCCGGAACGACTGCCACGGCGACGCGCCGTCGACCGAGGTGGCCTCGGTCAGCTCGCGCGGGATGGCCTGGAGCGCGCCGGTGGCCACCAGGAACATGTACGGGTAGCCGAGCCAGAGCTGCACCAGCAGCACCGCCGCCCGGGCCGACCAGTCCTGGCCGAACCAGTCCACGCCGAGCCCGAACAGGTTGTTGATCAGGCCGAAGTCGGTGTTGAACATGTCCCGCCAGACCAGCAGCATGGCGAAGGACGGCATGGCGTACGGCAGGATCAGCAGCACCCGGTAGAGGTTGGTGCCGCGCATCCGGGGCGAGTGCAGCGCCAGCGCGATGGCCATGCCGAGCAGGAAGGTCAGCCCGGTCGAGCCGATCGCGAAGCTGAAGTTCCAGATCAGCGTGCCGAAGAATGGACCGGAGATGGCCGGCTCGGTGAGCACCCGGGCGAAGTTGTCCAGCCCGACGTTGACCTTCCAGCCCTGCGCCAGCCGGTCCCCGTCGGCGGCGACGAAGGAGCCGCTGGCCTCGTCCGCGGTCCAGGTCTTCCCGGTCTCGGTGTCCCGGACGCAGTCGCAGCCCGCGTCGTACGCCCGCACGGCCTTGCCCTCGTAGGCGCGGGTGAGACCGGTGGACCGGATCGCGCCACCGGCGGTCGGCACGACCAGGTCGGTGATCTCCTGGCTGCGGGCGCCGGCCTGGCCGAAGTTCAGCACGGTGTAGCCGTCGGCGGCGGTGACCTTGCCGCCGGGGGCGACGGTGACGTCGGCCGGGTCGAACGGGCGCAGCCCCTCGGCGTCGCCGACCGAGACGACACCGGTGGCCGGGTCGGTGACCAGGAAGACCAGCGAGCCGGTGGCGGGGTCGCCGGTGGTGGCGATGGAGAGGGCGTACTCGGTGGAGCCGGGCACCTGCTGCACCGAGGCGGTCTGGATGGCGACGATCGCCTCGTCCTTGCTGCCGCGGTGCCCGTCGCCGAAGTTCGTGAAGGCGGTGCTCGCCGTGTAGAGCACCGGGAAGACCTGGAAGGCGATCAGGAAGAGGGTGCCGGGGACCAGATACTTGGCCGGGATGTGCCGGCGGGTGAGGTAGAGGTAGAACAGCCCGGCGGTGGTGACCGCCAGCAGGGCCAGCCCGACCCACATCTCGGCCTCGACGAGCGGGAAGGCCGCCCAGATCGCGATGCCGGCCGTCAGGCCGAGCAGGATCACCTTGACGAGCAGGCCGGTCGCGGTGATCGGCGCGTGGTGCCGCGCGGTACGGGACGAGCGCGGGAGCCCGGAGCCGACGGGCTCCCGGCCCGGGACCTGCTGGGCAGGTCCCGGGCCGGACAGCGGCGAGCTCATTACTTGATCTGGCCGGAGATGGTCTTGCCGGCCGCGGTGATCGTCTTGGCCGGGTCGGCGCCGCCGATGACCGCGGCCTCCGCCTTGCCGAACGGGTCCCAGATCGCGGCCATGGCCGGGATCGCCGGCAGCACCTGGCCGTTCTTGCCGGCCTCCTGGAACTTGGCCAGGTCCGGGTCGGTGCCCTTGACCTGGTCCAGCGCGGCGGTCAGCGCCGGCGGGCGGGGCTCGGCGTTGTACAGCGCCACGGCCAGCTCCGGGGTGGTCACGTAGTTGGCCACGAACTCCTGGGCCAGCGCCTTGTTCTTGCCCTTGGACGCCACGTAGAACGCCTGGACACCGACGAACGGCTGCGCCTCCTTGCCACCGGCGAAGCCGGGGACCGGGGAGATGTCGTAGGAGATGTTGGCCTTCTTGGCGTCCGCGATGGCCCACGGGCCGGAGACCAGGAAGGCGCACTTCTTGGCGCCGAAGTTGGCGATCGAGTTCTCGCCGGTGATGGAGCGCTTCAACGCGCCCTCACCCTTCTCGCCGAGCGCGGCGATCTTCTTGAACGCCTCGATCGACTCCGGCTTGCCCACGCCCAGGTCCTTCGGGTCGTAGTCGCCGTTGGCCGTGGTGCCGAAGAGGTAACCGCCGGCCGAGGTGTACAGCGGGTAGATGTGGTAGGCGTCGCCGTTCTGGCCCGACTGCAGGCAGAGGATCTCGCTGGCCTTCTTCTCCGCCTTGAGCTTCTTGCCGGCGGCGACCAGCTCCTCGATGGTCTTGGGCGCCTCGGGGGCCAGCGCGGTGTTGCGGATCAGCGCGACGTTCTCCATCGCGTACGGCACGCCGTAGAGCTGGCCGTTGAACGTGACGGCCTTGACGGCGGTGGAGTTGAAGCCGCTCTTCTGCTCGGCGGTCAGCTGCACCGGGTCGATGGCGCCGTTCTGCACCAGGTTGCCGATCCAGTCGTGCGCGCCGACCACCACGTCCGGGCCGCTGCCCTGCTGCGAGGCGGTGACGAAGTTGGTCTGCAGGTCCTTGGAGACGGCCTGCACCTCGACGGTGACGCCGTTCTCCTGGCCGAACTTCTCGGCGAACGGCTTGAGGGCCGCGGTCCGCTTGTCGTCGGCCCAGATCACCAGCTTGCCGCCGGCGGCAGCCTTGGGGGATTCGTTGGCGGCCGGCTCGTCGCTGCCGCCGCCACAGCCGGACGCGGCGAGCGCCAGGGCGAAGGCGGCGACCACACCCGCGGTACGGATGCGCATCGGTACTCCTGTCGTCATGGCGGTCCGCCGGGGGAAGGGCGGCCCGCCAGTGGAAACCTCTGTAAGTTCTTACCAACCGGCGCTAGGGTGCCGCGCCGCTGCTCTCGCATGTTGCGGGGACGTTAGCAAGACGTTGCAGGGAATGGAAGGGCTTGCAGGAGTGTACGCAAGATCTTGCCCGTGAGCTAAAGTGCCGCCATGCGCGCTCGACTGTCCGACATCGCCCAACAGGCCGAAGTCAGCGAGGCCACGGTGTCGCGGGTGCTCAACGACCGCCCGGGAGTGGCCCCGGAGACCCGGCAGGCCGTCCTGACCGCCCTCGACGTGCTCGGCTACGAGCGCCCGGCCCGGCTGCGCAAGCGCAGCGCCGGCCTGGTGGGCCTGGTCGTCCCGGAGCTGGACAACCCGATCTTCCCCGCCTTCGCCCAGGTGATCGAGTCGACGCTGGCGCAGAGCGGGTTCACCCCGGTGCTGTGCACCCAGACCGCCGGCGGGGTCACCGAGGACGAGTACGTCGAGATGCTGCTGGACCGGCAGGTCTCCGGAATCGTCTTCGTCTCCGGCCTGCACGCCGACACCGCCGCCAACCACGACCGCTACCGGGCGCTGATCGCCCGCCCGCTGCCCGTGGTGATGATCAACGGGTACGTGCCCGGGATCGGCGCGCCCTTCGTCTCCTGTGACGACGGCGAGGCCGCCGAGCTGGCCGTGGCCCACCTGGTGGCGCTCGGGCACCGCCGGATCGGCCTGATCACCGGCCCGGACCGGTTCGTGCCGGTGCAGCGGAAGGTGGCCGGCTGGCGCAGCGCGATGAGCCGGCTGGCCGGGCTGCCCGCCGCCGAGCTGGACGAGCTTGCCGAGCTGTCGCTGTTCGGTGTGGAGGGTGGCGAGGCCGCCGCGGGACGGCTGCTCGACCGCGGCGTGACCGGCGTCGTCTGCGGCTCCGACCTGATGGCGCTCGGCGCGATCCGGGCGGCCCGGCAGCGCGGCCTGTCGGTGCCGGCGGACCTCTCGGTGGTCGGCTACGACGACTCGCCGCTGATGGCGTTCACCGACCCGCCGCTGACCACCATGCGCCAGCCGGTGACGGCGATGGCGGTGGCCGCGGTGCGGGCGCTGGTCGACGAGATCAACGGGCACGCGGCCCCGCACTCGGAGTACCTGTTCCGCCCCGAGCTGGTGGTGCGCGGCTCCACCGCGGTCGCCCCGGCGGCCGGCGGGCGGCGGGCGGCCACCGGTGGGGTGACCGGGCAGCGACCGGCGCCGCCCGCGCTCGCCGTACCGGCCTGACGGTGAACGTCGCCATTTCTTGCGCAAGAACTGCTTGACTCTTGCAACGCCGGAGCGGCATCCTGCTCAAGCACCCATCCGCCCACCGGGTGCCGCCGTCCCGCGCCACAGAACGGGGAACGCCTCGATGACCGCCAGCCACCCCATCCCGCAGACCTCCGACGCCGACTGGTGGCGCTCCGCCGTCGTCTACCAGGTCTACGTGCGCAGCTTCGCCGACAGCGACGGCGACGGCATCGGCGACCTGCGCGGGATCCGCGAGCGCCTGCCGTACCTGCGCGACCTCGGGGTGGACGCGCTCTGGCTGACCCCCTTCTACACCTCGCCGATGGTCGACGGCGGCTACGACGTGGCCGACTACCGCGACGTCGACCCGATGTTCGGCACCCTCACCGACTTCGACGCCATGATCACCGACGCGCACGCGTTCGGCCTGCGGATCATCGTCGACCTGGTGCCCAACCACACCTCCAGCGCGCACCCCTGGTTCCAGGCCGCCCTGGCCGCCGGCCCGGGCTCCGCCGAGCGGGCGCGCTACCTCTTCGCCGACGGCACGGGCGAGCAGGGCGAGCTGCCCCCGAACGACTGGGAGAGCATCTTCGGCGGCCCCGCCTGGACCCGGGTGCCGGACGGCCAGTGGTACCTGCACCTGTTCGACCCGGCCCAGCCGGACCTGAACTGGCGGCACCCGGAGGTGCGCGCCGAGTTCGAGGACATCCTGCGGTTCTGGCTGGACCGGGGCGTGGACGGGTTCCGGATCGACGTGGCCCACGGCATGATCAAGGCCGAGGGTCTGCCGGACGTCGGCTTCAGCAGCATGACCACCGGGCAGCGCCAGGTGGAGCTGCTCGGCAAGGGCCGGCTCCCCTACTTCGACCAGGACGAGGTGCACGACATCTACCGCGCCTGGCGGCCGATCCTGGACAGCTACCCCGGCGGCCGGATGGCGGTGGCGGAGGCGTGGGCCGAGACGCCGCAGCGGCTGGCCCGCTACATCGGCCCGGACGAGCTGCACCAGGCGTTCAGCTTCGACTTCCTCGACGCGACCTGGTCGGCCGACTCGTTCCGCAAGGTGATCGACACCGCGCTCGCCGAGTCCACCATCGTCGGCGCACCGACCACCTGGGTGCTCTCCAACCACGACAAGCAGCGGCACGTCACCCGCTACGGCGACGGGCCCGAGGGGCTGCGCCGGGCCCGCGCGGCCACCCTGCTGATGCTCGCCCTGCCCGGCTGCGCCTACCTCTACCAGGGCGAGGAGCTCGGCCTGCCGGAGGTGCTCGACCTCCCCGACGAGCTGCGCCAGGACCCGGCGTTCCTGCGCACCGGGGAGAGCCGGGACGGCTGCCGGGTGCCGATCCCGTGGAGCGGCGAGCTGGCCCCGTACGGCTTCGGGCCGGCGGGCAGCGAGCTGAGCTGGCTGCCGGCCCCGGCGACCTGGCAGGCCCTCTCGGTCGCCGCCCAGACCGGCGTGCCCGGCTCGACCCTGGAGCTCTACCGCACGGCGCTGCGGATCCGCCGCGGACACCCGGCGCTGTCGGCCGGCGCCGGCGGGGTGACCTGGCTGGAGACCGAGCCGGGCCTGCTGGCGTTCAGCCGCGCCGCCGGCGACACCGTGCTGACCTGTGTGGTCAACATCAGCGGTGCGCCGGCCCTGATCGACGGGTACGGCGAGCCGATCGCCGCCAGCGAGACGCTCACCGGGCAGGGCTCCGGCCACCTGCTCCCGGTCGACGCGGCCGCCTGGTTCGAACGGCGCTGAGCGGGTAACCCGTCATCGACCTGGTCGTCCGTTGTGCCCCGCGCCGACGGGCGGCTGGGCCACCGACCCCTTGTGGTGGGGGGTGAGGTGGCGCCGGCGCCTCGTGGAGTCCGCTCCGCGGGGCGCCGGCGTCCATCCCGGACGTGTCGCCGCGGGCCGCGTGGGTAGGACTCTCCCCGACAGCCCCCGGAGGTGAAACGCATGGCACACGTGGCCCAGTACACCCTCGACGTGACGGACCTCGATCTGATGGCGGCGTTCTGGTCGGCGGCGCTCGGCTACACGGTCGAGCGGGGCGGCGACGGCAGCGCGAAGCTGTACCCGCCGCCGGACGCGGTCGGCGCCCCCACGGTCTGGTTGCAGGGTTCCGGCACCCCGAAGCGGGACAAGAACCGGCTGCACCTGGACCTGGTGGCCGACGGCGACCCGGCGGCCGAGGTGCACCGGCTGGTCGAGCTGGGCGCCCGGCACGCCGACGTGGGGCAGACCGGCGCGGAGGGCTTCGTCGTCCTCGCCGACCCGGAGGGCAACGAGTTCTGCGTGCTGGACGGCCCGGTGCGGCGCCCCTGACCGACGGCATCCCCGGGCCGCCTCCGCGCCCCGGGCAGGACCGGGCGCCCGCCGGCGCGCCGGTCAGGACCCGGTGCCGGTCAGCTTCGCCGCGATCCGGCGGAAGCCCTCCCGCAGCTCGGCCTCGCTGGGCGGCACGGTCGGCCCGGTGCGCAGGTCCGCCTCGGCGGCCGCCTCCAGCTCCTCGTCGATGGTGTCCTCGAAGTCGCCGTAGAGGTCGGCCTCCTCGATCTGCGCGGCCTCGTCCTCGGCGGCGATCTGCGCGGCCGCGATCTCGCCCCGGATCTGCTCGGCGGAGACCGCCGGCAGCAGCGGCTCGACCACCGCCATCAGCTGCTCCTCGGCCACCACCGCCTCGGCCAGCGCCAGCGCGTGCGGCCGCTCGTACGGGCCGCAGACCACCGGTTCCCACTCGTCGGTGTCGCCGAGCGGGCCGAAGGTGATGATCCAGGGCAGGCCGAGCATCGGCGAGTCGTCCGGCAGGTCCAACGTCACGAGTGCGCCCACCGGCTCATCATGGTCGGTCGCGCCGGACCCCTGGGCGGCAATCGCCCTATTCACGCCTCACGCACCGGAGAGGAAGCGCCAGCGGGCCGTCCACTCCTCGCGCAACCCAGCCAGGGTGGCGTCGTCCAGGCCGTAGCCGCTGACGGTGAGGCTGACCGGGGACGCTGTGTCGCTGCCCAGCGGGGCCTCGGCGATGGCGGCCAACAGCCGGCCGGCGGAGTCGACCACGATCCGTTGGTGCCGGCTGGCGTGCCACTGCTCGGCCGCACCCGCCGCGTCGAGCACCGCGAGCAGCTGCCCGCCGGTCGCCGTGCCGGTCAGGTGGAGCGTCCGGCGGCGGCCGGCCGGGCGCCGTTCCAGCAGAAAACGCAGCTGCTCGAAGAAGGTGCGCCAGCCTTCCGCGATGGCGTCCCGCTCCGCCGCTCCGTCGGCGTCCGCCGGTGCCGGCAGGACCGCCCGCAGCAGCGCCCCACCACCGTCCGGGACGACCCGCAGCTCGGAGCCGTCGGCCAGCGCCAGCCGGTCCGGTGGAAAGGGCTCGGCATGGGCGACGAAGATCTGGTGGATCTCGTCGGCCAGGCCGTCGTACTCCCAGCCGAACCACTCCCGGATCTCGTCCGGCACGGTCAGCGCCGGCCAGATCCGATCGGGCGGCGCGGACACCGGGACCTCGACCACCGTCGCGCTCGATTCGATCATCAGTCTCCTCCTGCCGTGGTCAGCCCGGCCGGGCCGCCTCCAGCGCGGCGCGGACCAGGGCGAGCGCCGCCGCGGGCGGCACCCCCAGCCGGACGGCCTGCGCGGCGTAGTCGGCCGCCACCCGCTGCAACCGGTCCATCGCATCGTCCCGCCCGGGTGCGACAAAAGTGCCGTGCCGGCCCCGGGTCTCCAGCAGGCCGGCCGCCTCCAGCTCCCGGTAGGCCCGGGCGACCGTGTTCGCGGCCAGGTTCAAATCCGCCGCGAGCTGCCGCACCGTGGGCAGCCGGGTGCCGACCGGCAGCCGGCCGTCGCCGACCAGCTCCGCGAGCTGCCCGCGCACCTGCTCGTACGGCGGCACCGACGAGTCCTGGTCGACGGTGATCACCACCAACTCATCCCTCCCGCTCATCCGGCCCCGCCCGGGGTGCCGGGATCGGTGTCCACGTCGAGGTCGGCGGGGGGCGGGCCGCCCGCCGCGAGGTCCACCACCCGCCCGCGCGGGCTGGTCGCGGCGAGCGCCGCGCCGAAGAGCACCAGCTGGTTGAGCAGGTAGAGGTAGAGCAGCAGGCCGACCGCCCCGGCCACCACCGTGTACGCCGGGTTCCGCTCGGTGCGCACCACGTAGTAGCGCCCGACGGTGTTGAGCAGCGTGATGCCGACCGCGACCAGCAGCACCACCGGGCGCAGCCGGGCCCGGCTCATCCGCAGCCGGGGCACGGCGACCAGCAGCAGCGCGGCCAGCACCGCGTTCACCAGCACGCTCAGCACCGCGCTGATCGTGGTGAGGCCGATCGAACCGGTGCTGCGCAGCAGGAAGCGCAGCAGCGACTCCAGCGCGTCGACCGCGGCCACCGAGACGCCGAGCAGCACGAAGATGACGAGCAGCACGCCGATGTCGACCAGCCGGCGGACCACCAGGTTGCCCGGCTGCTGGTTGAAGCCGTACATCAACCGCTGCGAGGAGCGGATCGCCTCCACCCAACCGATCCCGGTGAAGGCCAGGATGACCAGGCCGACCACCCCGACCGTGCCGCTGCTCTCGGCGATCTGCACCGGGTCGAGGAACGGCAGGTTCTCCCGGAGGAAGCCGGCCGCCGCGGCGCTGACCTCGGGGTTGCCCTGAAGGATCGCACCGAAGATCCAGTACGCCACCAGCGCGAGCGCGAAGACCGCGAAGAAGCCGTAGTAGGCGATCGCCGCGGCCAGCCGCCCGCCCAGCAGGTCGCTGTAGAGCACACCGGCCCGCCAGACGTGGTCGAACACGCCGGAGCGGTGGCGCGCGGCGTTCACCCGCCGCTCGATGCCCGCCTCCAGGCGGCCGAACACGTTCACGCGCTCATCCTCGCCGATCCCCGGCCACCGTGCGGGTATCCGACCCGCCGCCGCGCCCTCGTCCGGCCACCGGCGGGGTCAGCCGCCCAACCGGAAGTCCCGGCGCGGCTGCCACCGGGCCTGCCCGCTGTGCGAGAAGAGGGTGAATGCCTCCACCTCGAACATCGCGGAGAAGTCGGCCAGGTCCTCGTACGCCTTGTCCAGCGCCT
The DNA here is from genome assembly GCF_056780015.1 of Micromonospora sp. R311. Classification (NCBI taxonomy): domain Bacteria; kingdom Bacillati; phylum Actinomycetota; class Actinomycetes; order Micromonosporales; family Micromonosporaceae; genus Micromonospora; species Micromonospora sp. R311. Next base: position 129,621 of record NZ_JBSWCE010000013.1, read on the forward strand.
CCGGCGCGACGTCCTGCGCCACGGTGACGTGCGGGTGGTAGGGGAAGCGGGTCTCCCGGCGCAGCTCGGGGGCGGCCCTGATCGCGGCGGCCAGCAGCTCACACTCGCTGATCCCGGCGGCCACCGCGACGAAGACCACCTGGGTCACCGGCCGGAACGTGCCGGTGCCCCGCAGGTGCAGGGTGAACGGCAGGTGGGCGGCGGCGACCGCGCCGAGGTGCCGCTCCACGGCGGGCAGCGTCGCCACCGGGATCTCGGTCGGCCCGAGCAGTGTCACGTGCGCCGGGATGTCGGCGGCCTGCGGGTCGCCGGCCTCGGCCCGGCGTCGGGTCAGCATCGCCCCCCACGGCTCGGGGATGTCTACCGCGACCCCGATCTGGATGGTGTCGTCCACCCCGGGCGCCCCGTCCCTGCCGTCCACGCTCCGCGCCACCCCTCCGACCGCCGACCCGTCACCCGTACCGTCGCGCCGCGCGGCGCTACTCGCCGCGCACCGGCGGGAAGAACCCCACCCGCTCGTACGCGACGCGCAGCGTCTCGGCGGCGACCGCACGGGCCTTCTCCGCGCCGGCGGCGAGCAGCTTGTCCAGCTGGGCCGGGTCGTCGAGGTAGGCGCGGGTGCGCTCCTGGATCGGGCGGACGAACTCCCCCACCACCTCGGCCAGGTCCTTCTTCAGGTCGCCGTAGCCCTTGCCGGCGTACGCGGCCACCAGGTCGTCGATGCTCCGGCCACCGAGCGCCGAGTAGATGGTGAGCAGGTTGGCGATGCCGGGCTTGGTCTCGGTGTCGAACACGATCTCCCGACCGGTGTCGGTGACCGCGGAGCGGATCTTCTTGGCCGACCGGGCCGGGTCCTCCAGCAGGTCGATGATGCCGGCCGGCGAGGAACTCGACTTGGACATCTTGGCGGTCGGGTCCTGCAGGTCGGTGATCTTCGCGGTGTCCTTCACGATGTGCGGGGCCGGCACGGTGAAGGTGGGGCCGAAGAGCGAGTTGAACCGCTGGGCCAGGTCGCGGGAGAGCTCCAGGTGCTGGCGCTGGTCCTCGCCGACCGGCACCGCGTGTGCCTGGTAGAGCAGGATGTCGGCGGCCTGCAGGATCGGGTAGGTGAACAGGCCGACGCTGGCCCGCTCGCCGCCCTGCCGCTGCGACTTGTCCTTGAACTGGGTCATCCGGCTGGCCTCGCCGAAGCCGGTGATGCAGCCCAGCACCCAGGCCAGCATCGGGTGCTCGGGCACCTGCGACTGCACGAAGAGCGTGCTGCGCTCCGGGTCCAGCCCGACCGCGAACAGCTGCGCGGCGGCCAGCCGGGACCGCTGCTTCAGCACCTTCGGGTCGTGCCCCGCGGTGATCGCGTGCAGGTCGACCACGCAGTAGAAGGCGTCGTGGGTGTCCTGCAACGCCACCCAGTGCCGCACCGCGCCCAGGTAGTTGCCGAGGTGGAACGAGTCGGCCGTCGGCTGGATGCCGGAGAAGACACGGGGGCGGGCGGGAACGTCGGACATGCCGGCAATTCTGTCAGCAACGCCGGGCGGGCGTCATGACGGCCCCGCGGGTCGGCCCGGGCCGGGCGCGGCGGGCGCGCCGACCTCGCGTCGCTGCTCGGGCAGGCGCGCCGTGGACACGGCGAGCCGGGCCACCCGGCGCCCCTCCAGCGCCAGCACCCGCAGCAGCCACCCGGCGGACGGCTCGCCCGGCCCGGCCGCGCCCTCCGGCTCGGCGGCCACCGGCACCTCGTCGCCGGCCACCGGCAGTCGGCCCAGCGCCGCCATCACGTACCCGCCGACCGTCTCGTACGGGCCGGTCGGCAGGTGCACCCCGGTGCGCTCGGCGAAGTCGGCCAGGTTGAGCCGGCCGTCCACCACCGCGGGCAGGCCGGCACGGACCGGCTCGGGCGGGCCGTCGTACTCACCGTGGATCTCCCCGACCAGCTCCTCGATCAGGTCCTCGCAGGTGACGATGCCGGCGGTGCCGCCGTACTCGTCGACCACCACCGCCAGGTGGTGCCCCTCCCGACGCATCTCGGTCAGCGCGGCGAGCACCCGCTTGCTGCCGGGCAGCCGCTTCACCTCGCGGGTCAGCTCGCCGACCGTGGTGCACGGGTCGACCTCCGGGCGTAGCAGCACGTCGCGCAGGTGCACGAAGCCGACCACGTCGTCGTGGGTGCCGTCCACCACCGGGTAGCGGGTGTGCGGCTCGGCGCGGACCAACCCGGCCGCCTCGGCGATGCTCATCCGGGCGGAGAGGAAGACCACCTCGGTGCGGGGCATCATCACCTCGCGGACCAGGCTCGCCCCGGCCACCAGCACCTCGTCGATGATCCGGCGTTCCTCCGGGTCCAGCACCGTGTTGGCGGCGACCAGGTCGCGTAGGTCGGCCTCGCTGATCCGCTCCCGGCCGGCGGCCGGGCTGGCGCCGAGCAGGTCGGTCACCAGTCGGGTGGCGCCGTCCGCGGCGCGGACCACGATCCGGGCGACCGCCCGGGCGAGCGGGCCCGGTTCGCGTCGTGGCCGCTCCCGCATCCGCCGCCGGAGCCCGGGACCACCCGCTTCCCGCATGCCTTGGATGGTAGACACCGGGAACCGCCGGCACCGGCAGCCGCGCATGTTCGGCTCTGTTTAATCGTGAGAGTTTATGATGGAATGATGGCGCGTCGTGGACGCGGAGCGTCGCTCCACCGGCGGCCGTAAGGTGATCACCACATGGTCGCGGCCGCGACGACCAGGCAGGAGGAGACCGACGTGAAACTGCTCGTCACCGGCGGCGCCGGCTTCATCGGCAGCGTGGTGACCCGGATGCTGCTCGACGCCGGACACCAGGTGGTCGTCCTCGACGACCTGCGCACCGGCCACCGGGCGGCGCTCGCCCCCGACGCGACGCACGTCGAGGCGTCCATCCACGACGCGGCCCGGGTGCTCACCCCCGAGGCGGGCTTCGACGGGGTGCTGCACTTCGCCGCCCTGATCGCCGCGGGCGAGTCGATGGTCAAGCCGGAGCTCTACTGGCACACCAACACCGTCGGCACGCTGGCGCTGCTCGACGCGGTCCGGGCCGCCGGGGTGTCCCGGCTGGTCTTCTCCTCCACCGCCGCGGTCTACGGCAACCCGACCGAGCTGCCGATCCCGGAGACCGCGGTCAAGGCCCCCACCAACACGTACGGGGCCACCAAGCTCGCCGTCGACATGGCGCTCACCTCCGAGGCGATCGCCCACCACCTCGCCGCCGTCTCGCTGCGCTACTTCAACGTCGCCGGGGCGCACCTCGACGGCGACGTCGCGCTCGGCGAACGGCACGACCCGGAGACCCACCTGATCCCGATCGCGCTCGAGGTGGCCGCGGGCCGGCGGGAGAAGCTCCAGCTCTTCGGCGACGACTACCCCACCGTCGACGGCACCTGCGTGCGCGACTACATCCACGTCGCCGACCTCGCCCGCGCCCACCTGCTCGCGCTCGACGCGGCGGTGCCCGGCCAGCACCGGATCTACAACCTGGGCAACGGCAGCGGGTTCACCAACCGCCAGGTGGTCGACGTGGTCCGCGAGGTCACCGGGCACCCGGTGCCGGTGGAGGTGGCGCCGCGCCGCGAGGGCGACCCGGCCGAGCTGGTCGCCTCCGCCGCGCTGGCCCGCGCGGAACTCGGCTGGGTGCCGCGGAAGCCGACCCTGCACGACATGGTCGGCGACGCCTGGGCGTTCTACCGCACGCACGTCCTGGAGCAGCGGTGACCGACGACGTCGCGGCCCGCGCCACCGCGGGCTTCCGCTCGGCGTACGGGGCGGAGCCGGCGGGCCGCTGGGCGGCTCCCGGGCGGGCCAACCTGATCGGCGAGCACACCGACTACAACGACGGCTTCGTGCTACCGTTCGCGCTCTCCCTGCGCACCGTGGCGGCCGCCGCCGCCCAGCCCGGCGAGACCTGGACGGTCTGGTCGGAGCTGACCGGCGAGACGGTCACCTTCGGCGCCGACGAGGTCGCCGCGCCGGGCCGGGTCACCGGCTGGGCCGCGTACGTGGCCGGGGTGGTCTGGGCGCTGCGCGAGGCGGGCCACGCCGTGCCCGGCGCCCGGCTGGCGATCGCCTCCGACGTGCCGCTCGGCTCCGGGCTCTCCTCCTCGGCCGCGCTGGAGTCGGCCGTGCTGGCCGCCCTGGTCGACCTGGGTGGGCTCGACCTGCCCGCCGAGCGGCAGCCCCGGCTGGCCCAGCGGGCCGAGAACGCCTACGTCGGCGCGCCGACCGGGATCATGGACCAGTCCGCGGCCATCCGCTGCCGGGCCGGGCACGCGCTCTTCCTCGACTGCCGGGACGAGTCGGTCGAGCACATCCCGTTCGACCTGGACGCGGCCGGGCTCGCCATGCTGGTGGTCGACAGCCGGGCGCCGCACCGGCACGCCGACGGCGAGTACGCGGCCCGCCGGAAGTCCTGCGAGCGGGCCGCCGACCTGCTCGGCGTGCCGGCGCTGCGGGACGTCGACGTGGCCGGGCTCGACGACGCGCTGGCCCGGCTCGACGACGACGAGACCCGCCGCCGGGTCCGGCACGTGGTCACCGAGGACCAGCGGGTGCTGGACACCGTCACGCTGCTGCGCGCCGGCCGGATCCGGGAGATCGGCCCGCTGCTGACCGCCTCGCACGCCTCGATGCGCGACGACTTCGAGATCACCGTGCCCGAGATCGACACCGCGGTCGAGGCGGCGCTCGCGGCCGGGGCGATCGGCGCGCGGATGACCGGCGGCGGCTTCGGCGGCTGCGTCCTCGCCCTGGTCGACGCCGCGGCCGCCGAGCCGGTGGCCGCCGCCGTCACCGCCGCGTACGCCGAGCGCGGCTTCACCGCCCCCGGGCACGTCACCGTGCTGCCCGGCCCGGGCGCCACCCGCCTGGACTGACCCGTGGGCGCAGCCGCCAGCGCCGCCGACTCCGGGAGAGTCGACGTCAGGAGGCTTCGACGATCATGCCGGCGCCGACCGTCCGGTTGGTGGTCTCGTCGATGATGACGAACCCGCCCGTGGTGCGGTTGCGCCGGTACTCGTCGGCGAGCAGCGGCACGGTGGTGCGCAGCCGCACCCGGCCGATCTCGTTGAGCCGCAGCTCGCCGGCCGACTCGTCGCGGTGCAGCGAGTTGATGTCGAGCCGGTAGTGCAGCCCACGCACGATGGCCCGGGCCGACCGGGTGGTGTGCTTGATGGCGTACTTGCCGCCCACCTGGAGCGGGCGGGTCTCGTCCATCCAGCAGACCATCGCCTCGATGTCCTGGGCCACCGCCGGGGCGTTGTTCGGCCGGCAGATCATGTCGCCCCGGGAGATGTCGATCTCGTCCGCCAGGCGTACGGTCACCGACATCGGCGGGAACGCCTCCGCGACCGGCCCGTCGGCGGTCTCCACCGCGGCGATCCGGCTGGTGAAGCCGGAGGGCAGCACCATCACCTCGTCGCCCGGCTTGAGCACCCCCGAGGCCACCTGACCGGCGTAGCCCCGGTAGTCGGTGACGGTGGTCGACTGCGGACGGATCACGTACTGCACCGGGAACCGGACGTCGACCAGGTTGCGGTCGCTGGCGATGTGCACCCGCTCCAGGTGGTGCAGCAGCGACGGCCCCTCGTACCAGGGCATGTTCGCCGACCGGCTGACGATGTTGTCGCCCTTGAGCGCGGAGACCGGCACCACGGTCAGGTCCGGCACCTCGAGCTTCGCGGCGAAGGCGGTGAACTCGTCGGCGATCCGCTCGAAGACCTCCTGGGAGAAGTCGACCAGGTCCATCTTGTTGACGCAGAGCACCAGGTGCGGCACCCGCAGCAGCGAGCAGAGGAACGCGTGCCGGCGGGACTGCTCGACCAGGCCCCTGCGGGCGTCGACCAGGATCAGCGCCAGGTCCGCGGTGGACGCCCCGGTGACCATGTTCCGGGTGTACTGGATGTGCCCGGGGGTGTCGGCGATGATGAACTTCCGCCGCGGCGTGGCGAAGTAGCGGTACGCCACGTCGATGGTGATGCCCTGCTCCCGCTCGGCCCGCAGGCCGTCGGTGAGCAGCGCCAGGTTGGTGTACTCGTCGCCGCGCGCCGCGCTGACCGCCTCGACGGCGGCGAGCTGGTCGGTGAAGAGCGACTTCGTGTCGTAGAGCAGCCGACCGATCAGGGTCGACTTGCCGTCGTCCACGCTGCCCGCGGTGGCGAAGCGCAGCAGGTCCATGGGCCGGGCCTCGCTGGCGGCCCGGGCGTCCGTCGTGTTCGCGCCGGCCGGGGCCGCGGTCTCGGTGGTCATCAGAAGTAGCCCTCCCGCTTGCGGTCCTCCATGGCGGCCTCGCTGACCCGGTCGTCGCCCCGGGTCGCGCCGCGCTCGGTGATCCGGGTGGCGGCGACCTCCTCGATGACCTTCTCCACCGTGTCGGCGTCCGAGCGGACGGCGGCGGTGCAGGACGCGTCGCCGACCGTGCGGTAGCGCACCCGCGCCTTGAACCGCTCCTCACCGGCGCGGGGGCGGAAGAACTCGTTGACCGCGTAGAGCATCCCGTCGCGCTCGACCACCTCGCGCTCGTGCGCGTAGTAGATCGACGGCAGGGCGATCCGCTCCCGGGCGATGTAGTGCCAGACGTCCAGCTCTGTCCAGTTGGACAGCGGGAAGACCCGGATCGACTCGCCCGGGTGGTGCCGGCCGTTGTAGAGCGCCCACAGTTCGGGACGCTGGTTCTTCGGGTCCCACTGGCCGAACTCGTCGCGGAAGCTGAACACCCGCTCCTTGGCCCGGGCCTTCTCCTCGTCCCGGCGGGCGCCGCCGAAGAGCGCGTCGAAGCGGTGCTTCTCGACCGCGTCCAGCAGCACCGGGGTCTGGATCCGGTTGCGCATCCCGTCGGCCGACTCGCGCACCAACCCGCTGGCCAGCGCCTCCGGCACGCTCGCCACGACCAGGTGCAGCCCCAGCTCGGCGACCCGCCGATCCCGGTATTCGAGAACCTCGGGGAAGTTGTGGCCGGTGTCCACGTGCATCACCGGGAACGGGATGTTGGCCGGGGCGAACGCCTTCTGGGCCAGCCGCAGCATCACGATCGAGTCCTTGCCGCCGGAGAAGAGCAGCACCGGCCGCTCCATCTCGGCGACCACCTCACGCATCACGAAGACGCTCTCGGCCTCCAGCGCGTCGAGGTGCGAGACCTGGTAGGCGGGGCCGGTCATGACCCGGACCCGATTCGCTCGCTCATCCGATTTCCAGACCTTTCCGGTCGGGTACGTCAGGAAGACGCTCAGGCTACCCGGAATGTCTCTGCAGCGCCGCAAGCAACCGGGGGGCGAGATCCGCACGGCATACCAGCAGGTCCGGCAGACGCGGATCCGCCTCGTTGTATTTCAGCGCAGAACCGTCGATCCGGGAAGCGTGCAGTCCGGTGGCCGTCGCCACAGCCACCGGCGCCGCCGAGTCCCACTCGTACTGGCCGCCGGCGTGGATGTAGGCGTCCACCTCGCCGGTCACCACCGCCGCGATCTTGGCGCCGGCCGAGCCCATCGGCACCAGGTGCGCCCCGACGTCCTCGGCCAGGTCGGTGAGGAAGACCGGCGGCCGGCTCCGGCTGGCCGCCAACCGGATGGTCCGCCGGCCGCCCGCGGCCGCCGCCTCCACCGTCAGCGGCGGATACGCCGGCGGATAGTCGGTGGCCAGCACCCGGTGCTGCGCCGGCAGCCCCACCGCCCCGGCGACCAGCCCGTGCGGCGTCGGCGCGCCGCGCGCCCAGAGCGCCACGTGCACCGCCCAGTCCGACCGGCCCTCCTCGGCGAACTCCCGGGTGCCGTCCAACGGGTCGACGATCCACACCCGGTCGGCGGTCAACCGGGACACCGCCCCGGTGTTCACCTCGGCCGCCCAGGCCAACCGCGACCCCTCGTCCTCCTCGGAGAGCACCGCGTCGCCCGGCCGCCACTTCGCCAGCTCGGTGCGGATGAGGTCGTGCGAGACCTTGTCCCCGGCCGACTTCAGCGCCCCGGCGTCGGCGAACCCCGTCTCGGCCCGCAGCGCCAGCAGCGCCTGACCGGCCCGGGCCGCCAGCCACCGGGCGAACGCGCCGTCGATCATCGGAGGACTGCCCATGACTTCCGCTCCCGTCGCCTCGCCCCGCGCCGCGCCGACCTGATCGCCGTCGACGGCCCGCGCCGCCCGGCCAACGCCACGTCGAAAGGCGCAGACTACCGGCCCACGGCCCCCGACCCGGGACGCCCCGCCCGGCTCAGGAGCCGTGGTAGAGGTTCTGCGTCGGCTCCACGCCGCGGGTGATGACCGACTCCACCACGTCCGCCGCCCGGTCCACCAGGAAGTCCAGCTCCTTGCGCTCCACCGCGCCGAAATCCGACAGTACGTAGTCCGCCGGGTCCTGCCGCCCCGGCGGCCGGCCGATGCCGAACCGCACCCGGACGTACTCCTTGGTGCCCAGCGACTTCGACATCGAGCGCAGGCCGTTGTGCCCGCCCTCGCCGCCGCCGCACTTCACCCGCAGCTGCCCGTAGCCGATGTCCAGCTCGTCGTGCACCGCGACCACCTGGCCCGGCGCCACCTTGTAGAACTGCGCCAGCGCCGCCACCGGCCCGCCGGAGAGGTTCATGTAGGTCAGCGGCTTCACCAGCACCAGCTTCGGCCCGCCGAAACCGAGCCGCCCCTCGGCCACCTCCGCCACCGCCCGCTTGTGCCGGCCGAACTTCGCGCCGACCCGCCCGGCCAGCAGGTCGGCCACCATGAAGCCGACGTTGTGCCGGTTGCCGGCGTACTCCCGGCCCGGGTTACCCAGGCCGACCACCAGCCACGGCCCCGTCTCGTCCGTCACGACCCGCCCCTCCCGCTGTCCGTGTCACCCGGCCCCGATACGCCGACAGGCGCCCCCAACCGTCGGGGACGCCTGTCACAGTTTCGGACCGATCAGGCCTCGGTACGCGCCTCGGCGTTCTCCGCGCCCTCGGCGGCCGGAGCCTCCTCGGCGCCCTCGGTGACCTCGCCGACCTCGGCCTCGGCCTCCTCGGTGGCCTCCTCGACCTCGGGCATGGTGGCCTCGAGCTGCTCGGCGGTCGGCGCGGCGGTCACCGTGGCGACCGCCAGCTCCGGGTCGGCGGCGAGCTCGACGCCGGCCGGCAGCGCGACGTCGGCAGCGGTGATCTGGACACCCGCCTCCGCGCCCTCGATCGAGGCCTCCAGGTGGTCCGGCACCTTGGTGGCGTCGGCGGTCACCGACAGGGTGTCGTGGTCGTGCACGATCAGCGTGTCCCTCGCCGCCTCGCCGGTCAGCTGGACCGGGACGTCGACGGTGACCTTCTCGCCACGGCGGACCAGCAGCAGGTCGACGTGCTCGAAGGTGTCCTTGATCGCGTCACGCTGGATCGCCTTCGGCAGCGCCAGCGCCTGGGTGCCGTCGCTCACCTCGATCGCGAAGAGCTGGTTGGCGCCACCCTTGCGGATCGCCGCGGCGAACTCGCGGGCGGGCAGCGCGATGTGCTTGGGCTTCTCGCCGTGGCCGTACAGCACGGCGGGCACCTTGCCGGCCCGGCGGGTACGACGGGCACCACCCTTGCCGAACTCGGTGCGGGGCTCGGCGCTGATCTTTACCTCGGACACGGGGAAACTCCTGATGCTTCGCGCGGCGGCTTGTCGTCTGGCGGTGCTGGGGCGAGGGGCTCGCTGGGGCTCATGCGTCATGAACGACTGCCCGGAGCACCGCGTCGATCACGGTGCCTCCGTGCGGCGCTTGTCAGCGGCCCGCCGGGCACCCTCGCCGTGGCAACCGCACCAGTCTACCCGAGCTGAATCCGTGCTCTCCGGCAGTCCCCAGGTCCGCGCCCGGGCCGCCTCCGGCGACCGTCCGTCGCCGCCCGGCCACGGCCCCGACGGCGCTCGCGGCGGCGGGGGTCGGGCGGGCGCCCGATCCCCGCCGGTCGCTCAGCTCAGGCCACCGAAGAGGGTGGTCACCGAACCGTCGTCGAACACCTCACGGATCGCCCGCGCCAGCAGCGGCGCGATCGACAGCACGGTGAGCTTGTCGAGCTGCTTCTCCGGCGGCAGCGGCAGCGTGTTGGTCACCACGACCTCGCTGATCGGGCTGTTCTTCAGCCGCTCGGTCGCCGGGTCGGAGAGCAGGGCGTGGGTGGAGGCGACCACCACGTCCGCCGCGCCGGACTCCCTGAGGATGTCCGCCGCCCGGCAGATCGTGCCACCGGTGTCGATCATGTCGTCGACGATCAGGCAAACCCGACCCTCCACCTCGCCGACCACCCGGTTGGCCACCACCTGGTTCGGCTTCGACGGGTCCCGGGTCTTGTGGATGAAGGCCAGCGGGCAGCCACCCAGCCGGTCCGTCCACCGCTCGGCCACCCGCACCCGGCCCGAGTCCGGCGCGACCACGGTCATCGGCCGGCCGGCGTACCGGTGCTGCACGTACTCGGCGAGCACGTCCATCGCGAAGAGGTGGTCCACCGGGCCGTCGAAGAAGCCCTGGATCTGCGCGGTGTGCAGGTCGACGGTGAGGATCCGGTTCGCCCCCGCGGTCTTGAGCAGGTCGGCGATCAGCCGGGCCGAGATCGGCTCCCGGCCCCGGTGCTTCTTGTCCTGCCGGGAGTACGGGTAGAACGGCAGGACGACCGTGATCCGCTTCGCCGAACCCCGCTTCAGCGCGTCGATCATGATCAGGGTCTCCATGACCCAGGTGTTGACCCCGTGCGTGACGGACTGCACCACGAAGGCGTCCGAACCACGTACCGAGTCCTTGAACCGTACGAAGATCTCGCCGTTGGCGAAGTCGTACGCGTCGGCCGGCGTCGGCGCGACGCCGAGCACCTCGCCGATCTCCCTGGCCAGCTCCGGAAAGGCCCGTCCGGAGAAGAGCATCAGGCTCTTGCGGTTTTCGGCGACGATGCTGCCCATGGCCCGTCTGCTCCCGTTGTGGTCGGTGGTACCCGGCACGCGGTGGTGGTGGGCCGGGGACTATTCGGTTGCAGTATCTCCCCTGCCAGACGCGGGGCCCACCGCATCTGCCTCCCCGTGGATTGCCTCACCTTCACTTGCGGCCGCCGCCTCGCCCGACGCACCCTCGGCCGCCCGCTCGGCCGCCGCCGCGGAGACCGTGCCGGGCCGCTTGCGGGCCACCCAGCCCTCGATGTTGCGCTGCGGCGCCCGGGTGACCCCGAGCGCGCCGGGCGGCACGTCCTGGGCGATCGCGCTGCCCGCCGCCACGTACGCCCCGGCACCCACCTCGACCGGGGCGATCAGGCTGGTGTCGCAGCCGACGAAGGCCCCCTCGCCGACGACCGTCCGGTGCTTGTTCACCCCGTCGTAGTTCACGAAGATCGTCGCCGCGCCGATGTTGGCCTTCGCCCCGATCGTCGCGTCACCCACGTACGACAGGTGCGGCACCTTGGCGCCCTCGCCGACCTCGGAGTTCTTCACCTCGACGAACGTGCCGACCTTCGACCTCTCCGCCAGCCGGGCGGCCGGCCGCAGGTAAGCGTACGGGCCGACGCTGGCCCCGGGACCGACCTCGGCGCCCACCGCGTGGCTGCGCAGCACGGTGGCGCCCGGGCCGACCACGGTGTCGATCAGGGTGACGTCGGGCCCGACCACCGCGCCGGTGCCGACCACCGTGCCGCCACGCAGCTGGGTGTTCTGGTCCACCACGGCGTCCCGGTCCAGCGCGACGGTCACGTCGATCCAGGTGGTGTCCGGGTCCAGCAGGGTGACCCCGGTCCGCATCCACGCCTCGTTCACCCGGTCCCGGAGCAGCCGGCGCAGCCCGGCCAGCTCGACCCGGTCGTTGCAGCCCAGCGTCTCGACGTGATCGGCGGCGACGTGCACCGCCACCGGCTCGCCGGCGGAGCCCAGCAGGGCGAAGACGTCGGTGAGGTACTCCTCGCCCTGGTCGTTGTCGGTGGAGAGCTTGCCCAGCGCGTCCCGCAGCCGGACCACGTCGAACGCGTAGATCCCGGCGTTGATCTCGCGGATCGCGCGCTGCGCCGCGGTGGCGTCCCGCTCCTCGACGATCTGCTCCAACCGGCCCTCGGCGTTCCGGACGATCCGCCCCAGGCCGGTCGGGTCGGGCACCTCGGCGGCGAGCACGGTGGCCGCGGCCCGCGCGTCCTCGTGCGCCGCCACCAGCGCGGCGACCGTCTCCGGGCGGAGCAGCGGCACGTCACCGTTGATCACGACGACGGTGCCGGTGGCGTCGGGCACCGCGTCCAGCGCGATCCGGACCGCGTGGCCGGTGCCGAGCTGCTCCGCCTGGAGCACCGGGGTGGCCTCGGGCGCGATCTCGGTCAGGTGCCCGCGCACCTGGTCGGCACCGTGGCCGACGACGACCACCGTGCGCTCCGCGGCGAGCGGCGCGGCGGCGGTCAGCACGTGGCCGAGCAGCGTACGGCCGAGCAGCGGATGCAGCACCTTGGGCAGCGCCGACTTCATCCGCTTGCCCTCACCGGCGGCGAGCACGACGACGGTGCGGGTGTGGGGCTGGGACACGACGCGGCTCCAGTCGGGACGACGGACAGTCTCGCGGCCATGCTAACCAGACATCGTCCGCCGACGAGCGGAAGCTCCCGGGAGAGGACTCGAACCCCTACAATCAGGACCAAAACCTGACGTCCTGCCATTAGACGACCCGGGACGGTCTAAAACGGGCAAACCAAGCAGCTTGCCGATCCCCTACACCTTAGCGCCCCTCCCCCGTGGCGCCATTGCTCATTCCTTTCATGATCCCTTCGATCTTCCAGTAGAGCCGGCTCGACTGCGGGACGTAGACCGTCAGGCAGCCGCGGTACTCCGCCCCGACGTTCTGCCGCGTCGTCTCCGGTCGGTGCCGCTTGAGGGAGGACCGCTGGAACTCCTCCGGCGGCACGCCGACCAGGCCCGCCCACCAGCGCACCGCCGCCGCCTCATCCGCGTTCTCGTGAATGTTGACCCGGAACCGCAGAGCGTCGCGGGCGACTCCGAGCGCCTCGACGAAGCGCACGAACAGCAGGATGAGCATCGGGTCACTGTTGACGAACCTGAGCCGGCAGTCGTTGGGTCGCCAGGGCTTCGCCTTCGCACCCTCGCACCAGTAGATCGCCGCGCCTACCAGGATCAACTCACGGTAGCGAAGGTCCTTGACCCAGGCCGCGACCTTCGTCACCGTTTCGGCTCGGGCGGCGTCCCGCACGGCGCGGTATTCGCCCCACTGCGCGTCCGTCATCACCTTGGAGTGCGCCCGGCGGCGGGCCCTCGCCTCGTCGGACTCGCGGTCGAGCGGCAGGTGCCCCACCCACTGGTAGGCGGTCGAGCGGGCCACCCCGACCCGCTTGGCGATTTCCGGGACGCTGCACCCCTGACGGCGCAGGCGAAGTGCCGCCTCGTAGCGCGGCGACATGGATCGGCGAGGGCTGGGTTGCGCCGCCTCGGCGGCGAGCGGATCGACCATGACCAGCAGGTTAGAACACCCGTACGACGTTTTCAGGCATTCATTCGCGGAACTCTCCCGTGCGAACCACAACCCCGCAAGTTACGGTGACGTAGGCGTAACTTTGCGATCTTGCCCGACCCCTCTGCGAGGTGCCATGTCGACCGCTCTGCTCGAACCGAACAACAGCGCCGGCCCGAAACCACTCACCCAGGGGACCCAGTCCCCGGGCATCCTGATCGCCCTCTGGGCCTTCGTGGTGATCCCCTTCGCGGCCCTGATCGCCGCCGTCCCGATCGCCTGGGGCGGCTGGCTGAGCTGGACCGACGTCGCCATCGCGCTGGTCTGGTACGTGGTGTCCGGGCTCGGCATCACGGTCGGCTACCACCGCTACTTCACACACGGCTCGTTCAAGGCCAGGCGCTGGCTGCGGGTCGCGCTGGCGGTCTCCGGTTCGCTGGCGGTGCAGGGCGAGATCATCCAGTGGGTCGCCGACCACCGGCGCCACCACGCCTTCTCGGACCAGGAGGGTGACCCGCACTCGCCGTGGCGGTTCGGCGAGAGCCTCGGCGGCCTGACCCGCGGCATGTTCCACGCCCACGTGGGCTGGCTCTTCGGCCGCGAACTCTCCAACCGGGAACGGTTCGCGCCGGACCTGCTCGCCGACCGGGACATCAACCGGGTGGACCGGCTCTTCCCGCTGCTGGTGACCACCTCGGTGCTCGGCCCGGCGCTGCTGGGCGGCCTGCTCACCTGGTCCTGGCAGGGCGCGCTGACCGCGCTCTTCTGGGGCGGCCTGGTGCGGATCGCCCTGCTGCACCACGTGACCTGGTCGATCAACTCGGTCTGCCACGTGTACGGTGAGCGCCCGTTCGCGGTGCGCCAGGGCGACCGGGCGTCGAACTTCTGGCCGCTGGCCATCCTGTCGTTCGGCGAGAGCTGGCACAACCTGCACCACGCCGACCCGACCAGCGCCCGGCACGGCGTGCTGCGGGGTCAGGTGGACATCTCGGCCCGGGTGATCTGGCTGTTCGAGAAGCTCGGCGCGGCGTACGACGTGCGGTGGCCGAAGCCGGAGCGGATCGCGGCGAAGCTCGTGAAGCCGGCCGCGGAGCGGTAAACCGGGCAGTGCCGGCGCAGGTTACCTGGCAGTATTGCCGGGTGACCGAGCGGAGCGCGGGTGATGTCGGGCGGCCCGGCGGCAGGGGGGCCGGGCCCGGCGCGGGTACGGTCGAACGGCAGACCGGCGCCGGCGGGCCGCCGGCCGAGGGGACGGCGGCGTGAACCCGCACGGCGGAGGCTCCATTCCACGACAGGGCGTCACCGAGCGCCGGCGAGGTGACGACATGGCGGCGGACGCCCCGGGCAAGGACGCTGGTACCGGCCGGCGGCGGGTGGTGCCCGCCGCCGGCAAACCCACCTCGCGGGTACGCATGTCGGCGTCTCAACGCCGCGAGCAGCTGATCCTGATCGGCCGGCAGCTCTTCGCCGAGCGCGGCTTCGACGCCACCTCCATCGAGGAGGTGGCGGCCCGCGCCAAGGTCTCCAAGCCGGTGGTCTACGAGCACTTCGGCGGCAAGGAGGGGCTCTACGCGGTGGTGGTGGACCGGGAGGTCCGCGCCCTGCTGGACCGGGTCACCACCGCGCTGACTGCCGGTCACCCGCGGGAGCTGCTGGAGCAGGCGGCGCTGGCTCTGCTGGCCTACATCGAGGAGGAGACCAGCGGGTTCCGGGTGCTGGTGCGCGAGTCGCCGCTGATGTCGGCGACCGGCAACTTCAGCAGCGTGCTGAACGACGTGGCGCACCAGGTGGAGCACATCCTGGGCGCCGAGTTCTCCAGCCGGGGGTACGACCCGAAGCTGGCCGAGCTCTACTCCCAGGCGCTGGTGGGCATGGTGGCGTTGACCGGCCGCTGGTGGCTGGAGGTGCGCAAGCCGCGCAAGGAGACGGTGGCCGCGCACCTGGTGAACCTGGCCTGGAACGGGTTGTCGCACCTGGAGTCCAAGCCGGGGCTGATCACCGTACGGAAGCGCTGACCGCCGTCAGGGTCGGCGCAGGTGCGCCTCGTGGACCGGGTGGTTGCGGTGTTGCCGCGTCTCCTCGGCGTGCTCGTCGGTGCCGACCTTGTCGTAGAGGCCGGTGCCGAGCAGGATGAGGCCGAAGATCATCGACACCACGACCGTGGACATCGAGAAGTTGAGGAAGTTGGCCTTGGTCTGCAGCACGGACATCATGAGGAGGCTGGTCGCCAGGAACACGACCCCGGCGGTCAGGTTCATGTAGTGACCGAGGTTCCCGCGCCGGGACGCGCCGATGATCAGCACGGTCCCGAAGACCACGGAGACCAGCGCGAACGCCAGGTTGGTGCGGAGCCCGAGCACCCAGTCGCCGTTCCGCTCGAAGAGCGGGTCACCCCAGGTCTGTACGACCCCCCAGACTCCGAACACCAGGATGTAGAGCCCCACCAGGCCGGCGAGGACCCGGTAGATCGGCCGCGCCGGATGGTTTATCGGAAAGTGCACCATCGCCCATCCTCCGTCCCGAATCTCAACAATTCAGGAGGATTGTCACCCCGACCGCCCGCACCTGTCCCCCGAACCGCCAGCCACAGCCCCGCGCCGGAAACGACAGAGGTCCCGCCCGGACCGGCACAAGGCCGACCCGAAGCGGGACCACACCGGCGAGAACCGGGAAACGCAGGAGGATCAGAGCACGAGCCGGGCCTTCTGCCAGGCCTCCTTCTCGTCGTCCGTGCCGACCTTGCCGTACATCCCGACCATCAGCAGCACCAGGCTGAGCACCATCAGCACGATCACCGTGGTGACGCTGAAGTTGAAGATGTTCGCCTCGGTCTGGATGAACGCGAGCCCGCCCAGGCTGATCGCCATCAGCAGGTACGCCAGCCACTGGTTGATGACCACGTCCACGTTGCGGCCGATCGCGGTGCCGGCCAGCACGGCCAGCCCGAGCAGGACACTGACCAGCGAGAAGCCGAGGTTGCTGCCCTGCCCGAGGACCTGCGTGTCGTCCTGGGCGAGGACCTCGTTGCCGGCGCTCGTGACGATGCCGAGCACGCCGAAGACGACCAGGTACAGACCGGTGAGCCCGCCGATCGCCCGGTAGATCGGCCGCGCGGGGTGGTTGACGGGGGTGTGGGCCATGTCTGAGTCTCCAACGCCGTTCGGGTGAGGGTTCGCCGACGATTGTCCCGCACGTGGAGGTGTGACGCCGCACACGGGTGCCGGTGTGCCGGGCACCCCCGTGCGGCGTCGCCGGTCAGCTCGCCGGGATCTCGTCGGCGAGGGTCAGCCACGCCTCCTCGGTCTGCTCCCGCTCGGCCCGCAGCTCCTTGAGCTGGGCGTCGAGTTCGGCGACCTTGGCGTAGTCGGTGGCGTGCGCGGCGAGCTGGTCGAGCAGCGCCGCCTCCTTCTGTTCCAGCTTGGCGACCTGCCGTTCCAGCCGGGCCAGCTCCTTGCGGGCCTGCCGGGCCTCGGCGGCGGACATGCCGGTGGCCGCGGGGGCCTTCGGCTGGGCGGGCGCCGCGGTCTCGGCCGGCGCGGGGCGGCCGGTGGCGCGGGCCAGGTACTCGTCGACGCCGCCGGGCAGGTGCACCAGCCGGCCGTCGCCGAACATCCCGTACGCCGAGTCGGTGACCCGCTCGATGAGGTAGCGGTCGTGGCTGGCCACCACGATCGTGCCGGGCCAGGAGTCGAGCAGGTCCTCCAGCGCGGCCAGGGTGTCGGTGTCCAGGTCGTTGGTGGGCTCGTCGAAGAGCAGCACGTTGGGCTCGGCGGCGAGCAGCCGGAGCATCTGCAGCCGGCGCCGCTCGCCCCCGGAGAGGTCGCCGACCGGGGTCCAGAGACGCCGGTCGTCGAAGCCGAAGATCTCGGCGAGCTGGGCGGCGGAGATCTCCCGGTCGCCGAGCTGCACCCGCCGGGCGACCTCCTCGACCGCTTCGAGCACCCGCAGCTGGCCGGGGAGTTCGGCGAGTTCCTGGGAGAGGAACGCCGGCCGCACGGTGGAGCCGGCGGCGAAGCGGCCGCCGTCGGGGCGGGTGACGCCGGCGAGCATCCGCAGCAGGGTGGTCTTGCCGGCCCCGTTGGCGCCGAGGATGGCGATCCGGTCGCCCGGGCCGACCTGCCAGGTGACGTCGTCGAGGATGATCTTCGGGCCGGCGTGCAGGGTGACGTGCTCCAGGTCGTACACCTGCTTGCCGAGCCGGGCGGTGGCGAGCTTCTGCAGCGACATGGTGTCGCGCGGCGGCGGGACGTCGGCGATCAGCGCGTTGGCCGCGTCGATCCGGAACCGCGGCTTGGAGGTGCGGGCCGGCGGACCGCGGCGCAGCCAGGCGATCTCCTTGCGGAGCAGGTTCTGCCGGCGCGCCTCGGTGGCCGCGGCGACCCGTTCGCGCTCGGCGCGGGCCAGCGTCCAGGCGGCGAAGCCCCCCTCGTAGGCGCGGACTGTCTGGTCGGCGACCTCCCAGGTGGTGGTGCAGACGGCGTCCAGGAACCACCGGTCGTGGGTGACGACGACCAGCGCCCCCTTGCGGCCGATCAGGTGCCGGGCCAGCCAGTCGACGCCGCCGACGTCGAGGTGGTTGGTGGGCTCGTCGAGGATCAGCAGGTCGGAGTCGCGCACCAGCAGCGCGGCCAGGGCGACCCGGCGGCGCTCGCCGCCGGACATCGGCCCGACCGGCTGGTCGAGGCCGAGGTGCGGCATGCCGAGCCCGTCGAGGATGGCGCGGACGCCGGCGTCGCCGGCCCACTCGTGCTCGGCGCCCATGCCCTCACCGAGCCAGGCGGTGCCGAGGACCACGTCCCGCACGGTGGCGTCGGGGGCGAGTTGGAGGCTCTGCGGCAGCCAGGCGACCCGCAGGTCGCGGCGGTGGGTGACCCGCCCGTCGTCCGGTTCCTCCTGCTTGGTGAGCAGCCGCAGCAGGGTGGACTTGCCGGCGCCGTTGAGCCCCACGACGCCGATCCGGTCGGCGTCGTCCAGGCCGAGCGAGACGTCGGTGAGCAGCGGCCCGGCGGCGCCGTAGCCCTTGGACACCCGGTCCAGGTTGACGATGTTGGCCACGACCCACCTTCCATGATCAAGGCGTCCGGTGCCGGCGGGCACGGGACGCCTGGCTTCCAAGGGTACGCGGCGCCACCGGCCGCCCGCGCGGGCGCGCCGACGACGTGATCAACTCGGGCCGCGGCGGTGGCGCGGGCGCCCGGACACCGCCGGCGAACCGGGGTGGATCTTCGAAGGTCAGACGATCCGGGCGCCGGCCACCGGCCCGTGCGCGACCCGGGCCTCCCGGCACACCCCGGCCGCCTCCAGGTCGGCGGCGATCCGCCCGGCGTGCGCCTCGTCGGTGGCGAGGAAGACGCAGGTCGGCCCGGAGCCGGAGACGATGCCGGCGAGCGCGCCGGCCGCCTCGCCGGCCTTCAGGGTGGCGGCCAGGGACGGACGCATGGCGAGGGCGGCGTCCTGCAGGTCGTTGCCGAGGGCGGCGGCGAGCACCCGGGGGTCGCGCTGGCGCAACGCGGCGAGGAGCGCGTCGGTGCTGCCCAGCGGCGGGCGGGCGGCGCCGGCCTCGCGGAGCCGGTCGAGTTCGGCGTAGGCGGCCGGGGTGGAGAGCCCGCCGTCGGCGATGGCCACCACCCAGTGCCAGGAGGTGGGGCGGGCCAGCACCGGGCTGACCGCCTCGCCCCGGCCGGTGCCCAGCGCGGTGCCGCCGTGGATCAGGAAGGGCACGTCCGAGCCGAGGTCGGCGGCGATGCCGGCGAGTTCGTCGCGGGAGAGCCCGGTGCCCCAGAGCGCGTCGCAGGCGACCAGTGCGGCGGCGGCGTCGGCGCTGCCGCCGGCCAGCCCGCCGGCGAGCGGGATCTGCTTGCGCAGGTGCAGCCGGGCGTGCGGGAGGACGCCGGCGTACCCGGCGAGCGCGTGGGCCGCCCGGATCACCAGGTTGGAGTCGTCCAGGGCCAGCTCGCCGGTGCCCTCGCCCTCCATGGTGAGGGTGAGCGTGTCGCCCCGGCGGGCGGTCAGCTCGTCGTGGATCGAGATGGCGTGGTAGACAGTGTTCAGCTCGTGGTAGCCGTCCCGGCGCAGCGGGCCCACCCCGAGGTGCAGGTTGACCTTGGCCGGCACCCGGACCCGGACCGGCCCGCTGGCGCCGCGCCGCTGCTCGTCCTCGTCCTCCGGTCGCCACGCCTCGGTCACGGGGCGTCGTCCCGGTGGCGCGGGCGGACGTCGCGCTTCTCCACGATCTGCTCCTCGACTCCAGTGGCGGCCGGGCTCGGGCCGGCCGTCGACCGGGTGGTACGGGTACACGTGCACCGGTCCTCGGCGGACCCGGCGCCAGCCTACTGGGCGGCGGGCGCGGCGGCCGGAGCCGACGCGGCGATGGCGGCGAACTGCTCGACGGTGAGTGACTCACCGCGTGCGCCCGGATCGACGCCGGCCGCGGTGAGCGCGGCGGCGGCCCGGTCGGCGCCCCCGGCCCAGCCGGCGAGGGCGGCACGCAGGGTCTTGCGGCGCTGCGCGAAGGCCGCGTCCACCACCGCGAAGACCCGTTCCCGGGGCACGTCGGGCCGGGGCGGTTCGCGGCGGGTGAAGGCGACCAGCCCGGAATCCACGTTCGGCACCGGCCAGAACACGTTCGGCGGCACCTTGCCGGCCGCCCGGGCCCGGGCGTACCAGGCGAGCTTGACCGACGGGACGCCGTACACCTTGGAGCCGGGACCGGCGACCAGCCGGTCGGCGACCTCCTTCTGCACCATCACCAGGCCGTGCCGCAGGCTGGGCAGCTCGGCCAGCAGGTGCAGCACCACCGGCACGGCCACGTTGTAGGGCAGGTTCGCCACCAGCGCGGTCGGCGCGGGGTCGGCCAGCTCCGCGGCGCCGATGCGCAGCGCGTCGGCCTGGTGCACGGTGAGCCGGCCGGCGTCCGGGCCGGCGTGCCGGGCGGCGGTCTCCGGCAGCGCCCGGGCCAGCGCCCGGTCGATCTCGACGGCGTGCACGTGCGCGGCGACCGGGAGCAGGGCCAGGGTGAGCGAGCCGAGGCCGGGGCCGACCTCCAGCGCCACGTCGTCCGGGGCCAGCCCGGCGGCGGTGACGATGCGGCGGACGGTGTTCGGGTCGTGCACGAAGTTCTGGCCCAGCTTCTTGGTGGGCGCGACGCCCAACCGGGCGGCGAGTTCCCGGATCTCCGCCGGGCCGAGCAGGCCGGCGCGCGGCGGTTCCACGCCGTCCGGTCCGGCCGGGGACGCGCTCACCACGGGCCGAAGACCCGGTCGCCGGTGGCGGAGATCGCCGCGCAGAGTTCGTCCAGGTCGGCGCCGGTGGTCGCGGCGAGCGACCGGACGGTCAGCGGGACGAGGTACGAGGCGTTGGGGCGGCCCCGGTGCGGCATCGGCGTGAGGTAGGGGGCGTCGGTCTCCACCAGGATCTGGTCCAGCGGGGTCAGCGCGGCGGCCTCGCGGAGCGCCCCGGCGCTGCCGAAGGTAACCGTGCCGGCGAAGCTGAGCAGGTAGCCGCGGCGGACGCACTCGGCGGCGAAGTCGGCGTCGCCGGAGAAGCAGTGCAGCACCACGGTGTCCGGCGCGCCCTCGTCGTCGAGGATGCGCAGCACGTCGGCGTGCGCGTCCCGGTCGTGGATGACCAGCGCCTTGCCGTACCGCTTGGCGATCGCGATGTGCGCCCGGAAGCTCTCCTCCTGGGCGGCGCGGCCCTCGTCGCCGGTGCGGTAGAAGTCCATCCCGGTCTCGCCGACACCACGGACCCGGTCCCGGGCGGCCAGCGCCTCGATCTCGCGCAGCGCCTCGTCCAGGTCGGCCAGCCGGGGCGCCTCGTTGGGGTGCAGCGCCACCGTGGCCAGCACCGCCGGGTACCGGTCGGCGGTCTCCGCACCCCAGCGGGAGGAGTCGACGTCGACTCCCACCTGCACCAGCCGGTCGACGCCGACCGCGGCGGCGACCGCGACGGCCGCGGCGACCGGGTCGTCGGCGGGCCCGCCGCCGGGTACGCCGGCCTCGCTGACGGTGATGTCGAGGTGGGTGTGGCTGTCCAGCACCGGGCTGGGCAGCGGTTCGGGCGCGGGCGGGAACTCCCCGGCCCGCCGGGCCGCCCGGGCGCGGCGGGACCCGGTGCGCTCGGTCGTCTGTTCGGTTGGCTCGGTCATCACCCAAAGGATCACACACCGGCCCGGTCCACCCGACCGCCACCTGATGTTCACCTCGACTACCCAGGGCGACTCTACGGTCGCCGAATGACTGAGCGAACCGTGGCAGCGAGGTGACCGGGTGAGCGTCACCCCTCGGGCCGGCGGCGCCGCCGGCGAGCGGACCGGGCTGCGCGTGGCGTACGCCGGCGCGGTGTACCCGGCCGAGGAGATCGCCCGGGGCGCGGCGTACGAGTTGTTCAGCGCGGACGAGGTGACCGGTTTCGAGCGGTCCCCACGGCCGGGCAGTGCCCTGCCGTGGCGCCGGTTCGTGCACGTCACCGAGGTGAGCGCGGTGTACGGGGCGCCGGTGCCGGCCGAGGAGCCGGAGGCCCCGCTGATGCTGCCGGCGCACCGGGAGCGCGGCTGGGCCTACGTGCAGCAGTTGAGCCAGCAGCCGGCCGCGGCCGGCGATCCGGTGCTCGCCGCGGTACGGGGCTCGGCGGTGGTGCGCCGGGGCACCCGGATGGTCAAGGTGCTCTCGGCACGGCAGGTCGCCGGGTACCTGCGGGGCTGGCTGCCGCACGGTTTCTGCTACCGCGAGCACGACGTGGCGCACCTGCGCAGCGTGCCGGCCACGGCGGTGCTGCGAACCGACGGCGACAGCGGCCCGCCCGACGTGACGTACACGCTGCGCTGGCGGGCGGCCGACCCGGGTGACTACGACGCGCCGGTCGGCGCGGCGCACCGGGGGCTGACGGCGTTGCCGCCCCGGGACCGGCTGGGCCCGCCGGTGCTGGGCACCGGGTTCGTGCCCAGCGGCAGCCAGCTCGTCCCGGAGTTCGTCACCCGGGACTTCGCCGACCTGCCGATGCCGGCGAACGCCACCCTGCTCGCCTACCCCGCCGAGGGGGTGGAGGTGGTGCTCTACAGCTACCAGGCGGAGCAGCGGGGCTGGCTGCGGATGGTCGGCCCGCAGTGGCGGCACCTGCTCGCCGCGGTGCCGGGCCTCGCCCCCGACCAGGAGTACCTGCCGACCGGTGAGGTGCCCCGCTCCACCCAGCTGGTCGGCGCCCACGGCGGCGGCGAGTACGAGGCGGTGGCGGACCTGCCCGGCGGGTTCCGGGTGCTGGCGATGACCCGGGCCGCCCGCTACCCGGTGGACGCGGTGGCCCGGCGGCTGCGCCACGCGCGGTGGCGGGGGGTGCCCTGCCTGGTGCTCCGGGAGGAGGCGGGCTGGCTGCGGGTACGGCTGCGCCGGCCGGACCCGGACGCGGTGACCGCGACCGGGGCGCAGTGCCAGGAGCGGGGCGTCTACGAGACCTGGGCGCCGGCCGCCGAGCTCGCCGACGACCGGGTGGTGGACCTGCCCTACCAGCTGTAGCCGGAATACCGGCCCGCGCGGCGGGAATGCGCCACCGGCGAGTTGCCGACCGAGCCGGACTTCAGGAGCGAGCATGCCCTTCATCACCGTGGGAACGGAGAACTCCGCCCCCATCGACCTGTACTACGAGGATCACGGCACTGGTCAGCCGATCGTGCTCATCCACGGTTTCCCGTTCAACGGCGCGACCTGGGAGAAACAGACCGGTCCGCTGCTGAACGCCGGTTACCGGGTCATCACGTACGACCGGCGCGGTTTCGGAAACTCGGCGCAGCCGGCGTTCGGGTACGACTACGACACCTTCGCCGCCGACCTCGACGTGCTGATGACCGAGCTGAACCTGCGGGACGCGGTCCTGGTCGGCCACTCGATGGGCACCGGCGAGGTGACCCGCTATCTCGGCGTGTACGGCTCGGACCGGGTGAGCCGGGCGGTGCTGCTGGCCCCGCTGGCGCCGTTCCTGCTGAAGACCTCGGACAACCCGGAGGGGGTCGACAAGAGCCTCTTCCAGGGCTTCCAGCAGGCCATCCAGATGGACCGCTTCGCCTACCTGACCGAGTTCTGCAACGCCTTCTTCAACTACCAGGAGAACAAGGGCAGGCTGGTCAGCGAGGAGGCGTTCCGGGCGCACTGGGAGATCGGCGCGCGGTCTTCGGCGAAGGGCATGCACGACAGCGTGGACGCCTGGCTGACCGACTTCCGGGGTGACGTGTCCCGGATCGACGTGCCGGTGCTGATCGTGCAGGGCGACAAGGACGCGGTGCTGCCGTACCCGAAGACCGGGCAGCGGTTGCAGCCGATGCTGCCGGGCAGCCAGTTGATCACCTTGAAGGGCGCCCCGCACGGCACGCCGTGGACGAACGCGGCCGACGTCAACCGCGCGATCCTGGAGTTCATCGGCGCGCCGGCGATGGCCCGCGCCTGACCGGCGACCGCGGCGCGGCCCCGGGGGTTCCCCGGGGCCGCGATCCGCGTACGTCCGGCTCAGCCGGCGAGCCGGGCCAGCTCCTCGTCGACGATCGACGGGTCGAGCTTGCGGAAGACCGGCTTCGGGGCGGCCAGCGGGCGGCCCACCTCCAGCGGCACCGACTCCCAGCGCGCGCCGACCGTGTAGTCACCGGTCAGCACCGGGTACGCCGGCCCGCCGTCGAGATCCTCGACCTCCTCGATGACCGGCATCGGGGCGTGCACGCCGGTGCCGCCGAGCAGCTCGTGCACCTTCTGCGCGGAGTGCGGCAGGAACGGGGTGAGCAGCGTGTTGGCGTCGCTGACCACCTGGAGGGCGACGTGCAGGATGGTGCCCATCCGGGGCTTGTCGGCCTCGTCCTTGAGCTTCCACGGGGCCTGGTCCGACAGGTACCGGTTCGCCTCCGCGACCACCCGCATCGCCTCGCCGATGGCCTGCTTCTGCCGGTGCCGCGCGATCAGGTCGCCGACCGTGGCGAAGCCGGCCCGGGCGGTGGCGAGCAGCGCCTCGTCGGCCTCGGTGAGCCCGGCCGGGTCGACCGGCGGGATCGCGCCGAAGTTCTTGGCCGCCATCGAGATGGACCGGTTGACCAGGTTGCCCCAGCCGGCGACCAGCTCGTCGTTGTTGCGGCGGAGGAACTCGGCCCAGGTGAAGTCGGTGTCGTTGCTCTCCGGGCCGGCGGCGGCGATGAAGTAGCGCAGCGCGTCGGCGTCGTAGCGCTCCAGGAAGTCCCGGACGTAGATGACCACCCGCCGGGACGAGGAAAACTTCCGCCCCTCCATCGTGAGGTATTCGCTGGAGACCACCTCGGTGGGCAGGTTGAGCCGCCCCAGCCGGCCGGCCTCGCCGTCGCGCGACCCCTCACCGGAGTAGCCGGCGAGCAGCGCCGGCCAGATCACCGAGTGGAAGACGATGTTGTCCTTGCCCATGAAGTAGTAGGCGCGGGCGTCCTTGCCCTCCCCGTCGACCGACCACCACTTGCGCCACGCCTCCGGGTCGCCGGAGCGGCGGGCCCACTCGATGGAGGCGGAGAGGTAGCCGATCACCGCGTCGAACCAGACGTAGATCCGCTTGTCGGTGCGGTCCCGCCAGCCGTCCAGCGGGATCGGCACGCCCCACTCCAGGTCCCGGGTGATGGCCCGGGGCTGGAGGTCGTCGAGCAGGTTGCGGGAGAACCGCAGCACGTTGGGGCGCCAGCCCTCCCGGGTGTCCAGCCACTGCCGCAGCACGTCGGCCAGGGCCGGCAGGTCCAGGAAGAAGTGCTCGGTCTCCACGAACTCCGGCGTCTCGCCATTGATCTTGGACTTGGGGTTGATCAGGTCGATCGGGTCGAGCTGGTTGCCGCAGTTGTCGCACTGGTCGCCGCGGGCGCTGGGGTAGCCGCAGATCGGGCAGGTGCCCTCGATGTAGCGGTCGGGCAGGGTCCGGCCGGTGGACGGGGAGATCGCCCCCATGGTGGTCTTCGGCACGATGTAGCCGTTGCGGTACATCCCCTCGAACAACTCCTGCACCACCGCGTAGTGGTTGCCGGTGGTGGTGCGGGTGAACAGGTCGTAGGAGAGCCCGAGGCCGTGCAGGTCCTCCACGATCACCCGGTTGTAGCGGTCGGCCAGCTCGCGCGGGGTGACCCCCTCGGCGTCGGCCTGCACCTGGATCGGGGTGCCGTGCTCGTCCGTGCCGGAGACCATGAGCACGTCGTGGCCGGCCATCCGCATGTACCGGCTGAAGACGTCGGAGGGAACGCCGAAACCGGAGACGTGGCCGATGTGGCGCGGGCCGTTGGCGTACGGCCAGGCTACCGCCGCGAGAACGTGACTCATGACCAGCAAGCCTAGTGACCCGCGCGGGGCGGTCGCGAACCAATAGGGCTCGGCGGGTCGACGTTCCGGCCGATCCACCTCGACCATTGGTCCGATTTGTCGCCGACACGCGCCCTGAGCTGCCGAAGTGACCTCCGGCACCGTGTCCAATGAACGTCGTGACTGGCAGACGAGCGGCCCACGACCGCGACGACCGTCCGTCCGGCCCGGCCGTCGGCGACGCCCGCCGGGACTCGGTCGGGCCGCCGCGCGCCGGCGCCGTCGCGCCGCACCCCCGGCCCGAGGCAACCCCGCCGGCCCCCGCCACCGAGCCGGCGGCCGGGCCGGCCGTCGAGGTCGAACCCACCACCGGGGCGCCGGTGGACGCCGTCCCGCGCCGCGTCCCGCTCCGGCAGCCGGACCGGGCGCGACGCCGCCGCGGGCGGCTGCCCGACGGGGGTACGCCGGACGGCGACGACGGCTTCTGGCCGCCGATCGAGGAGGTGCACTGGGACGGCACGCCGATCCGGGAGGAGCCGCCCCGGGACCGGACGTCGGGGACCGGCCCGACCCGATCCCGCCGGGCCGGCCGCGCTCCGGGCCCGCCCGACCCGTCGCGGGGGCTGGCCGTGCTGCTGGTGCTGAGCCTGGCGGCGGCCTTCTTCGCCTGGGTCAGCGCCGGTCCGTTCTGGGTCGCGGTCGGGCACGCCACGCCGGGCACCGTGGTGGTGGTCGACTGCACCGGCGGCGGGCTGGGCCAGCGCTGCCGGGGCATCTTCACCGCGGCGCAGGGACGCTACGTCGCGCACGGCGTGCGGGTCAGCGGGGTGCCGGCCGGGCGCACCGCGCCGGGCTCCACCGTCGCCGCCCGGATGACCGGCCCGGACGGCGGCACCGCGTACGCCGACGGCGGCGTCGGCGGTCACCTGCGCTGGCTGCTCGGGCTGCTGGCGGTGGCCGGCTGCGCCGCCGGGATCGCCCGGTGGACCGGGGCCACCCGGCTCGCCGACCCCCGGCACCGCCGCTGGGCGGTTGCCGCCGCGGCGGCCGGGCCCGCGCTGATCACGGTGGGCTTCCTCGGCGTCGCCTGGTGAGCCGCGCTCAGGCGTGCACGACCGCGTAGACGTCGCGGCGGCGCAGGCCGAACTCGGTGGCCACCTCGGTGATCGCGTCCCGGCGGGTCAGGCCGGCGGCCTCCCGGGCGGCCACCGCCGCGCGCAGCGTGTCGTCGTCCGGGCGTTCCGGGGCCACCTCCGGGGCGCCCCCCACCACCAGGGTGATCTCACCCCGGGGCTCCTCCTCGGCGGCCCACCGGGCCAGGTCACCGAGCGGGCGGCGGACCACCTCCTCGTACGTCTTGGTCAGCTCGCGGCAGAGTGCC
Source organism: Micromonospora sp. R311 (assembly GCF_056780015.1). Taxonomy (NCBI): domain Bacteria; kingdom Bacillati; phylum Actinomycetota; class Actinomycetes; order Micromonosporales; family Micromonosporaceae; genus Micromonospora; species Micromonospora sp. R311. Next base: position 156,681 of record NZ_JBSWCE010000013.1, read on the forward strand.
GCCGGCCGGTCGGGGCCGAACGCCGCGGCCAGGTCGGCCAGCGCCCCGGCGATCCGGTGCGGCGCCTCGAACAGCACCAGCGTGCGCGGTTCGCCGGCCAGCGCGCGCAGCCGGGACCGGCGGCCGGCCGGCGTGCGGGGCAGGAACCCCTCGAAGCAGAACCGGTCGCTGGGCAGGCCGGACAGCGCCAGGGCGGTGGTCACCGCGCTGGGCCCGGGGGCCGCGGTGACCGGGACGCCGGCGTCCAGGGCGGCCCGGACCAGCCGGTAGCCGGGGTCGGAGACGCTCGGCATGCCGCCGTCGGTGACGAGGGCGACCAGGTAGCCGGCGGCGAGCACGTCGACCAGTTCCGGGGTACGCCGTTCCTCGTTGCCCTCGAAGTAGGAGACGATCCGCCCCGGCACGGTGACGTCGAGGTCGCGGGCCAGCCGGGTCAGCCGGCGGGTGTCCTCCGCGGCGACCACGTCGGCGGTGCCGAGCACCTCGCGGAACCGGGCGGACGCGTCGGCGGGGTTGCCGAGCGGCGCGCCGAGCAGAACCAGGCGTCCAATTTCGGACATTTCACCCACGATTGCTGCTCCTTCATTGACGGCGGTACCGGTATCGGAGACGACAGGCGCCACCGGGCACCTTCGGAGCCTACGATCGCCGGGTGACGAGTGCGTCGACAGCACAGAGCGCGGATCAGGCGGAGACGGAGCGCACCGCGGCCGGCGGCGACGCCGGCCGGGCGTCCCCGGCGGCCCAGGCCGACGGCGGCGGCGTCCCCGGCATCGTGCGCCGGCGGCTGGCCACGGTCGAGGCCCGGCTGGACGGGCGCTCCTGGCTGGCCACCGCGGTGGTGGTGGCGATCGCGGCGATCCTCCGGTTCGTCGGCCTGAGCGGCCCGAACGGCAAGATCTTCGACGAGATCTACTACGCCCGCGACGGCTGGGCCCTGGTCGACAAGGGCGTCGAGTGGAACTACAAGGACGGCGGCCCGTCGTACGTGGTCCACCCGCCGCTGGGCAAGTGGCTGATCGGGCTCGGCGAGTGGGCCTTCGGCTACTCCGACGCCGAGCACAACATCTCGGTCCCCGGGCACCTGGTCACCACCGCGCCCGAGTTCGGCTGGCGCTTCTCCGCGGCGCTGGTCGGCACGCTCTCCGTGCTGCTGCTGGTGCGGATCGGCCGGCGGCTGTTCCGGTCGACCGCGCTGGGTTGCGCCGCCGGCCTGCTGCTCGCCCTGGACGGCTTCCACCTGGTGCTGTCCCGCACCGCGCTGCTCGACATCTTCCTGCTCTTCTTCGTGCTGGCCGCGTTCGGCGCCCTGGTGCTCGACCGGGACGCCCGGCGTCGCCGCTGGGCCCGGGCGCTGGACGCCGGGCTGGACCCGACCCGGCCCGGCCGGGCCGGGCGGCCGGACACCGGCTGGCGGGACTGGCCGTGGTGGCGGCTGGCCGCCGGGGTGCTGCTCGGCTGCGCCTGCGCGGTGAAGTGGAGCGCGCTGTACTTCCTGCCGGCGTTCGCGCTGCTGGTGCTCCTCTGGGAGGTCGGCGTACGCCGCTCCGCCGGGGTGCGCCGGCCGTGGCGGGACACACTGCTCGACGAACTGCCCTGGCTGGTGCTGGCCGGGGTGCTGATGGTGGCCACCTACCTGGCCACCTGGACTGGCTGGTTCCTCAGCGACGACGGCTACTACCGGCTCGCCGAGCGCTACCCGGACGCCCCGCTCAGCGACACCCCGGTCCTCGGGGCGCTGAACAACCTGTTCCAGTACCACAAGGCCGCCTACGGCTTCCACACCGGCCTGGACGACCCGCACAAGTACCAGTCGTGGCCGTGGCAGTGGCTGCTGCTGGGCCGCCCGGTGGCCTTCTACTGGTCGGGTGACGGGGCCTGCGGGGCGCCGAGCTGCGCCGCGGAGATCCTGCTGCTCGGCACGCCGCTGCTCTGGTGGTCGTTCCTGCCCGCCCTGGTGGCGCTGGTCTGGCTGGGTCTGGCCCGGCGGGACTGGCGGGCCGGGGCGATCCTGCTCTGCGTGGCCGCCGGGCTGCTGCCCTGGTTCTGGTTCGCCCTCGACGGCCGGACGATGTTCTCCTTCTACACCGCGCCGGCCCTGCCGTTCCTGGTGCTGGCGGTGACCTACGTGCTCGGTGCGATCGTCACGCCGGCCGGCCCGCCCGACGGCCAGGTGGCCGTCGACTCCGAGGCCGGGCGGGACCGCCGGTTGGTGGGCGGCGTGGTCGTCGGCGGGTACGTGCTGCTGGTCGCGCTCTGCTTCGCGTACTTCTACCCGATCTTCGTCGGCCGCCTGATGACGTACGCGGAGTGGTCGGCGCGGATGTGGCTGGACGGCCGCTGGATCTGACCGGCGGCCCGGGCCCGGACACGGCCAGTGACCACGGGAAACACGCCCCGCACATAGATGCGCGCCCCGATCGCCTGCCACGGGGGAAGCGGGCGATTGGGGCGCGCATGAAGAGCTTAACCACCGCACACCACCGGCACAACGGGTCGACTTGGGTCAGATTTCCGACGGATGCGCCGCCGGACACATGGTTTACATCCGACAGTCGGCGATGCGACGGCTTTTCGCCGTGATTGGGCTACATTGCCGCCCCTCGATCGGCCGGACTTCGAGTCAGGGCGACCGGCCGGCACCCCGGCCGGCGCCCGCCGCACCGACACGTCCCGCCGAGCGGCGGCCCGACCGGCCTGCGCGCGGGTTCGGGTGGGCGCCGGTGGGCAGCGGTGACGGCGCCGTCACCAGGGTTTCGACTGGCGGGGCAGCCAACCGGTGAACCTGGTCTGCAGGGCCCGCACGGGCGTGCCGTGCAGGTCCTGCGTCGCGGCGGCGAGGCAGGACCCGAGGTACACGCCGAGTGCCGGTCCCCCGCCGTGGTACTCCTCGAGCAGGCGGGCGCGCTTGGCGGCGCACGGCCACTCGGCACCGCAGGTGTCGCAGCTCCAGGCCGGGATCAACGGCAGATGGTCGGTGGGCGAGGCCTGGCCCTCGGGCGCACCACGGTCCATCGCAGGTCCTTTCCGGTACGGGGGACGACGATTCGCTGATCGCCGGCCCACCGTGCATTGCGGACGGACACCGGCAGCTCCCCAGTTGACAATGCGTGAAGCGCCGGTGACCGCTCCCGCGTTACACCGTTGCGGTAGCTTGGCGAGTCGTGACGAGGTCGGAGCGCATCGCGGGCCGGAAGCTGGCCCGGCGAACCCGTCGGCGGCGGCCGGACCGGGCGGTCCCGGCGGGTGCCGGCGATGCGTGACCTGCTGCCGCCGGAGGTGGCCGTGGCGGTGGCGGAAACGGCGGACTGGACCGGTCAGCTGCTGCCGGCCGAGCTGGCCTGCCTCGGCGAGCGCGCGGTGGAGACCCGCCGGCGCGACTTCACCGCCGGGCGGGTCTGCGCGCGACGGGCGATGGCCGCGCTCGGCCTCTCCCCGGCCGCCGTGCCGTCGGCCGCCGACCGGTCGCCGGTCTGGCCGGCCGGGGTGGTCGGCACCATCACCCACACCCGGGGCTACTGCGCCGCCGCGGCGGCACGGGCCACCGAGATCCGTTCCGTGGGAATGGACGCCGAGCAGCACAAGGAACTCGATCCCGGCGTACGCCGGGTGATCTGCCTGCCCGAGGAGGACGAGCGGTGCGCCCGGCTGCCCGCCGGGATCTCCTGGCCGGCGGTGCTGTTCAGCGCGAAGGAGACCGTCTACAAGGTCTGGCACCCGATCGTCGGCAGCTGGCTGGACTTCCACGACGCCCTGGTGACGATCGATCCGGAGGCGGGGACGTTCACCGCCCGCATCGCGCCGGCCCGGGTCGACGCCGCCGCGGTGGCCGCCCCGGCGACGATCACCGGCCGGTTCGCCGTGGAGGCCGGGCTGGTTCGTACGGCGGCGGCGCTGCTGCTTTGAACCGGGTGGGCCGGCAGGGCGGACCATCGACCCGAACAGGGGACCACCGTCGCTCACCGGACACGGAAAGATCCATGGTTGTTTGCGCACGGTAGCGTCAGGCAGTTCTCGATCGTCGTCAGGTGCCAAGGAGTACGGTGAGCCACCCCCAGCCCCCTTACGGGCCGCAGGATCCCCATCCGCAGAACCCGGAGCAGCAGCAGCCGTACCCGCCGACGGCCCCGATGCCGCAGTTCCCCGCCGACCAGGGCGGCTACCCGCCGCCCCCGCCCGCCGCGCCGCCGGCCGGCGACCCGTGGGCCCCGCTGCCTCCGGTCTCCGGCGCGCCGCAGCCCCCGGCGTCGGGTGACCCCTGGGCCGCGCCGCAGCCGCCGACCTCGGGCGCGCCCCAGCCGCCGGTGTCCGGCGCCCCGCAGCCGCCGGTGTCGGGCCAGCCGTGGGCGCCGCCGCAGCCGCCGACCTCGGGCGCTCCGCAGCCGCCGGCCCCGGGCCAGCCGTGGCCGCCGGTTTCCGGCGTCCCGCAGCCGCCCACCCCGGGCGGGTACGGGGCGCCCCTGCCCGGTGCGCCCGGCTACCCGCTCGGCGCCCCGCAGCCGGTCGCGCCGAACGGCGGCGGCAAGAAGAAGACCGTGCTGTTCATCGCCATCGCGGCGGTCGTGCTGACCCTGCTCTGCTGCGTCGGCGGCATCGTCGCGGTCATCGCCGGCGCGGACAAGGCCGCGGACGAGGTGGCCGACGCGCTGCCCACCCCGGTGACCACCACCGCGCCCGACGCGCCGACCGGCCTGCCCACCCCCACCGGCGGCACCGAGACCGACGGCGAGACGTTCAACATGAAGCCGGGTGACACGCTGGTCCTCTCCGACAACGACGGCACCGTCGAGATCACCGTCACGAAGTTCACCACCGCGACCAAGGGCTGCCGTTCGTACGCCCCGAAGCCCGACAAGGGCCTCTACCTGATCGCGCACGTCACCGCCACCGTGACCAAGGGCAAGGGCTCGATCAACCCGTTCTACTTCGAGTGGGTGGCCGAGGACGGCACCACGGTCAACGGCCTGGCCAGCGCCCTCTCCGGTTGCGGCGACACGCTCAGCTCGGGCAACAACCTGCGGGCCGGCAGCAAGCGGACGGGGACCGTGGTGTTCGACGTGGCCGACAAGAACGGCGCGCTGGAGTACCAGCACAAGTTCGAGACCGCGGGTTCCTGGAAGCCGTAGTCCGGCGATATCCATACCGGAGGCCGGCCCCGGTGGGGCCGGCCTCCGGTGCTCGTGTCGAGGTAGCCGAACGCCACCTTCCAGAACGCGGCCAGGGCGGGCGGGTGAGCGCTGTCGAACGTCATGGTCCACGCGTCTCATCAGGTCCTCGACGGCACACCGGCTCGGTCCGCCGACCTACCGGAGCGGGTTCCCCCTCTTCGTCGCGCCCGAGCCGGCATTCGGCCACCCACCGGTCCCGTTCGGTGGTGGTTCCACTCCAGCTCTCCGCCGTCGCGGACCGGACGGGGGCGCAGGTCGGCCACTCGTGTCGAGAATCCGTATCCCACCGCCCTGATGCGCCCACATCGGAGGATTTCCGGGCCGGCGGCAAGCCCTAGCGTTTGTCCTCTCGTGACATCTGGGGGGCCGTATGAGATTGAGAATTCCTATCGCGACAGCGAGCGTGGCGCTGTCCGTGGCCGCTGTCGGCTTGGCCGGCCCGGCGAGCGCCGCGACCACGTCCTCGGTGCAGTGGGGCCAGAAGGGCGACGTGCCCGTGGCTCGGAACTACCTCGGTGACAGCCGCGTCGACCTCGCGGTCTGGCGCCCGTCGAACGGCACCTGGTACGTCCGCGGCACCGCGGCGGTGCGATTCGGCCAGGCCGGCGACATCCCCGTTCCGGCCGACTACACGGGCGACGGCCTTGCCGACCTCGCCGTTTTCCGACCGTCCACCGGCACCTGGTACATCCGGGGCATGAGCGGGATCCGCTACGGCCAGTCGGGTGATGTTCCGGTACCGGCGGACTACAGCGGCGACAGCCGCGCGGAACTGGCTGTCTTCCGACCCGCCAACGGCACCTGGTACATCCGCGGGAAGAGCGGCATCCGCTACGGCCAAGCCGGAGACCGGCCCGTCCCGGCCCACTTCGTCGGCGACGGCCACGCCGACCTGGCCGTCTTCCGACCCGGCAACGGCACCTGGTACATCCTCGGCATGAGCGCCCGCCGCTACGGCCAGTCCGGCGACGTGCCCGTCGCGGCCAGCTACCTCGGCGACAGCCGAGCCGAACCGGCTGTCTTCCGACCCACCACCGGCACCTGGTACGTGTTCGGCACCTCCGCCATCAGCTGGGGTGTCCGGGGCGACCAGCCGCAGCCGGGCAACTATGGCGGCGACGGCCGAGCCGACCGTACGGTCTGGCGTCCCTCCAACGGCACCTGGTACATCCGGATCGAGTCGAGTTCGCCTCCGCCCCCGTGCGATCCGGCCTACCCCGGCGTGTGCATCCCGCCGCCGCCGCCCGACCTGGACTGCACGCAGATCTCCCACCGCAACTTCACGGTGCTGGCCCCCGACCCGCACGGGTTCGACGCGGACAACGACGGTATCGGCTGCGAGACCTGATCCGGCGACGCCACCGCCACATCCCCGGGGAGGCCGCTCCGCACCGGAGCGGCCTCCCCGCTACCGATGGGGTACGTGGGCGCAGTTCTTCGGCAGGTCGTCGCCGGCGACCTGGAAGTCTCCGCAGGTGAGGAAGCGGTCGTTGAACCGGCCGATGGAGAAGCCGATGACCGTGACGGCGGTGACGACAACTACCACCGCGATCCTGGCTCGGCGGTCGGGCAGGGTGAAGTAGTTCGGTGCGAGCAACCGCGCGACGACCCAGACGACGACCGGGAACGCCGCCAGGGTGGCGACGAGCAGGACACGATCGACGACCCGGGCGAGGGCACCTGGCTCGTCGGCCGGAAAGGCCAGCCGCACCAGGGTGAGCAGCAGCGGAGGCGCGAACAGGACCAGCAGCCAGGGGTGGATCCGCGCCCGGGAGCGCATGATCAGGCCGCCCAGCAGCACGACCAGCGCCACCACGAAGAGTTGCTGCCGGAACGGGTAGAGGAGCGTCCGGTACGCGCCGGCGGTGAAAGCGATTTCCCACGCGTACAGGGACGCAGCGATGGTTATGGCGAAGAAGCCACCGAGCCTTCCTCCGCTCGGACCCGTCCGGTCGAACCCCCTCAACAGGTCGTCTTCCGCCAGCTGCCGCCGCCTCGACTCCGCCACGCCGGTTGTTTCCCGCCCGGCGGTGGTCAAAACGGTTGCCCCCGCCGCGGACGGCGAAATCCTCCGGTCTGGCCACGGGTTTCCGTCCACCGCTGGCGGGGACGCGGGTCGGGAGGGGCGGACGGGCCCCGGTCCGCCGCACGACAGGGAGGCGACATGAGCGTGGAGAGGGCCAACGACAAGGTCGAGCAGGTGGCCGGCCCCGCGAAGGCGCAGCTGGGCGACATGAACCGGACCGAGCGGTCGCAGGCGGAACGGGCGATGAAACGGGACGAGATCCGGGGCGGGCAGCCCGGCGAGCACGTCCAGGAGGACGCCCGGGACGTCCGGGAGGACTTCACCGGCTGACCCGGCGGCGCGTGCGCCGACGACGGGCAAGGGCCGTTTCCCACCTCGGGAACGGCCCTGCCCGTCGGCGTGCGCGCGGCGCCGGTGCGCGTCGGGTCAGTCGACGGCCAGGTCGAGGGCGGCGATCTGATCGGGATCGGCGACCACCTCGACGCCGATGATCCGGTCGGTGACCACGAAGCTGATCACGATGCGGGTACGGCCGCCGATCACCACCGCCGCACCCGGCGCCCCGTCGACGAACGCCGGCACGGCGGCCTGCGCGCGCCCGGAGAAGAAGGCGGCCACGACCGAGGAGCCGTGCGCCTCGCCGGTCCCGCCCAGCTGAACGGCGGCGGCGTCGCCACGCAGGACGACATGCGGGTCCAGCAGGGTGAGCAGGTCGTCGAAGCGCCCCTCCCGGGACGCGGCGAGGAACGCCTCGACCAGGCCGCGCTGCCGGGCCCGGTCCGTCTCCGGCGTCGGCGGTCCGCTCTGCACCCGGCGGCGGGCCCGACTGGCGATCTGCCGGACGGCCGCCGGGCTGCGGTCGACGACGGGCGCGAGTTCGTCGTAGGAGACCGCGAACATGTCGTGCAGCACGAAGACCAGCCGCTCGGTGGGGCCGAGGGTGCGCAGCACCACGTCCATCGCCCGGCTGACCGACTCGGTGAGCAGCGCCTCCCGCTCCGGATCGACCTCGTCCGGCCCGGCGGTGGTCGGCTCGTCCGCGGCCACGTCGGCGGAGCGTTCGTGCCGGGCGGCACTTGAGCCGAGCCGGTCGAGGCAGACCCGTCCGACGGTGGTGGTGAGCCAGCCCGGCAGGTTGTCTATCCCGTCGACGTCGGCGCGGCTGAGCCGCAGCCAGGTGTCCTGGACGGCGTCATCGGCCTCGGCCCCGGAGCCGAGCATCCGCTGGGCCACGGAGCGCAGGCGGGGACGCTGCTCCTCGAAGCGCTGGGCCAGCAGGTCGGGGTCGGTCATGGCATCGCAATCCGGCCGGCGTCCGGCCTCACGCGTGACCGCAGTCACATCTGTCACGCCGCCGGTCCCACCGTCGACATCACGGTGACGGACGAGAACGCCGCGGCAACGAACGCCGGCGAGCGTAACAGGAAGGACCGGACGAGATGACGATCCAGGCCCGCATGCAGAACCCCGCAGCGCTGCTCCCCGACGCGGTGAAGGCGATCAACCTGCTCTACAAGGCGGCCCACTCCGCCGGAGTCCCCACCAGCACGCTGGAGCTGGTCCACCTGCGGGCCAGCCAGATCAACGGGTGCAGCGCCTGCGTCGACTCCGGCGCCCGCAGCGCCCGGAAGGCCGGCGAGACCGAGGAGCGACTGTTCGCGCTGGCCGCCTGGCGGGAGACGCCGTACTTCACCGACGCCGAGCGGGCCGCGCTCGCGCTCGCCGAGGCCGCGACCCGGCTGGCCGACCGGGCCGACCCGGTGCCCGACGAGATCTGGGACGAGGCCGCCCGGCACTTCGACGAGAAGGAGCTGGCCGCGGTGGTGCTCTGGCTCGCCACCACCAACTTCTTCAACCGGTTGAACGCCACGACCCGCCAGCCCGCGCCGCAGGTCTGGGGCTGAGCGGGCGCGGGCAGGGGCGTGAGCGGCGGGCGCAGGAAGTCCACCGCCCACGCCCCTGTCGCGTGAGCCGGGGTTGACCGGAGAGGTCCATGCCCCGCCCGAGCCGCCGGGCGCGCACGCTGCTGTTCTCCGTGTCGACGCGAGCGCGCGAGTGGCCGTGGTAGAACTATTCGCAATGAGGGTGCGAATCATCCCAATCCGGACATGTTGACGCACGGTGGGGCGGGCCGGCTCGGAGGGGCCACGGTCCCTCGCTCGGCGACGGTCCTGGAACTGCTCTTCGACATCGTCTACGTCTTCGCGCTCGCCCGGCTCGCCGGCCGGGTCGCCGACGACCTCACCTTCCTGCGGCACGCGCTCCTCTCCGAGGCGGGCCAGACGGTGCTGTTCTTCGCGGCGATGTGGATGGTCTGGTCACTCAACGCCCTGATGACCAGCACCTACGACCCACGCCGCCCGGACATCCAGATCCTGTTGCTGGCGTCGATGTTCGGCACGCTGGTGCTGGCGGTCTCGTTGCCGCAGGCGTTCGGCGAGCGCGGGGTGATCTTCTCCTGCACGTACGTCATCATCCAGGTCGGCCGTCCGCTCTACCTGACGCTGTCCCTGCGCGGGGATCCGCAGTGGCTGGCACCGGCCCGGGTGCTGAGCTGGCACGTGCTGTCCGGGGCGTTCTGGATCGCCGGCGGCATCAGCGGCGGCCTCGGCCGCGGCGTCTTCTGGACCATCGCCCTCGCCATCGAGATCGCCGGCTTCGCCCTGAGCTGGCCCGTACCCCGACTCGGCCTGACCCGGCCGAACTACACGAGGGTCTCCTTCGACCACCTGGCCGAGCGGTACAACCAGTTCTTCATGATCGCCCTCGCCGAGGTGGTGCTCGAAACCGGCGCCGCCATCGGTTTCCCGGGCTTCTCCGTCAAACGGACCGCCGTGCTCGTCGCCGCCTTCCTGGCCGTCGTGGCCTTCTGGCGGATCTACTTCTACCACGCCGGGCCCCGCGAGTCGGCGCCCGCCGGCCGCCCCACCGAGGCGGCCATGCGGCTCTCCGACTGGTCGAGCTTCGGGCTGCTGCTCATCGTCGGCGGGGTCATCTGCACCGCGGTCGGCTTCGGGCAGGTCGTCGAGGATCCGGAACCGCCGATCGACTGGGCGCTGGTCGCCGTCATCTTCGGTGGACCGGCGCTCTTCCTGATCGGGCGGTCCTCGCTCGATCAGCCCGTCGTCCGGACCGCGCGGCGCTGCCCGGTGCTCTACATCGGCATACTGGTGCTGGCCGTGGTGGCGCCGGTCACGCTGCTCCTCCCGCCGGTCGCCGCCGCCGTCGCCGTGGGGCTGATCATGGCCGGGACCGCCATCTACGACGGGCTGGCCCACCGGCCGGGGCCGGAGACGAACCCGGCCTTCTAGCCGCCCGGGAGGCCGGCTCGCCGGTTCCTCCGTTCGCCGGGAATCACGGCGTTCGCGCCTCGTCCGGCCGCAGGGGAGGCTGATCGGCACCACTGCCATCGGGACGTGGTGGTAGGTGCGATCATCCTTCTGTGAAAGTCGCGGCTGGAACAGGTACGCCGACGAGCGGCACCGGGCGTGAGCAGGAGATCGTCGACGGGCGCGCTGGTCGGTCGTGCTGTCGCTAGGACGTAGACCGGCGTGGCAGCGGCACACCCCCCGGTTCCAGCATCCGGCCCAGGTGATCACCATCGCCTTCGCCACAGCGGTGGCGATCGGCACCGGTCTTCTGTCGCTGCCGCTGGCGACGCGGTCGGGGCAACGCGCCGATCTGGTTGACGCTCTGTTCACCGCCACGTCCGCGGTCTGCGTGACCGGTCTCGTGACGGTGGACACCGGCAGTTACTGGTCGGGGTTCGGGCAGGGGGTGATCCTGCTGCTGATCCAGGCCGGCGGGCTGGGGATCATGACCCTGGCGACCCTGTTCACCGTCCTGCTCTCGCGGCGACTCGGACTGCGGGCACGGTTCCTCGCCCAGGCCGAGACGAAGAGTCTGGGTCTGAGCGACGTACGCGGGGTGGTCCGCCGGATCGTCCTGTTCAGTCTCGCGAGCGAGGCGGTCGTCGCGGTGGTCCTGACCACCCGGTTCGCCACCACCTACGACGAGCCGTTCGGGACCGCGCTGTACGACGGGGTCTTCCACGCGATCTCGGCGTTCAACAACGCCGGCTTCTCCACCCGGGCCGACAGCCTGATCGGCTACGTCACCGACCCGTGGATCAGCCTGACCATCGCTGCCGCGGTCATCCTCGGCGGCCTCGGCTTCCCGGTGGTGTTCGAACTGGCCCGCGGCTGGCGGCGACCAGCGTTGTGGTCGGTGATGACCCGCATCACCGTCACCCTGACCGTCGCCCTGCTGGCCCTGGGCACGATCGTGCTCACCCTCGCCGAGTTCTCCAACCCGCGCACCTTCGGCCCACTGACCGGGCCGGAGAAACTCCTCGCCGGGTTCTTCGCCGCGACGATGACCCGCACCGCCGGATTCAACAGCGTCGACATCGGCGCGATGCGCCCGGAGAGCCTGCTCGCGAGCGACGTGCTGATGTTCATCGGCGGCGGCAGCGCCGGCACCGCCGGCGGCATCAAGGTCACCACCTTCGGCCTGCTGGCCTTCGTCCTCTGGTCGGAGATGCGCGGCGAGATCCACGTCAACGTCGGTCACCGCCGAATCGCGTCCAGCAACCAACGGCAGGCCCTCGCGATCGCCCTGCTCGGCGTCGGCGCGGTGGTCACCGCGACGTTCCTGCTGCTGGCCATCACCCCGTACCGGCTGGACGTGGTCCTGTTCGAGGTCGTGTCCGCGTTCGCCACCGTCGGTCTCTCCACCGGCATCACCGCTAGCCTGCCAACAGAGGGAAGCAGCCTGCTGATCGTCCTGATGTTCGCCGGCCGGATCGGACCCCTCACCCTGGCGTCCGCGCTCGCGCTGCGGGATCGCAACCGCCGCTTCGAGCTACCCGAGGAAAGGACGATCGTTGGCTGAGATACACACCGAACCCGTGGTGGTGATCGGCCTCGGCCGCTTCGGCAGCGCCCTGGCCCTGGAGCTGTTCAACCGGGGCACCGAGGTCCTCGGCATCGACAACCGGCCCAAGGTCGTCCAATCCCTGGTCGGACAGCTCCCCCACGTGATCACTGCCGATTCCACCGACATCGAGGCACTCCGCCAACTGGGCGTAGCCGAGTTCCACCGTGCCGTCGTAGCGATCGGCACCGACATCCAGGCCAGCATCCTCACCACCAGCCTGCTGTCCGAACTCGGCATCTCCGACATCTGGGCCAAGGCCGTCACCGGTCAGCACGCCAACATCCTCACCCGGGTCGGCGCCCACCATGTCGTCGCGCCCGAACACGACATGGGTGAACGCGTCGCCCATCTTCTCTCCGGCCGCATCCTCGACTACGTCGAGTTCGATGCCGACTTCGCCGTCATCAAGACCAAACCGCCGCGGGACGTCGTCGGCATGCCGCTGCGCGAGTCGAAGCTGCGCAGCAAATGGGGTGTCACGGTGGTCGCCGTCAAGCCGCAGGCCGGCATCGCCGGGCGCCAGCCAGGCTTCACCCACGCCACGCCCGACACGGTCCTCACCTATGGTGACCTCATCCTGGTGGTCGGCCCCGTCGACAACGTGGAGCGCTTCGCCGCGAGCGAGTAACCCCGCCACCCGCTCCCTCGCCCAGCCGGACGCCTCCGGCACCACCGCATCGACGTCTTCCGCGTCGGAGCCGTCGAACACTACGAACCGGGTTGCACGGTTCACCAGGAGCAGGACTGATCTACCTCACGACGCACCCAACGCCACTGCCCGGTCAGCCCGCGACCGGCCCTAGCCGATCATGTAATACAACATCCGACATTAATCCGTCACGCATCAACTGGAGCCCGGCAGATCAGAACCAACGTTGTCGTACTCCGGTTGATGCGTTACAGGTTGGCTTCACATGATGCGTGACACTGAGGCCCATGGAGTTCTTCTGCTACCACCGCGACCGGCCCGGTTCCATCTCCCTGCGCAAGGACCTGCTGGAGGAGCACTGGTCCTACATGGACCGGTACGCGTCACAGATGATTGCTCGCGGCCCGACCTTCGCCAGCGACGGCGACACCCCCACCGGCAGTCTTCACATCGTCGACCTGCCGGATCCCGCCGCCGCCCGCGCGTTCGCCTTCGACGAGCCCAATTACCAGGTTGGCGTGTACCGGGACGTGTTGCTGCGCCGGTGGCGCAACCTACTGGGGCGCACGATGTGGGATTTTCCCGGTGGCCGGACCGGTGGCGACCGGTACCTGGTGCTCGGCTTCGGCTGGGGGGAAGCCGCTGATCTCGCCGTGCCGCCCGACCGGGACGAGCTGATCGCGTACGGGCCGCTGCTCTCCGACAACGGCACTACCTGGCTGGGTACGGCGGTGCTGCTCAGGTCGCCCGACCAGGACACCGCACGCGCCGTCCTCAACCCGGACCGATACGCCGACATCGAGGTCCACGACTGGCAGTTCGGCGGGCGGCCCTCATAAGCCGCGCTGACCTGAGCCCACTCCACCGTCAGGCTGTTCAGGTCGAGCAACCGGGACACATCTGCCGACGCCGGCAACGCCCGTCCCGACCCGGTAATCAACCGAACCTGCCACAAGCTGTCGAGGTAAAGCCGAGCTTCACGCGACGGCGCGGTCCCACCGTCGGCAAAGGTAATGAACGGCCAAGCCTGCCGCTCCCCGACCTCCACAACCACGCAACCTGCACGCTCGTCCGGATCCACGTTCCTCCCCACCCCGGAAGCCTCCCAGAGCAGGCTCTCGACGAAACGTTTCCTGTCCCGGCACATGCTTTACACATCTGTCCCAGGACATGCCTTACAGCGGCCGGTTCGGTCAACTCATCTCGTGAGGGACTGTGGATGTAACGGTCCGGCCTGACCCGCCGGGTGTGGTGCCCGGCGAGGAAGGTGCCGTGATGACCGCGACACTGAACGATGTGACCGCACGGAAGTGTTCCGCACCGGGTTTGATGGAGACATCGAAACCTGGGAGGAACACCAGCGATGCCCGCACCGAAGAAGTACAACGATGAGCTGCGTGAGCGTGCGACTCGATTGGCGGTCGAGGCCCGTCGGGATCCGGTGTC